>JAUIHG010000125.1 GCA_030432405.1 Bacteroidia bacterium | reverse complement strand
GCATGTTGTATTCATTTTTCTATTTTTTATATCAACACACTATCTATACTTTACATACACAACCGTTACGTTCTCACCAATAATAATTCAAGAGCATTGGGGTTTGTACATTCTATACTCCACAATGTCATCATTATATTTCATTTTACTTATTGAAGGCGTTATTGGTGAAACAAATCTTTTCCAAAACCAAACAAACGAAAATAGACTTCAAATTGAACAATCATTCATTTCAGACGACTATCGAACTGGAACCAAGATTACGAATTTCAATTTAGACAATAATCTTCTTGAACTGGAAGCCACAATCTATAATGCTCCAATTCAATCTGGATTTTCAATTCTATTATCAGGTGAATATGGATCTGGCAAGTCGACGATCATCGATAATCTTTCAAAAAGAATAGTTGATGATTACAATTTAATTGTTGTAGATGAGTGGCACCTCCTAAGAGACTCTGATATTATTGATGCTATCGGCATGAAAATAGCAAGTGAGATGGCCTTGAATGGAACTAGTGATCTAACGGTTGTACTAGATATTATTAGTAAATGGAAGAACTATGGAAGGTTCATACCTATTATTATACGTAATTTATTAAGCCAACTCTCCTATAAAAACAACAAAAGAACTGTGATCGTTTTAGAAGAAATAGATAGAATCGACACAGATCAACTTCAGGAAATTCTACGCTTAATCAGATTCTTAGAAGATATAGATAACTCCATTATTGTGTGCTGTGCGGATGTGTTTACTATTCTTAATAACACCTATATAAAACAAGACACTACATACTTGGACAAATACTTTAACGTAACAATAGCATTGACATCTATTCCTAAAGAAAAAGCTCTTCAATTTGTATCAGAAAGCTTGATTAACGCATTTGGCCAAGACAAGGCGGCTGATATAAATCGATTTTGCTATCAGCATAAAGCAACAACCACGCAAAACGCCTACGGTTTACCTGTTTTTCGCACACCAAGAAGCGCAATAAGGTTTGTAAATCAAGTTCAAGCAATCCCAGAAAAAGAGAGTGTTCTGGAAATTGACTTTTCTCAAAAATTGGTGATAGAGTACGTAAAAGTAGCATCACCTTTAGTGTTTAGATTCTTTAAATCACAAATTGCTTTCAAACGATACGGACAAACTATTGTTAAGCGCGATAAGTCTATCGAATTTGACAAACAAGTTATGGATAGCTTTCGCAGCAAGCTCAAAGAAGAGATTGACATCAATTGCTTCGAATGGATAAAGGGTATGTATTCATACAAGCAAGGTGATTATTACAATAAACAGATATCCAATTTTGACAATCATGATCCTTTCTATGATAATTATACAAACAGTAACATATCCTTCAAGCTAATTGATTCTTTGATTTCTCTTAAGGACACTTCTGCCAGTGCTTATACTGAGAATTGTAGTCCATCTGAACAATCTAGTATATTTCTCTACCTATGCGGAAGACTATCTAAAAGAAAAAATGTGAATGATGATTTTTATCTTCCATTGTTAATTGATTTCATATGTTCAAAAAACATTACTCTCAGTTCTGACACACAAATCACCTTTATTAGAGCACTGCAGGCTACTCTGCCAAAGAGAGCCCACTCTAAAGTAAAGTCACATGCCCCATTCTTTACAGATGAACAAAAAACTCCTTACTCAATACATGAAGGGATAAAGAAAGTATATAGATCAAAAGACACTAAAGAACTTGATCGCTTTCCATTGTTTGAATTTATTGCAACCCTCATTAGACAGGAGTTAAGCGGTGCTCTTTACTTTATTGCAGATACCAATGAGCTCGCACCAATACTTCTAGACTTAGCAATAAAGGAAACCGAATACTCAGAGAATAGTATCTCTACCTTATCAAATGTTGCTAAGATAGACACACATTCATTTCTTATGCTTTCGATACTTGACAATCTTGCAAAGGACGCTCAATTTCCCAACTACATTAAAGATAAGTTCTACAACTATCTTAAAATGAAAGTAAGGAAGTCTCCGAGGTTAATCATTGCATGGTCCAAGCTTGTTGTTCAGGACACAAATGAACCAAATAGAAGCACTTTCAACCCGCTTCTCAAAAGCCTTTTCTACGGGTGGGAAGAGTTTGTGAGACTCTTGCTGAGCAACGAAGAAATACTTTCTTCCGAGCTGAATGACTCTTTAGATGCGTTTGTGAAATCACAATATACCTATACTGATTAATCATATTTGCTTACCACAAAAGGCAATGCATTTCAACTCAATCGCGATCGGCGTGGGGAGGCTTTTGATTTCGCAGGTGGTGCGGCAGGGCTGGTGCTCCTTGAAGTATTCGGCGTAGATGCGGTTGTAGGTGTGGAAGTCGCGCTTCATGTCGGTGAGGAAGACGGTGATGTCCACGAGGTCTTCCCAGAGCAGACCGGCGGATTCCAGGACGGCCTTCACGTTTTGAAAGACGCTGTGGCACTGGGCTTCAAAATCGAAGCTTTTATAATTGCCGTTGGCGTCCAGCTCGAGGCCGGGAATGCCGCTGCCGTCGGCCGAACGCGGACCGATGCCAGAGAGGAACAGGAAATCGCCGGCACGGCGGGCATGCGGATACAAACCGACGGGTTTGGGGGCTTCGTTGCTGTTGATGGCGTCCATGGCAAAGCGGAATAGAGGGTGCTGGAGATGGTTCGTGTTGCAATCAGTACTTCAGGCAGATGTTCCTGGGCTCGGTAAAAAACCGCATCGCCTCCCAACCGCCTTCGCGGCCTACGCCGGAATCCTTCATGCCGCCAAAGGGTGTGCGCAGGTCGCGCAAAAGCCAGCAGTTGATCCAGACGATGCCGGCCTCGATGCGTTCGGCCAGGCGGTGAGCGCGCTGCAGGTCGCGGGTCCAGATGGTGGAGGCCAGGCCGTAGCGCACGCTGTTGGCGTAGCCCAGGGATTCTTCCTCTGTGTCAAAGGGCTGCAGGGTGACCACCGGCCCGAAGATCTCTTCCTGGTTGGTGCGGCATTCGGCCGGCAGGCCTTCAATGACCGTGGGCTGGATGAACCAGCCTTCGGTGCAGCGGCCGGATTGAGGCGCCGGGGCACCGCCGCAGAGTACGGTGCCGCCTTCGGCTTTGGCCGTCTCGATGGCGGCCAGGATTTTGCGGTAATGCGGTTCGGAAACCACCGCACCCTGTTGGGTGCCTTCGGTCAGCGGGTCGCCTTGACGCAATGCGCGCACCTTTTCCACGAAGGCATCACGGAAGCGGTTGTAGATCGATCGTTCCACATAGATGCGCGAACCGCACAGGCAAATCTGCCCTTGGTTGGCAAAGCTGGAACGCACGCTGGTTTCCAGGGCCTCGTCAAAGTCGCAGTCGGCAAAAACCAGGTTGGGGTTTTTGCCCCCCAATTCGAGGCTTAGTTTTTTGAACATGGGCGCCGCTTGCGCGGCGATCGCTGCCCCCGTGGCGGTGCCGCCCGTGAAGCTGATGGCCTTGACCGCCGGGTGGGCCACGATGGCCGAGCCGGCTCCGGGTCCAGTGCCTTGCACGATGTTGAGCACACCGGGCGGGAAGCCCGCCTGGTCGGCGAGTTCGCCCAACAGGGCGGCCGTATGCGGCGTGACTTCCGAAGGCTTGGCCACCACACAATTGCCCATGGCCAGGGCCGGGGCAATCTTCCAGGTAAACAGGTACAGCGGCAGGTTCCAGGGCGAAATGCAGCCCACCACGCCCAAAGGCTGGCGCAGGGTGTAGTTCACGTAGGCCCCCGGCGCGTTGTGGCTTTCGGAGGCAAAATGCAAAAGGCCGGTGGCAAAAAAGCGGAAGTTGTCGCGGGCGCGGGGGATGTCCACCGAGCGGGCCAGGGCCAGGGGCTTGCCGTTGTCAATGCTTTCAGTGCGCGCCAGGTCTTCCAAGCGCTCGTCGATCAATTCGGAGAGCCGGTACAGCACCCTCGAACGCTCCACGGCCGGCATGGTGCTCCAGCCCGGGAAGGCCTCCTGCGCTTTTTGGACCGCGCGTTCCACATCCTCCGCATTGCCTGAAGCCAGCTGGGCATAGACCTTACCGGTGGCAGGCTCATAGACGTCCAGCCATTCGCCGGAGGCGGGATCCGTGTATTCCCCGCCGATCCAGTGGCGGATCTTTTGCAGCTCAGGCATGGTACTGGAATGTTCGGTCCACAATGACACGTTTTACAGACAACCGGTCCTTCCGCCATCCACCGGCAGGTTGATGCCGTTGATGTAACCCGCCTGCGGCGAAGCCAAAAAGGCCACCGCGGCGGCTACTTCTTCGGGTTCGGCAAAACGCTGCGCCGGAACCGCGGCCTGCATGGCGGCTGTGACCTCGGCTTCGGTCTGGCCGGATTTTTTCGCCTTTCCGGCGATGATCTCCGCCAGGCGTTCGGTGCGCGTGGCGCCGGGCAAAACGTTGTTGACGGTGATGCCGTGTACGGCCACTTCGCCCGCCAGGGTTTTGGACCAATTGGCCACCGCGGCGCGAACCGTATTGCTCACGCCCAGGCCTTTCAAAGGCTGTTTGACGGAGGTGGAAATAACGTTGATGATGCGGCCGTAGCTTTTGGATTTCATGCCCGGCAGCAGGTGGCGAACCAACACGTGGTTGGCCACCAAATGCAAATCAAAAGCACGGCGGAAATCGCCGTCTTCGGCATCGGCGATGGGACCGGCTGGCGGACCGCCGGTATTGTTGACCAGGATGTCGTAGTGGCGGCCGGCCATCCAGGCCTCCACATCCGCATCCAACTTGTCGGGCTTGGCGTAGTCCAGCAGCACATAGTCGTGTTCCTGGCCGGATGCGGTGGGCAGGGAACGGATCAAATCGTGCAGGGGGCCTTCGCTGCGGGCAGCAGCGGTTACCGAAGCCCCGGCGGCGGCCAGCACTTCGGCGCAGGCCCGCCCGATGCCCTTGGAAGCTCCGCCCACAAAGGCGCGCTTGCCCCGCAGGGGAAAGGGCTCGGAGAGGTGGGTCGCGGCGGTGGCGGACTGGGAAGATTCGGACATGGCAAGCGCGGTTGGAAAGGGCTGCGTATGGAGAAACGATCGGCAGGGCGCGGCACCCGACCCGGCACCGGCATCGGTCGGGGAACGGGCAAGGCCGCTGGAAGGACCGCAAACTAGGGCATCTGCCCGAATCGGCAGCCCACCAAACAGGCCTTGATGCCCTCCCGCCGCGCTAACTTCGGAACCATGATCATCCAGCTCCCCCACCGGCGCGCACGCCGCAGCCCCCTTGCCAAATCCTTTCCAGGCATGGGAACCATGCTTTGCCTTATGGCCATCGTGTTCGCCGGAGCCGGCTGTGCCGGCGAAGGCACCACGCAACCGCACGGCGAGCCCGGCCGCACCATTGTGGCCGGTACGGTGCACAACCAAGCGGGCACCAACGTCAAAGCGTCCCTTTCCGACACCACGCTGCAGACCGAGCTGGATGCTGACGGACGCTTCCACCTGGTCCTGCCCATGGCCGAAGCCGAATACCTCAGCCTGCGCATCGGCAGCGAATTCACCCTGGCCTGGCTCCAGCCCGGTGACTCCTTGCATGTGGACGTGGACGCTGCGGAATTCGACGAAAGCATGGCCTATAGCGGCAACAACCCCGATGCGGCCAATTTCCTGGCCGCCAAATTCCTGCAGATTGAGGCCATGTCCGATGCGGTCGGCAATCCCTACATGGAAGAAGAAGCCGAATTCCTGGCCTACACCGACGGCAAGCGCGACCAACTCCTCAAAGACCTCCAGGCAGCCCAGGTTCCGACGGCCTTCCGCGCATCCGAGGAGCGGGAAATCAAGCTGGAATGGGCCTCCGAGCGGGCCGTTTACCCCTCCTACCACCGCTATTATGCCGACGCGCCGGACTACTCGCCCGGCGAAGGCTATTGGGCTTTTGTGGAGGATGTGGACCTGGACAACGATGCCAACATCCAAAGCGACAACTTCAGCCTCTTTGCCGAAAGCTACCTGAACGAGGTGGCCGCCACATCGCTGGCGGATGAGGAGGCCGGCCGCTCCGAAAAGGCCCTCAAACGCATGGACCTGATCGGCGAACGCTTCGAAAACCCCGCCGTGCGCGACCACCTGCTGGGCAAAACCGTGATGAACTACATGCGCTACGACGGCGCAGACGGGGCCGATGTGCTGATGGCCAAACTGCGCGCTTCCGGTGGCAAACCGGAAACCATTGAAGCGGCCGAAGAGGCCTACAACGGATGGATGGCCATCGCCGAAGGCGAACCCGCACCCGACTTCCACGGCACCACCCTGGACGGCCAGCGCGTGGCCCTCTCCGAGCTCAAGGGCCGCGTGGTCTACGTGGACGTCTGGGCCACCTGGTGCGGCCCCTGCCGGGGCGAAATCCCCTTCCTCCAGGAACTGGAAGCCGATTTTGAAGGCGATTCCCGCGTGGCCTTTGTTTCCATTTCGGTGGACGAAGACAACGAAGCCTGGCGGACCATGGTCACCGAAGACGAACTCGGCGGCATCCAGATCCTGGCGCCGGCCGCCTGGGATTCGGAGGTGGTGACCGAATACCGCATCGCCGGTATCCCGCGCTTCATGCTCATCGACGCCAACGGCACCATCGTCAGCGCAACGGCCGAACGGCCTTCATCCGGAACCATCGGTGAAACCATCCGCGGCCTGCTCGACGCGCAGACGGCCTTCCGCGTGCCCTTCTTGCCGGACGGCTGCTGATTTCGATTTTCGGGTTTCATGTCCACCACCCGCGTGCAACGCCTGGTGGCCATGCTCGGTCCGGGCCTGCTGTTTGCGGGCAGCGCGATCGGCGTGAGCCACATCTACCAGTCCACCCGGGCCGGAGCGGAATACGGCTATGCCCTCATCGGCGCGGTGCTGCTGGCCAACCTGCTGAAGTATCCTTTTTTTGAATTTGGGCCGCGCTATGCCCTCGCCTCCGGCGAAAGCCTTTTGGCCGGCTACCTGCGCCTCGGCCGCTGGGTGCTGGTGGCCTACCTGGCGCTGACCGTGGCCACCATCTTCACCGTCACCGCCGCCGTGACCGGCGTGACGGTGGCCATCCTGCAGCACACCTTCGGCTGGCACGGTCACCCGAGCGGCTATGCAGCGCTGCTGCTGGTCTTCTGTACCGTCCTGTTGCTGGCCGGGCATTTCCGCATCCTGGACCGCACCATGAAATGGGTCATTGTGGTGCTGTCCGTCTGCACCCTCCTGGCCCTGGCCATTGCGTTCGGCCATCCGGCCGAAGCCGCCAGCGTGCCCCTGCAAACCTTCAGCCTCCGGGACCCCTTGGCTGTGGCCTTTCTGATCGGCCTGGTGGGCTGGATGCCCGCACCCATTGACCTGAGCGTATGGCATTCCACTTGGGCCCTGGAAAAGCAGCGGCTCAACCCGGCCTTCGGCCTGCGGCAGGCCATGCTGGATTTCCGCATCGGCTATTTTGGAACGACCATTCTGGCTATCGTCTTTCTAGCGCTCGGCGCACGCATGTTCTATGGGCAGGTGGAAGGCTTTCCAGCCAGTGCGGCGGAGTTCGGCACCCTGTTGATTGACATGTACCGCTACACGCTCGGAGAAGGCGCCGGATGGCTGATTGCCCTGGCAGCCCTGGCCACCATGTTCAGCACCACACTGACCGTGCTGGACGCCATCCCGCGTGTGCTGACCCAGACCGTGCAATTGCTCGGCAGCACCCTGGACCTGCCGGAACCTGATGAAGTCATCGCGCGCAACAGCGCGGATCTGGATGCCCCCCTGACCCCGGCCATCGGCCCGGAAGGTGCCCGCCAGGAGCGCGACGCGGTGGAGACCATTGTTCGCGCGCAGCGCGATGCCCATCCCACCCCGGAAGCCACCGTGCAGGCCCAGCCCCGCGCGGCGGGTACCCGCATTTGGTACACCATTTTCCTGATCCTGCTCATCATCGGCGCACTGAGCCTCATCCGCTGGTTTGCCCGCGACCTGCGCCAACTCGTGGACGTGGCCACCATCCTCAGCTTTGCCACCGCGCCCTTTTTTGCGGTGGCCAACCTGGCCCTGGTCAGCGGACGCCATATGCCTGCCGGCGAACGCCCGGGCCTGCTGCTGCGCATGCTCTCCTGGCTGGGTACCGCCTTTCTGATCGGGTTTTTGGTGTGGTACCTCGTCCAGCGCCTGGGGGGCTGATCCAGGCAACGCCGGCCCGGACACAGCCGCCCGTTTTGCCCCTGCGGTGCACTCCGTAGTTTTAGGCTTTGCCCAAACCCACCCCAAGCTATAGGATATGGCCCTGCAAAAACCTTTTTCCTTCCGCGGCTGGATCGATGAACACCGCGATTTGCTCAAGCCCCCGGTCGGCAACCAGGTGGTCTACAAGGACAACGACGACTTCATCGTCATGGTGGTCGGCGGTCCGAACGGCCGCAAGGACTACCACTACAACGAGACCGAAGAGTTCTACTACATGCTCGAAGGCGGCATGACCCTGAAGGTCATCGACGAGGGCAAACCGGTGGACATTCCGATTGAGGAAGGCGAGATTTTCCTGCTGCCGCCCAAAGTCCCGCATTCGCCGCAAAGGCCCGCAGGTTCCATCGGCCTGGTCATGGAACTGCACCGCAAGCACGGCGAAAAGGACGGCCTGATGTGGTTCTGCGAAAACTGCAACCACAAACTGTACGACGAGTACTTCGAGCTCACCGACATCGTCAAGCAGCTGCCACCCGTCATGGAGCGCTTCTACCAGTCTGAGGAAAACCGGACCTGCTCGAATTGCGGTACCGTCATGGCGCCGCCACCGGCCAAATCTCCGGCACAGACTCAGGACTGACCATGGCTGAACCCGCTGCCCTGCCGGCCTTCATGGCCCAAGCCCTGGAGCGCGCCCGCGCCGGCGACGCCGCCGATCCCCTGGCCCATTTCCGCGACCGTTTCCACCATCCGAACATGGTGGGCGACACCCGCCACGACGAGGTGATCTACCTCTGCGGCAACTCCCTGGGCCTTCAGCCCAAGGCCGCCCGGGAGGCCCTGGAAACCGAACTGGAGGACTGGGCCCGCTACGGTGTGGAAGGCCACCTGCACGCGCGGCATCCCTGGTTTTATTACCACCATGAAGTGGAGGGCCTGTTGGCCGAGCTTGTCGGCGCCCGCACCGAAGAGGTGGTGGCCATGAACGCGCTGACGGTCAACCTGAACCTCATGCTGGTGAGCTTTTACCGGCCCACCGCCAAGCGCTACAAAATCCTGCTGGAGGCAAAGGCCTTCCCTTCGGACCAGTACACCGCGGAAATGCAGGCGCGTTTTCACGCGAAGGCCCAGGGCTTCGATCCCGAAAAGGCCGTGGTCGAAATCCCTTTGCGGGACGGCGAACACCACCACCGGCCCGAGGACGTGCTGGCCGCGATCGCCGAACACGGCGAGGAGCTGGCCCTGGTCATGATTGGCGGCGTGAACTACTACAGCGGCCAGTTTTTTGACCTGAAGGCCATCACCGAAGCCGGCCATGCCGTAGGCGCGCAGGTGGGTTTTGACCTGGCCCATGCGGTGGGCAATGTGCCCTTGGAGCTGCACGACCAGGGCCCCGATTTTGCGGTGTGGTGCAGCTACAAGTACCTCAATTCCGGCCCTGGCGGGGTCAGCGGCGCCTTTGTGCACGAGCGCCACGCCAACAGTCCGGAACTCCCCCGTTTTGCCGGATGGTGGGGCAATGCCGAAAAGACCCGCTTCCAGATGCAGCCCGGTTTCCACCCCCAGTCCGGCGCGGCCGGCTGGCAGATGAGCAATGCCCCGGTGCTCAACATCGCCGTACACCGGGCGGCCCTGGAGCTCTTCCGGGAGGCGGGTTTCGCGCGGCTGCGCGAAAAATCCCTGGCCCTCTCCGGCCTTTTGCGCGAATGCCTGGAAGCCATCCCCAACGGCGGTTTTGAGCTCATCACGCCCCGGGAAGATGCGCAGCGCGGCTGCCAGCTGTCCATCCTCACCGACCACCGCGGCAAGGCGGTGTTTGAGGCCTTGACGGCCGAAGGCATCATCGCCGACTGGCGCGAACCCAACGTGATCCGCCTGGCTCCCGTCCCGTTGTACAACCGCTACGAAGACGTGGTGCGGTTTGCCGCCGTGATGGCGCAGGTGCTGAGCCGCTAGGATGGCCCTACTTTTGGGCCATGCTTCTTCGTTGGTCCAACATCGATCGGTTTTTCCGCCGTACCGGAAGGGCTTCCGGCTGGTTTGCGCCCATGCTTTTGGTCCTGATCGTGGCGCTAAGCGTCCTGGCTTCGGCCTGCAAGGACGATCCCCCACCCACGCCGCCGGGCCCCACCGGCTATACCGATCCGGAACCCTACGGGACGCCTTTCGCCGGCTTGCCGGCCACCGAAGACCTGGTGCTCTACGAGGTCAACCTCCGCAGTTTCCCCGGCGGTGACCTCAACGGCGTCATCAGCCGCCTGGACGCCATCGCAGAGCTGGGCGTCAATGTGTTGTGGCTCATGCCCATCCATCCCATCGGGGAGACCAATTCGGTCAATTCGCCCTATTCGGTCGAAGACTACAAGGCCATAGCGGCCGAATACGGCAACCTGGACGACCTCCGCCTCCTGGTGGAGGAAGCCCACAGCCGCGGCATGGCCGTGCTGCTGGATTGGGTGGCCAACCACACTTCCTGGGACCATGCCTGGATCGAGCAACACCCGGAATTCTACACCCAGGTG
>JAUIHG010000124.1 GCA_030432405.1 Bacteroidia bacterium | reverse complement strand
GTTATCATCTTTTTAGAGCATATCCTTGAATCAATTCAGAGCGGCCAATAGCTGACCCAGTTTTGCCGTGCTCTGACATCGCCGTGGGCGCCGATGGGCCGCGTTGCCATTGGTTCGTCCTGACCGGTGCTGTTGTACACAAGCCATGGCCCAGCGTCCAGGCGATTCCCCTGGCCCAAAGGACCTGTAACTTGCGGCCTTCCCGAGTCCTGTCCATGCTCCAAGCCGCTTTTTCCGGTGCCAACGGATTCCCCAACCCGGTGTATATGCCCATGCTGCAACAGCTGCAGTATGTGGACCTCTACCTGCTCGCACCCCTGGCGGAAAATGCACCTGTCCAACAAGGCTGGAGCAACCTGGCCGAGGATCTGTACCGGCAGGTACTTCGGCTCGATCGTCCCCGGATCGTCATCGGCCATTCCCTGGGGGCATATGCTGCTTACCTGGCTGCCTGCCGCCATCCGGGGTTTGCCGATGGCCTGCTGCTGTTGGAGCCGCCCATGTTCCATTGGGCCAAGGGCATGGCCATCCGGGTCCTGAACCAGCTTGGACTTCTCGATCGGTTCCCTCCCGCCGCGCTGGCCAAACGCCGAAGGCGGCATTTCCAGGATGCCGCACATGCGCGCGCTTACTTTGAAACCAAGCCTTTCTTCCAGCGCATGCATCCGTCCTGCTTTGAAGCCTACCTGAAGCACGGTTTGGTGGCTGCTGGTCAGGCGCCTGCCGGCGAAAACCTCACCCTCCGGTTTTCCGCAGAACGGGAATACGCCGTCTTTACGACCGCTCCAACGCGCATTCCCGCGATGCACAGGGCCCCGGGCTGGTGCCATTGGGCCACGGGTGCCGATACCCAAACCCTCTCGAAGGCGGACCGGCGCTGGACGCGCTCCAACCTGCCCGCCTTTCAGGCCCACGTTTGGCCGGGCGGCCACCTCTTCCCGTTGGAGCAACCGCAAGCCACCGCGATGCACATCCAGGCGCTTGTGGACCGCTTTGCCTTTTAGCGCCCTTGCAACCGGGCAATGCCTACCGGGCTTGTCGTTGTACCGGAATGGCTGCAGGCCTGCGATTGCCTGCGGCTCGGGTCGCGTGTGGGCCGTGCTTCGCGCCACGTAAAGGGTAGTTGCTGCTAGTCGGACCGCCTGCCCGGTGCGGAATACGTTTCAGGGATCAGGACCACGGAGCGTTTGTTGAAATCCGCCGCCGCGTTGATGACCGAACGAAAGGCCGCATCGTCTTCGGCCGGATGGCGGGTATGCCGGTAAAACTCATGCACCACCACCTCCAGGACGTCCTGTTCCAATACCGCATGGCTGCGGAAGGCCATAACCGTATCGCCTTTCGGCGAAAGCACCGCCCGGTCCATGAACAGGGTCTCCAGGCCATATACCTGAAATCCCTGCGGAATGGGCAAACGCATGCGCCGGCGGTAGCCGTGTGGGTGGTCCACATCAATGGCAAATCGCCGTGGCTGTTCGCTGTAGAGTTGCACCTGGGGACCAATCAGGCTGCCCAGGTGCAAGAGATAGCGCGATCCGGCTTGCACCACCGGCTTTTTAAGGCGCAAATGGCCTTCCAGCACCCAGGGCAATCCACTGCTGGCGGCTTCCGGCGTGGCATGGCGATGGCGCACGTTGGTCACCGGGGCAGCATCAAATCCGATGCCCAGCAAATCCGCAAAAACGGCCTGCCGGTCTCCACCTTCCATCAAAGGCAGATAGGGCCGGATGTACGCGGCCCGCAATCCAGTGAAGCTGCGGGTGGCCTCCACTTCCAGCACAGCGGCCTGCGGATCAAAGGCCAGCTCCAGGTCCAGGATCTCGTATTGGCCCTCCAGAGGTGCTTCCGGCACCAAGCGCATGGAACAGGCTTCGTTGACGCGCGCATCATCCGTTGCGGCAGCAGCATCCTCGTCGGTCAGGGAAACGTGTACTGCAGGCCGGTCGGCCCATGCCGGCGGGATCAATCCGTCGCGGAATGCCCATCGGTCAGGCGCTATATACCGGTTTTGTTCAGGCAAAAACAAGAAAAACTCCTGCAGCGCCTGCCACTGGGGAAAACCGGGGTCCAGGTCCGCAGCATCCGGACTGGCGCCCAGGACCAGTTCAGCAGGCCAGCCCAATTGGCGGAAGCATGCCGCATACAGGCGCAACAGGGCGCCGCGGTCTGCCTGTCGGAAACGCAGTACAGCTTCTGGCGCCTTCGGCGAAGCCGCCCCTTCTGGCAATACGCCCACCTGCGCTTTGATGGCACGTTCCAGGCGGGAGAGGTTTTCGCCGGAAGGCAAGACGGAATCGGGCTCGGTAAAAATGCCGGACAGCCATTGGGCCACAGCGGCGGAGTCTCCAGGACGGTCCAGGGCACCGTCCAGCCCCATGCCTGCGGCCAGGCGTTCTGCGGCGGCACACCAGCCAAAATCCTGCCGGTCCATACCGTATAGCGGCAATTCGGTGATGCGCCAGTCCAGGCGTTGCAGTTCCGGTGCATACCGGGCATAGCGTTCCTTGTAGGCCGGCTCCAGGGGACCGTGGACCAGGCGCCAGACAGCCGTGTTGCCTCCGGGATCTGCTTGACCGGGGGCTGCATTTCCGTTCACCGCAGGCAGGTCCTGCGGGTCTGCCATCCCGCGCCGGGGAAGCACCCGCCCAGCGTCCGGCAACCCGTTGTAGGATGCCGTGGCAAAACCCAGCATGGCCGGATGCCGGAACTGGAGATCGACGGCCAACACGGGGATGTTGCGCTGCAGGACTTGGCGGCCGAAGAAGTCCAGCGGCTTGCGCCGAACGTATCCATAGGCCACAACATCACCCACACGCATGCCTTGCAGGGCGCATTGGCGAAAGCGGTCGTGCTCCGCACTGGCATCCACTTCCAGGACGTCCTGATCGGCCGCCGCAATCCTCAGCCCAGCTGATTCGGAGTACAGGGCGGCGTGAAAGGCCAACAGAGAGTCGCCTGCACTTACGGGCACAAAGACCTTGTTGAAGCGCTCCACCCCGCGCTGCGTGCGCACCTGCAACCAGACCTGCACCCGTTCGGTTTGCTGCAGCCGGCCTCCGCGCCACTCAAAGTCGGTCCAGCGGCGGTCCAGCAAGACCACTGCAGCATGGTCCTTTTCTTCCTCGTATTCAACAAGCCCACCGGCCTGCGGCCAGGGCAAGGCCCAAAGGCTGTCCATAACCGGGTCGCCAAATGGCTGGTCCTGCCGGTGCTGATGGGCCGGCATACCGACCGCCGCTTCGGTGCTCCAGGAGGTCTGGGATGCTCCGCTGTCCACTTTCGCTGAACCATCGGCAGGTTCCGGCAAGCGGAAACGCCCATCGCTGGGTGGCCCGCCAAAGGGAGGTGCTCCGGCATCGGAGGTGCCCGTATCGCGGGCTTGGGCATCTCCTGCTTTGGTACCCATGGCGCTCAAGACCAAGGCCTGCCGCTGGCGATCCAGTATAGTCTTCCAGAAGCCGTTCCATTGGTTTAGTTGGACTGGAGAAACTTCAAGGTTGTTCTGCGCCAACTCCAGCGCTACCCGGGCATGGGTGCCGGATGCCTCATTTTGGAACGAATAGTCCAATTGGACCGAAGCGTCCAAAACGCCACCGGTGTATGCTGCCGGAAGGAATTGCCAGGCCCAACCCTGAGGGGCATGCAGGCGCAGCGTCAATGCCGTGGACCAACAGTGGTCAAACACGCGCACCTGGCTTCGGGGCGTGTCCACGAGCAGCTTTTCCCCTACCCGGAGCAGATGGGGATTCAGGTAGACCTCGGCGGCCACAAAAGAAAGGGCCTCCGCAATTTGGAACGAAAAGTCCAAAACCAGCGCTTCGTCCAATGCCTCCATGCCGGAGGACTCCAGGCTATGGAGCTCAAAGCGGTTGTTGCCCAATTGCAAACGGTCTTCCACCCAGCGCATCCGGCCCTCGACGCTGCGTTCGGCCAAGGCCTGGCGCCAGGTCATGGCGGTATAGCCCGTCAACCTTGCGCGCCCCTTGCCCAGCAGCACCAATCCATCCACCCAGAGGTCCAGATCCAGGTCTTGCCGGCTTTGGCCGGCATCGGGAACGGGGATGGTATCCAGGCGGTAGGCATCTCCCCTGCCGATCAGCGCCGGGCGCCCCTGGATGAAGGCACTGGGCAAACCAAAGGGCAAAAAGGGGTCGGTGGGATCCAGGAAAACCCAATCCCGCTGCGCGCCATCCTCCAAAAGCACCGCAGCAATCATGTGGTTGTCGGCCATTGGAGTGGGGACCGATTCGTAGCGGTAGGGCAAATCGCGGGTGCCCAGCCAGACGCGTTCGGCCTCCAGGCCGACGGCCCGCATCAGCGCCACCGCCAGGCTGGCCATGTCCTTGCAGTCGCCATAGCGGCGGCGGCATACCAAGCCTGGATCGCGGGGCACAAAGCCCCCCAACCCCTCCTCAAAAGCGATGTAGCGGATCTGTTCCTGCACCCAATGAAAAATCCGGCGGGCCTTTTCCCGTTCGGCTTGCGGTCCATCGCCCAATCCGGCCGTGATCCGGCGGGCCAGGTGCTGTATGCTGGTATCCCGGGCCATCTGCCGATCCTGCTCGCGGGTCAGCTCCCGATACCAGGCGTAAAGGCCATCCACTCCATCGAGCAAGGGCTCATCCTGCATGGCCCGTATGAACAGCAGCACTTCGGTGCGCAGGCTGTGCCAGGGCGGGCCGCCCTGTTCGCGGTCCAGACCCGGGATGCCCTTACGGGCGAATGCCCACTGCCGCCGAGCCCCATCCCGCGACATTTGGCGCTGGACCAGTGCGGTATCCGCGCCGAGCAAGCACAGGCCCAACGCAAATCCCGTATCCACCTGGATGTGCAGCAGGGCCTGCTCGACCGGATGCACAGACCCCATCTCCACGCTGCCCAAAAAGCGTGGCTCGAGGATGCGTTCGGTATAACGCCATTCCACAATGGCATATGCTTCGAGGCCCGGGAAGGTCCAGTGGTGCTCGCGCAGGTCGTCGTGGAAAATGCCCGCCGTATGGCGTTTGCGTTCGCCGAAGGCGGTCACGGGAAGCCGGGTGTAGCCTTCAGGCCCGGGCACCCAGGTGCAGGCCTGCAGGTCCTCGATGCGCCGAAATCCCGAAGCGCCGATGGCCTGTTCGCCCAAATGGCGAAAGGCCTCCGGACCCAGGAAAAGCAAAAACCGGTGGCGTTTGAGCAACACCGGCTGCGCCGATTTGCTGCCCGTTGCGGCGCGTTCCAGGCGCATCTCCACGGCATGGCGCTGCTCCAGGTATACCGCCTGAGCGTCCGGCCAGCGGGCCTGCAGGTCTTTGGCCAATGCGTCAGGACTTCCGGCGGGCGCTTCCCAGGTTTCGGTGGATGGGTCGCCCGGGTGCAGCACGGCCGATTCCACCACCCCGAAGCCTTGCAGGGGCTGGGCAGCGGCAGGAAGGGCCAAGAGGGGGCCAACACCGAGCATCCACAACAGCAGCGTGGCCAGACGCCAGCGCGCTGGACGTTTCCGGGAAATGCCCTTCGGGCGAACCCGGGCCAAAACTCCGGTGCTGCCGGGCCGGAAAACGGAACGGTGCGGAACCCGCATCAGCTAATAATCCACCGCTTCCACCAGAAAAAAACCTTCGCTGCCCTGTTCCTGATACAAGGGCATGAGCAACAGCGCATCCAAAGGCGCCAACACAGGACCATACGCATCATCGCCCAGGTGCTGATCCTTGAGCACGGGCTGGAAATTGCGGTAGCCGGGCAACATGCGGAACCGATCTTCCGGATCGATACGGTGGCGGTATATGGTGCGCACGGCTTTGGGCAGGCCTTCAGCCGCATCGATCATGCGGTTGATCTGGTAGCGGTAATCCGGCACATCCTTGGGATGCAGACAGCCCAGGCTGGTGAGCAGGGTCCACAGGCCGGCGGTGTGTACGTCGATGGCTTCCTGGCTGCCGATCCGGCCGCCCTCAAACACCACTCCGTTCATGCCCCGATCGTAGAGGTGGCTCATCAGGGTGGACTGCAGCTTTTTTTCGATGCCGAAAATGAGCGGAAGGTGCATGCGCGCGGCAATCTCCCGGTTGGCCTCCGCATCGTGGATGATGGAAAAGCCGCCACCTCCGGCCGATGTGGCGTGCAAGTCCACAAAAATCCGGTCGGTCCAGGGGCCGTCTTCGCCCAATTCGGCGTCGATGGTCTGCAGCAGCTGCAGCGCCTCCCGGTCTTCCGAACTGCTGGGTGTCTCGGGGCTTTGGCCGCGCAAGCGGCGAATGCCCTCCGCATCCCAGTGGCGGTTCAGGTCGTTGTCGATAAAGCGCTGTCCTGCGGCCAGCGCGGCTAGGTTGCCGGAAATTCCGACCACCTTGCCCCGGAAGGACGGCCGCGTGGCCTCCAGATGCCGGAAGACAGCCCGAAGGGCCAGGACGCCGGAGACTTCATTGCCGTGGATGCCGCCGAAGACCAGCACCAGGTTGCCTTCCCGGGCCTGGCTGTAACGCCCCACCACACGCGGAGCTACAAGGGACGAACGGGGAACGGTGAGGGTGGAACGCATGGATGGGAAAAACCGTGGAAAAACAAACAGCGGATATGGGGCCTGGTCTGAAGCTTTCGCTAAAAGCACGAAGATCAAGGGCTTTCTTCAAAACACGTACCCTTCATCCAAAGCGGCACCTTGGCCAGCGCACGCACGGTTTGCTGCCGGGCAGGGCTGCGGACGCCGCATCAGGTGCCGTCGGCCGCAGGCCGTGCGGTTCCCGTTTTGGCCGCGGCTTTTTTCTTGATAGGCGTCGCGGGCTTGGCCTGGTCCGCATTGGATGGTACGGACCCTTTGAGTTCGGATGCCGGCATATGCTCGCTCTGCTGCTTGCGCCGGGCATAGCGCTTGATCAGTGTGGAGGTGATGCTGACAAAATCGGCCTGGGTCACGATGCCCACCAGCTTGCGGTCCTTGACCACCGGCACGCAGCCGATCTGGCGCTCCATCATGGTCTCCAGGACGTCTTGGGCACGGTCCTCCGGATTGGCTGTTACCGGGTTGCTGATCATTACAGACTCCACGTTCAGGGGCTTGCGGCGGTCGTTTTCCAGGTGCTTGCGGCTGAAATAGCGCAACAGGATGCGGCTGGTGACCAGTCCGATCAACTCGCCATTGTCGTTCTCCACCGGCAGGTAGCGGATCCGGTTCCAGTCCATCATTTCGGCCACCAGAGCCAGGATGTCCTCCTTCTGTACAGTGAACAGGTCCGTGGTCATCATCTCCTCCACCAGCAGCCCATCGGGCTCCCAGGCGCGGGATTCGTCTTCGGCCGCCAGCGGCCATTCATGCACCGGCAGGTTGGCTTGCTGGTGTCTGATCATCGAGGCGGTGATGTTGCGCAGGATGTCCTCCTGGCTTCGGCGCTCCCGGGCCATGTTGGTGAAGCTGTTGAGCATCCACTGGGCCCCGGTCTGGTGTTTTTCCACGCGGGCCAGAATCAGGTCCATGTAGCGGTCGATGTCCGCTTTATCGATGCCCTGTCCGGTGAGGCCTTCGCGCGCCAGCGGGACAAGTTCCTTTTGCACCAGCTCGGAAACGCCGATCTGCTGGGCGCCAAACCAGGAAAGCTTGGAGTTTATGCCCGTGCGCGAGGCGGCCAGGAAGTTGTGGCCCACTTCTTCAAAGGCCATATGCTTGGCCGGGTTGCCGTAGGCCTTGTGCACGCCGCGCATGAGGCCCAGCCACAAAGCTGCGGAGGCCATCTCATCGGGGATGGTTGGACCAGCCGGAAGGATGCGGTTTTCGATGCGCAGGTGGGGCTTGCCGCTGGGGCTGACGCCGTAGCAGGGCCGGTTCCAACGGTAAACCGTGCCGTTGTGGATGCTCAGGGCACGCAGTTTGGGCGTGACGCCCTCCTTCATTTTACGGAATACGTCCTCGTCCAGATCGGTGGAAAGCAGCACCCGGTGACGCGCTATGTCCTCGCGGTAAATCTCCAGGATGGTGTCCTTGAGCCAATGGTGCCCAAACAGCACTCGAGGCGACTGGGTGCGCAGGTAGTCTGAAGTGGTGCGGGTATCGATGGACTGCTGGAAAAGGGCCACACGGGTTTCGAACCAGAGCCGCTTGCCGAAAAGCATGGGCGAGAAGGCCGAAACCGCCAGGACCGGGCCAAGCAGCAATTGGGCAATGTTGTAGAGCTCCGCAAACTCGTCCGGGCGCACCTGCAGATGCACCTGGAAGCCGGTGTTGCAGCCCTCCAACAGCGGGGAGTCGTGTTTGACGCGCAATTCGTCGATGCCCCGGATTTTGAGTTCCAGGTCATCGGCCCGCATGGCGTTCAAGGCGTCCATCAGGGCCCGGTAACGGTCCAGCGGGGTCAGGTTTTCGAGCGAGACGTCAAACTTGCGGATGGTCGGCAGGATGCCGACCAGGACCGGCTCCACCCCTTGACGTTCGGCTTCGGCGCGCACCTTGTTGTACAGCGCCTGTACCTGCCCTTCCATGCGGCTGAAGGCGTCGCCGCGGAAGGGCACCGGATCGAGGTTGTACTCGAGGTTGAAACGGGCCAGTTCGCTGGTGACCAGCTCATCGCCTATGGCCTCGATGACTTCGAGGTTGACCGGGGCGGGTTTGCAATGGCTGTCCACCAAACAGAGCTCCTGTTCGGCACCAATGTGCATGTCCTCGGTCTCAAACCAGTCTTCGTCAATCATGCGCTCCAGGGCCTTGACGTCCTGGAGCAATTGCTTGACAAAAAGCTGTTTTTCCTTGGTGTTCGCCGCAAGGCGGACGTTGAGTTCTCCCATGGGGCTTTGATGCGTGAAGCACCCACCGCGGCATACGCGCGGGCAGGCCAACGCCTAAGATACGGATTGGCGCAGGTCGTCGCCTGGAAGACCCTTCGCGATGCCCGTAAGGCCGGGAAGGTGGCGGGATAAGCCGGTCCGCCTTCGCCTCCGGCGAACACGTTTTGTACAAGGTGCTGGTGTACGGTGTCAACAATACACTAGTCTTCGTAGCGCACAACCACCCGCTCGCTGCGGGGTTGGGCCTGGCAGCAGAGGATGTAGCCGTCGGCCTTTTCCTGATCGGATAGCACATCGCTGTCCTCCATGTACACCTCCCCTTCTTCGAGTTTGGCCATGCAGGAGGTACACGCTGCCGCCATGCAGGAATAGGGCGGATCGAGGCCGGCATCCAGTGCGGTTTCCAGGATGGTTTCGTCGGAAGGCACGCTGATCTCGTGGGCTTCGCCGTCCAGGAGCAGCTGGACCTTGGCGGTTCCTTTGAATTCGGACACGGGTGTGGGGATGGAAATGAAAAAAGAAGGGCGGAAAGCCACCGGGCGGCAAAGATCGCGCGTTCGGGTTTGGCATGGGGCCTGTACAACACACTTTACGGACCGCAGCCCTGGCCGGGCTTCAAAACAGGCCCAATTCCAACTGCGCAACTTCGGACATGCGGTCTTTGGTCCAGGGGGGATCAAACGTCAATTCCACGCTGGCTTCCTGCACGCCGTCCACCTTTTCAACGGCCTTTTGCACCTCAAAGGGGAGGGAACCGGCCACGGGGCACAGCGGTGAGGTCAGGGTCATGAGCACTTCCACGCGACCGCCGGGATGGCGGTCGACGCGGTAAATCAGGCCCAGCTCATAGATGTCCACCGGGATTTCGGGGTCGTGCACCGTTTTGAGGGCCTCCACGATGGCGGATTCCTCGGGCAGGGCCGTCGGCTCTTGGTCCTCGTTGGACGCATCGGGGGAATGGGGGTCGTGGATCAAATCGGCTTGGCTTGAATGAATGGGGTTCTTCAGGCGTGGTTTGGCTCGGGGAACCGTCCTCAGGCTTCAGGCAGCCTTCGCCGGGCGGCGTCCTTGATCTGTTGGATCATGCTGGCCAAACCGTTTGCGCGTTGGGAAGACAGGTGGGCGCGCAGGTCGATGCGGTCGAGCACGGCCAGATCCGCCTCCACGATGTCGCGGGCATGCTGGCCGGACAGCACCCGGATGAGGATGGATACAATGCCCTTGGTGATGACCGTATTGCTGTCGGCTTCGATGCGGATCCGGGGCCCTTTGCCCGGTACTTCCGAATCCTCGATGGATGCAACATCCAGCCACACCTTGCTCTGGCAGCCCGGAACCAGCTTGTCCTCGGTTTGGCGTTCGGGGGCAAAGGCCGGCAAGGCCTTGCCCAGGTCGATGAGGTAGGCGTAGCGGTCCATGGGATCGTCGAACAGGGCAAAAGCCTCCACCAATTCCTCCTCTTGTTCGGCCATGCCGGGCACCACACCGGAGGAGGCGGAGGCGCCTTCCGGCGAAGCACCACTAGCGGCTGCATCGGGATGTCGGGGATGGAAGCAGAAGGAAACCATAGACGTCTGGGGCGTGAAGATTATCGGGATCTCAGGTTTTGGACCAAAAGGTCCAAATTATTTGGAACGATTTGTTTAGAATCAATGCAGCTCGGGTTCAGGGTCAGCGCAGCAACGCCAGGGCTTTTTCCAGGGCTTCGCCAAAGGCGTCCATTTCTTCCAGGGTATTGTACGGCAGCATCGATGCCCGGACGGTGCCTTCGATGCCGTAGTGCCGCATCAGCGGCTGGCAGCAGTGGTGGCCTGTGCGCACGGCAATGCCCTGCTTGTCCAAGAGCACACCCAGGTCGTAGGCATGCACGGCCTCGGGTAAAAAAGATGCCAGGGCAGTGCGCTTCCGGGCCAAGCTGTATCGACGTATGCCACCTACACGCTCCAGGTGGCCT
>JAUIHG010000123.1 GCA_030432405.1 Bacteroidia bacterium | reverse complement strand
CGACGGTTCCACCCGGTCACTCCTCGCCGACGACGCGTTGCTCGCCACCCACAGCGACGAGGTGTGGGCACACGGAGCTCGGTCGCACCGCCTGCAACGCGCCTACGCGACCTTCGACAACGAGCGCTTGCGCCGCACGCTGCGCGATGACGTGACACACCGACTCGTGCGCGCCGAGGGCGTCGTGGTCGCCGGCGTCGGGACTCCCACCGGCCATCGTGTCGACTTCGTCGACGGCAGTCGTGTGTCGGCGCGGCTCGTGTTCGACGCGACGGGGTGGCCACCGCAGACGGCGGCTTTTTCCTGGCCGGAGCCTGCATCAACGGTCCGGACCAGGGCATCCACATAGCCAAGACCGATTCCAGCGGCAACGTGCTCTTCGACAAGCTGTTTTTCTACGGCGACGCGTACCACATTCCCCTCGCGGCCACCGAAATGGCCGACGGCGGTTTCACCTTGCTCACCACGCAGGGGAGCTTTGACGGCATCCGCTACCTGGTCCGCTTGGACGCGGCAGGGGACACGTTGTGGACCCGCATCTGGCACGACGAAAACGGCTTCCCCACCGACCTGATGGCCACCGCGGACGGCCTTGCCCTGACGGGCGAAATCGAGGTCCCAACCACCGGCTTCATGGACGGACAGGTCTTCCTGGCGCTGACCGACTTCGACGGCACCAACCCGTCCTGCGTGGGCGATTGCGTCTGGCCCGGCGATGCCGACTACGACGGTGATGCGGACATTTTTGACCTGTTGCCCATTGGGGTCGCCTTCGGCGAAACCGGTCCGGCCCGCCCCGGAGCCACCCTGGACTGGGAGGCGCAATACGCGCCCGACTGGACGGACACCATTCCCGGCGGCACCAACCTCAAGCACGTCGACACGGACGGCAACGAGACCATCAACGACGACGATACCCTCGCCCTCCACCTCAACTACGGGCTGAGCCATCCGCTGCGCCTCAGCGGCCGCGCCGATGGCGACTTGCCGCTGTTCCTGGCTTTCGACGAGGATTCGGCCCTGGCCGGCGACACGGTGCACCTGCGGGTCTTCCTGGGCCTGGACACCATGCTGGCCACCGATGTGCTGGGTGTGGCCCTGGAGATTGCCCACGATCCGGGCCTGATCGACACCGTGCTGGGCATGTCCTTTGACGGTTCCTGGTTGCTCACGGCCACCGGCGACATCCTGACCATGGCCCGACGTGCCGGCCTCGGCCGGGCGGACCTGGGCCAGACGCGGACCAACGGCGTGGCGGTGACCGGATTCGGGCAGATTGCCTCGGTCAAATACGTGCTGGACGACGACCTGGGCGGCCGCGGCCTGGACTGGACCAGCACCGCCTTCGAGATCGTGGATGCCCGGATTGTGGACGCCAACGGCTTCGATATTGCCTTCAACCCGATTTCCACGGCCCTGACGGTCGGTTTCCAGACCACGGGCATCGGCACGCCGAGCCTTGGCAGTAGCCCCTTGCACGCCTATCCGAACCCCGCCACGGCCTTTGCCACCGTGGACATTCCGGAGCAAGGCCAACTGCAGCTCTTCGATGCCATGGGCCGGGAACTGGGCACCTGGACCGTCTTCGCCGGCCGGCGAACCCTGAACCTGGAAAGCCTGCCCGCTGGCACCTACCTGCTCCGCTGGACCGGTGCTCAACAAGCCCGTACGGTGGTGCTCCAGCGGCATTAACCGCGGCCTGCAAACCGGTCCGGTGCCCGTCCGGATGCCGGCACCCCGACCGGATTCCGACATAGGCCCCACGCCTACGCAACGCAAACGTTTTGCATGCGTACACTGGTGGGCGTCGGAAGGGATTTGCCTAACTTGCGGCGCGTTCGGCGCAGCGGGGGTGCCCACGGGTGTCGCTGCTGCGCCGAACTGCTTTTCACAGCCGGTCCTAAAGCCTTGACAGGCAGCCCTGAAGCGGGGCGTCG
Organism: Bacteroidia bacterium; assembly: GCA_030432405.1. Classification (GTDB taxonomy): domain Bacteria; phylum Bacteroidota; class Bacteroidia; order Chitinophagales; family BACL12; genus WGOA01. Next base: position 8,781 of record JAUIHG010000123.1, on the reverse strand, counting down.
GGGCACATGGCAAGACCGGCCCAACACGGCAAGCACACACCCCTTCAGGGGGCCGGAAGATGATCGCAACGCTGAGCGGGAAGTTGACCCACAAAAGTCCGGCCTACGTGGTCCTGGAAACAGGCGGCGTGGGCTATGGCGTGCACATTTCGCTGCACACCTGGGATCAGCTCCAGCACCTGGACACCTGCCGCCTGTTCACGCACCTGCACGTCAAGGAAGACGCCCATACGCTCTACGGCTTTTACGCGCCGGACGAGCGGGCCCTGTTCCTGGATCTGATTTCGGTCAGCGGCATTGGACCCAATACGGCCCGAATGGTCCTCTCCAGCATGGCGCCAAGTGCATTCCGGGAGGCCGTCCTGCAGGAAAACGAGGCGGCCATCCGCAAAATCAAGGGCATCGGACCCAAATCGGCCAAGCGCCTGATTCTGGAATTGAAGGACCGGATCGGGAAAAGTATGCCTTCGTCCGAAGGACAATCCGCCACCCCGCACAATACGGCCCAGCAGGAAGCGTTGTCTGCACTAGTCCTTTTAGGTTTCGGCCGCAGCGCCAGCGAAAAGGCATTGGCCAAGGCCCTTAAAGATCAAGCAGATATGCCATCGGTGGAAAGCCTGATCAAGCAAGCACTCCAAAACCTGTAAACCCGGGGAGGAAACGGTGTACTTATCCAAGCTTTCTGCCTTCATTGGCGCCGGTGCCCTGATCGGCCTGTGGGGATTTTCCACATGGTTGGGCGCTCCTGTATCCCCGGCTGAACGCACGGCGTTCCAGCCACCGCTGTACGCTTATCAGGCGCCCGACCCGGTCCAAGCCGACCCGGCCCTGGAAAAGGCTTTCGCCGGTCCGGCGAACACCCTCCCGATCAACAACAACATCCAACCGGCTGTTCCGGTTGACTCCGGCGACGAAACCGGTGGATCGGGCTCGGGCACATCCGGCGGCGGTACCAACTGGAACGATTCGCTGCCCTATCCCTTCGACGACCGGGACGGGGACCATTTTGGCGACGAAAACGACAACCACGCCTTTGACCTGGGCATGCCGGGCGGCGTGAACCAAAATGTGATCTGGAACCCGGAAACGGGCCAGTACGAAGTCACCGAGACCATCGGCGATGATCCCTACCGGGACCCGGCCTACTACGATTTTGACGATTTCCTGGAACTGGAAAGCCAGAAATCCCTGCAGGACTACTGGCAAGAGCGCTCCCAGGGCGACCAGTTGCTCAGCGGCGGCGGCACGGTGCCGGAGCTCTATGTCGGCAACGAGTTTTTCTGCCGCTTGTTCGGCGGCTGCGAGGTGGACATTCGCCCGTCGGGCAACATCGACCTGACCTTCGGGGGCAGCTTCCAGAACATCGAAAACCCCATCCTGACCGAACGCCAGCGCCGCCAGGGGGGCTTTGACTTTGACATGGGCATCAACATGTCCGTGCTCGGCAAAATCGGGGAGAAGCTGAAGCTGACCACCAACTACAACACCGAGGCCACCTTCAACTTCGAAAACCAGGTCAAGCTCGAATTTGCCGGCAACGAGGACGACATCGTGCAGGCCATCGAGGCCGGCAACGTGAGCCTGCCCTTGACCACCACCCTGATTCCGGGTACCCAGAGCCTGTTCGGCATCAAGACCAAGTTCCAGTTCGGCCGTCTGACCTGGACCAACGTCATGAGCCAGCAGCGCTCCCAGACGCAGAGCATCCAGGTGGAAGGCGGGGCCCAGCGCCGGGAGTTCCAGATTTTTGCCAACGAATACGATGCCTTCCGGCACTATTTCCTGGGCCATTATTTCCGGGACAACTACGAGGATTGGCTGTCCACCCTGCCCTTTGTCAACTCGCCGGCGCAGATCACCCGCATGGAAGTCTGGGTGACCAACAATACCGGTGCCACGATCAATACGCGGGACATCGTTGCCTTCGCCGACCTCGGGGAGGCGGACTCCATTTTCTGGCAGACCGACCGTGGCGGCACCATCAACGCGCTGAATCCGGGCGGCCCGGCGGACAACTACGCCAACGACCTCTACCAGGACCTCAGCCGCGTCAGTGGTGCCCGCGACCTGAACAACGTCACGCCAACACTGACCAATCCCGGCGGCCAATTCCGCATGCAGCCTGTGCGGGATTTTGAGAAAGTGCGTGCGCGGAAGCTGCAACCCAACGAATACACGCTCAACAACCAGTTGGGCTATTTGAGCATCAACGCCGCGCTGCAACCGGACGATGTGCTGGCCGTGGCCTACCAGTACACCCTGGACGGACGGACCTATCAGGTCGGTGAATTCACCGACGAACTCCCGCCGGACGTCGATACCTCCAACGTCATCTTCCTCAAGCTGCTCAAGCCGACCAGCAACCGCATCGACCTACCGATGTGGGACCTGATGATGAAAAACGTGTACTCCTTCGGCGGCTTCCAGATTGCCCCGGAGGGATTCCGCTTGAACGTGGTGTATCAGGATCCGGGCGGCGGCTTCAAGCGCTACATCCCCGCGGACAACAGCCGCGTGAACGGCAAGCCGCTCATCACCCTGCTGAACCTCGACAACCTCAACAACAACAACGACCCGCTGCCGGACGGGGTCTTTGACTTCATCAACGGCATCACCATCCTGCCGCAAACCGGGCGCGTCATATTCCCCGTGCTCGAGCCTTTTGGCGACCACCTGCGCAGCGTCTTTCTGGACGACAACGGCAACGTGGACCCGGAGGTCAACAACTACGCCTACGACGAGCTCTACAGCCAGACGCCCATCATCGCCGAGCAGTTCCCGCAGTTCAACCGCTTTGTCATTGAAGGCGAATACAAAAGCTCGGTCAGCAACGAGATCTATCTGGGCACCTTCAACCTGCCACGGGGCTCGGTTACAGTGACCGCGGGCGGCCAGCCGCTCCGCGAAAACATCGATTATACCATCGATTACAACCTGGGCCGCGTCAAGATCATCAACGAATCGATCCTCAATTCGGGCCTGCCGATCAACGTCAATTTCGAAAACAACAACCTCTTCGGCTTCAACATCAAAAGCCTGATCGGGTCGCGGTTTGACTACTGGATCAACGACAACTTCACCCTCGGCGCCACGGTGCTGCGCCTCTCCGAGCGGCCCTTCACCCAGAAGGTCAACGTGGGCGACGATCCCATCCGCAACCGGATGTTGGGTTTTGACCTCAACTACGCCACCGAAGCGCCCTGGCTAACGCGGGCCCTGGACGCGCTGCCGCTCTACGACACCAAGGAGACCTCCAACATCACCGTCACTGCAGAGGTGGCCAACTTCAAACCGGGCAGTTCCAAGGCCATCAACCAGAACGGCGAAGGCGTCATCTTCCTGGACGACTTTGAAGGATCCCGTGCGGCCTACGACCTGCGTTTCCCCTTCATTGCCTGGGAACTGGCCTCCACGCCCAACGGTGTCCGGGACGCCAACGACCGCCTGCTCTTCCCGGAGGCCACGCGCTTTGACAACCTGGACTACGGCAAGAACCGCGCTAAAATTGCCTGGTACCAGCTGGACCCCCTGTTTGTCTCCAACAACTCGGCCACACCGGACCACATCACCGCGGACGACCAATCCTCCAACTTTGTCCGCCAACTGGACCAGCGGGAAATCTTCCCCACCGCCCAGTTCAACCCGCAGACGCTCACCAACATCGCCAGCTTCGACCTGGCGTATTACCCCTCCGAGCTCGGTCCCTACAACTTCGACGCCTCGCCCTCGGACATCTCCGCAGGCCTGAACCCGGACGGCTCCCTTCGGGATCCCGCTTCGCGCTGGGGCGGCATCATGCGGGACATCGAGACCAACGACTTCGAGGCCGCCAACATCGAGTTTGTCGAGTTCTGGATGCTGGATCCCTACCTGGATGCCCCGTCCAAGCCCGTCCCTACGGACGAAGGCGAACTCTACCTGAACCTCGGCAACGTGTCCGAGGACGTGCTCAAGGACTCCCGGCTGTTCTTCGAAAACGGCCTGGACCCGCAGGGGGAGACGGACAACCTCGACGAGACCAACTGGGGTTTCATCCCCCGCACCCAGCCCATCGTAACGGCTTTCGACAACGACCCGGATACCCGGCCCAACCAGGACGTGGGGCTTGATGGTCTGGACAACGACCAGGAGCGCAGCTTCTACGACCAGTACATCAACGTGGACCTGCCCGCTGCGGGCATTGATCCGGCGGCCCTGGCGGCCATCAGCGCTGACCCTTCGCACGACGACTTCGAGTATTACCGGTCGGACAACTACGACGCCAACGAAACGGGCATCCTGGAACGCTACAAGCGCTTCAACAACCCGCAGGGCAACTCGCCCACACCGCAGCCCGGGGAAAGCTTCTCCTCTTCGGCCACCAACCTGCCCAACACCGAAGACCTCAACCGGGACTTCACGCTCAACGAAACCGAGGCCTTTTTTAGCTACCGCGTGCCCATCAAGCCCGGCCTGCAGGAAGGCGATCCCTACGTGACCAGCGTAGTGGAAAATGTGGTCACCCTGCCCAACGGCGAACAGGCCCCTTACCGCTGGATCCAGTTCAAGATTCCGGTGGCGGAATTCGACCAGCGGGTGGGCAACATCAACGATTTCCGTTCGGTCCGTTTCATCCGCATGTTCCTGACCGGCTTCGATGAGCCGATGGTGCTGCGTTTCGGCCGCCTGGAATTGGTCCGCAACCAGTGGCGCCGCTACCAGTTCAGCTTGCTCAATCCGGGCGAGTACATCCCCGACGATGCGGCGTCCGAAACCGACTTCAACATTTCGGCCGTAGGCCTGGAGGAAAACTCGGAACGCGAGCCGATCCCATACAGCCTCCCGCCAAACGCCATCCGGGAATCCATTGTGGCCGGTCCCGGTACCGCCGCCTTCCTGCAAAACGAGCAGGCGCTCAGCATGCAGGTATGCGCCCTGGCCGACGGCGATGCGCGCGCCATTTTCAAGGAACTCAACATCGACCTGCGCCGCTACAAGCGCCTGTTGATGAACGTGCACGGCGAGGCCCTCATCGGTTCGGCCCCGAACTTCTGGCCGGACGACGGCGACCTGACCGTCTTCCTGCGGATCGGTTCCGACTTCACGCAGAACTATTACGAGCTCGAGCTCCCGCTGAGCATCACCCAGGCCGCCGATCTGCCGGCCGGCACCATCGACGACCCCGCCGTCCAGGAGGCCATCTGGCAGACCACCATCGATTTCCCAATCGACTCTTTTGTACTCGTCAAAACCGAGCGCAACGACCTTGGGCTTTCGCCCTTTGTCCCCTATGAAGTTTTCCAGCCGGGAACCGGCGAAGACGACTGGTTTCGCGTCACCGTGACCGGCAACCCGGACCTGGGTTTTGCCGAGCAGGTCATGATCGGGGTGCGCAACCCCAAGGAAGATGCGGGCATCGGACAGAGCTACTGCACCGAAGTCTGGGTCAACGAATTGCGCCTTTCGGAAATCGACCGCAACGGCGGTTGGGCCGCTTTGGCCCGCATGGACGTCAAGCTGGCCGACCTGGGTCAGGCCACGGTGTCCGGCAACATGCACACCATCGGTTTCGGCACGCTCGAACAGCAGATTGCCGACCGTTACATGGACAATTTTTACCAGTACGACGCTTCGGTCAACCTGCAGCTCGGCAAGTTCTTTCCCACCAAATGGGGCGTGCGCCTGCCCTTCTACGCTTCGATCAACGAGAGCTTCAGCAACCCGGAGTTTGACCCCTACGCGTTTGACATCGTGATGGCCGATCGGGTGGACGCGCTGCGGGACCAATTCGGGGCGGATTCGGCCCGCGCCTACCGGCGAAGCACCCAGGACTACCAGCGGATCACGAGCATCAACTTCACCAACGTCCGCATCGAGCGGGATCGAAAAGGGAAAAAACCGCAGCCCTGGAACATCGAAAATTTCGATTTCACCTACGCGTATTCCAAAACCTACCGCTCGGATCCGATCACGCAATACGATTTGATCGAGCGGCACAAGGGGGCCATCGCGTACAACTTCGCCGGAAAGGCGAATTACATCACGCCCTTTGAAAAGCTGATTCCCCGCGACAAAAAATGGCTGGCCATTATCCGGGATTTCAATTTCAATCCGCTGCCCAACAGCTACGGGGTGAGAAATGAAATCAACCGCCAGTTTGGCGAAATCGTCCTGAGGGACATCTACGGCGACGGCCTCATCATCCCGACCTACGACAAGTTTTTCGATTGGGACCGCAACTACAATTTGCGCTGGGACCTGACCAAGTCGCTCAAATTCGATTTCAACGCCACAGTCAAGGCGCGCATTGACGAACCGGCCGGCCGCATCGATACCAAGGCCAAACGCGACAGCGTGGTCCAGAACCTGGCCGATTTTGGGCGCAACATCCTCTACAACCATTCCATCGGGCTGAGCTATACGCTGCCCTTCAAAAAGATTCCGATCCTCGACTGGATCACGGTGCGCGCCAACTACGACGCCACGGTCAACTGGACGGCCGGTGCCCGCGGCCTGGCCGATACCCTGGGCCACCTGTTGGGCAATACCCAGGCCCGCAGCATCAACGGCGAATTCAATTTCCGCAACCTCTACAACAAGAGCGGCTTCCTCAAACCCTTCAACGCGGCCATCGGCAGCGGGGGAGGCGGCGGCAAGGCCGGCGGCTTTGGCGGCTGGGGCGAAGACGGCGGCGGAGACGACGATTGGGGCTTCGGCGAAGAGGACAAAAAGGGCGAAAACGAAGAAGAAGAGGAAGAAGAGGACGACGACGATGGCGGGGGCTCTGCTGTGGTGGATGCGCTGGCGCAGGTCTTTTTCCGCATCGTGCTCGGACTCAAACGGGTCTCGGTCCAATTCACCCAGAACTACGGGACCACCATACCCGGCTACATGAACACGCCCGAGTACCTCGGGTATACCACCGGTGCCGGAGGACCGGGCTGGGGTTTCCTGGGCGGCGAACAGCCCAACGAGGACTGGTTTGAGGCGGCTGCGGCCGACGGCTGGATTTCCACGGCCACGTCGCTGAACCAGCTGGTCAACCAGACCTATTCGGAAAACCTGTCCATCAAGGCCACCGTGGAGCCGGCGCCGGACCTGCGCATCGAGCTGAACCTGGACCGCAGCTTCACGCAGAACCATTCCGAATTCTTCCGCAACACCAATACGGTCGAGGATCCCCTGTTCCAGACCCAGAACCCCCTGGACGTAGGCTCCTTCAACGTGACCTTCATCGCCTGGAATACCCTGTTCAATAGCGAGTTCGACGACAACGACGTCTCCGAGCTGTTCAACAACCTGGAGGACAACCGGGTGGTGGTTTCGCAATATTTCGGGGACCTGAACCCCTTCTCCGAAGGGCAGTTTGTCAACCCCAACGATACCGGCGGGGTGAGCTACCAGGGCTTTGTGGAGGGCTATGGCCCCTACAGCCAGGATGTATTGATCCCCTCCTTTTTGACCGCCTACCGCGGCCTGACGGCCGATGAACTGGCCGCCGACAACAGCAAGATCCCGCAGAACATCTTCCAGACCCTGCCGGTACCCAACTGGCGGGTCACTTACAACGGCCTGACCAAGATTCCGGGTATGGAGAAGTGGTTCAAGACCGTCAACCTGAGCCACGGCTATACCTCTACGCTGGCCGTGAACAGCTACCGTACGGACCTGGACTTCAACGGTAACTTCTACCTCTACGCCAATGCCGAGGACTCGTTGTCCGGCAACTTCGTGGCGCTGTACGAGATTCCGAGCGTGGTGATCAACGAACAGCTTTCGCCGCTCATCGGCATCGACATCACCACCGTCAACGACATCACCATCAAGTTCGACTACAAGAAGTCGCGCACGCTGAGCATGAACTTTGTGGACTATCAGCTCAGCGAGAACAACTCGACCAGCTTCACGGTCGGCGTGGGCTACCGCCTGACCGGCTTCCAGTTGCCCTTCAAATGGCGGGGCAAGAAGCTGCGGCTGGAGAACGATCTGACCTTCCGCTTTGACATGAACTGGCGGGATGACCTGGTGGTCAACTACCGCCTGGACCGCGATTTGGCCGAGCCCACGGGCGGTACCCGCGCCATCACGATCAACCCCACGATCGATTACGTGGTCAACAACCGCCTGAACATTCAGCTGTTCCTCAACCGGACGCGCAACGTGCCCAAGATTTCCAACAGCTTCCCGGTCACCAATACCGACGCGGGCATCAAGGTGCGCTTTACGCTCACGGAATGATGCGGCTCGATTGATGGGCCCTGAATGATCGCAGGCCTGCCGGACCGCCTATCTTTGCCGGCGATATGAACGTACCCGCTGAACTCAAGTACACCAAGGACCACGAATGGGTCCGGGTGGAGGGCGATACCGCCACCATCGGCATCACCGACTTCGCCCAGCGGGAGCTGGGGGACATCGTCTACGTGGACATCGAAACGGAAGGGGAGGACCTCGACGCCGGCACCACGTTTGGCACCGTGGAGGCGGTCAAAACCGTGGCCGACCTCTTCATGCCGGTCTCCGGCACCGTCTCCGAGGTCAATGCGGCCCTGGAGGACGCCCCCGATGCCGTCAACAAGGACCCCTTCGGCGAAGGCTGGATGGCCAAAATCACGCTCCGCGACGCCTCCGAGCTGGACGGCCTGCTGAGTGCCGAGCAGTACGGGGAGCTGGTGGGCTGAGGTTATCGCCTCCGGCGAAGGCCCTGGAAGGGGGTTCGCCGGTCAGGCGGCCGTCATTTTCCGTACCCCATGCTGCGCCGTTTTCTGCACCGATACGCCGGAATCGGGGCCTTTTTGTGGG
>JAUIHG010000333.1 GCA_030432405.1 Bacteroidia bacterium | reverse complement strand
GGGCCTGGCGTGAGCTGATCGCATTTGATCCGGCCAACCATGACCGCTGGTACGTGTTCAATCCGGAGGACATCTCCTCGAACGGTGCGGGTGGTGAGGTCTGGCAGTCCACGGACCGGGGCGAGACCTGGACGCAGATCAGTACCGATCCGGAAAGCAAGGGCATGGGCCGCTGCTGGAAGATCGCCTTCTCCGACGGTGACATTCTGGCGGCCTGTGACGCGGGTCTGTGGCGGTCAACCAATGACGGCAAAACCTGGAGCAAACTGAGCCCGGGTGGTCTGCCCGCCGGCCGTGTCACCTCCATGGACGTCAATCCCGACAACGGAAACGATGTCCACGTGGTCGTGCTCAACAAGGGTCTTTACCGCAGCACCGATGGCGGCCAGTCTTTCAAGACGGTCAAAACCGGAAACTACAACCAGATCTTCATCTCCACGGCGGACCGGGACGTGCAGTATTTGGTGGCGAGCAACCAGCTGGAGGACAAAAGCATTGTCAGCCAGAAGGCACAGGTTTCCACCAACGGCGGCAGCAGCTGGTCGAATGTTGAGCTGAGCACCAACACCTATGGCTGGGAATTCCCCAACTGGCAGAACAAGTTCAACAACAAGGTCAGCAACAACGTTGAGCTGCAGAGCGGCATTCTGCCCCATCCGGGCAAACCGCTGGAAGCCATTGCCACCACCAAATGCATGTTCTTCCGTACGTCCGACGCCAAAAACTTCCACAACCGCAGTGATGGCGTGGACAATCTTGGCTCGGGTCACGCCAATGTGGGCAACATCCTGTTTGATCCGAACAATCCGGACCGGATGGTGTTCAATATTTACGATTACGGCGCCTATGTGACCGAAAACGGCGGTCTGTGGTTTGAGCGGCGCAGTGCGGGCAACACGGGTCTGGCCAGCCATATTTCCGGCCAGTATTCGGGATCGTTCAGCCCGGACAATCCCAACCACCTGATCACCACCTATGGCCAGTACTCGGCCGACAGCGCCGTGGCCTTCACGAAGGATTTCGGGAAAAACTGGACCCGTCCCCAGGTCATCATCAATGACAAGGATGGCGGCAAGCCGCACATGACCTTTGCCTCCTTCTCGCTGGTTCCCGGTGAGGGCAACTGGATGTATACCGACCATCATGTCTCCAGTGATACCGGATCGTCCTGGTCAACCTGGGCCAGCCGCGGCACGGGCTTCCCGTCCGGTTACGATGCCAAGGTTGTGGCCTGTTCGCACCAGGACGGAAAGGTTCTCTATGCGGTAAGTTCCAGCCATGACAGGGTCTACCGGACGTCGAACCGGGGCGGCAGCTGGTCCCAGTACACCACGTTCGGCACCTCACTGAAGAGCCAGCGCCAGCCGCAGTCCTTTGCGATCAGCCCTGTGGATGACAGCGTGATCTACTGGTGGCGGCGTGGTTCGGGCCTGATGCGGTTTGACGGGAAAACCACCAGCACCCTCGGCACGAATGTGGCGGGACTGAATGTGGTCAAGGTCCGTATCGATCCGCGCAATCCGGATCTGATCTATCTGCTGGCCGGTGCCAACGGACAGCCCATGGTCTTCCGGTCGATGGACGCGGGCCAGTCATTTGAGGACATCAGTGGTAACCTGCCGCTTTTGAACTCGCACAAGGGTCTGGAGATCTGCCCGCATCACGGCATCGTCTTTGTGATCGGCACGACCGGCACGCGCTTTATCGCGCCGCCCAATCCCACGGCGGAGGCAAAGGCACGCCTGGCCCACTGGACCGAACTTTTCGGCTGATTTTCACATGTCCCTGACGGGATAACCGGGGAAGGGCCGCCTGTTGGGCGGCCCTTTTTTATGGCATGGGGAGCGTCTTATTCACCCATGTTCGAGCGGTGGAAATCCACCGCCTGGCCGATATCGCTGAACCAGTGGGCGGTGCCGTTCTCGATCACAAGTCCGCTGGTGCAGTAGGCGCGGATGGTGTTGACCGAGTGGGAGACCATCAGAACGCCCGCATTGCTCAGG
>JAUIHG010000332.1 GCA_030432405.1 Bacteroidia bacterium | reverse complement strand
AGACGCGCAAGGCACCCCTGTTGGCCGACGTCATAGCCTGCGACGAGGGCCACAAGGCCGCCATCGAAAGCTACCTGGAACCCTGGCTGAACCACTACGTGGTCGAAGACCTGGCTTCGGCCATGGCCGCCATGGATCAGCTGCAGGCCAAGCAAAAGGGCCGCGCGGCATTCCTCGTACTGTCGGAATTGCCCACCCAGGCTCCTGCCCTGCCCGATGATCTGCCGCAAGGTTGGACTGCCGCACGCGGCCTGGTGCAAACCGACAAGGCCTATGTGGCGCTGTTGGATGCGCTGCTGGCCAAGGCCGTGATCCTGCCGGAAAGCGGCACAGCAGATGCGGGCGCGCTGTTGCGCGAACGCGGTTGGGACGGCATTGCGCCGGGCGGTCAGCACGTGCGCAGCGGCTTTTCGGTTTCAGGCGGCAGCGTGGGCCTGTTCATGGGCGCGCGCCTGGGCCGCGCCCTGAACCTCGAAAAACTCGACAAGCTGGTCACCAGCCTGGAGGCCAAGGAAGCCACCGCCAAAGCGGCCGTGGAACGCCTTCGTCAGCAGGACGATCAGCTCCGGGCCGCCTCCAACAAGGATGCCCTGCGGGAAGCCCGCTCGGCCCACGATGCCGCGGCCTCCAAACTGCTGGCCTGCCGTACGCGCATGGAGGAAATCCAGCGCCTGGCCGGCAACGGTGCCGCACGCCTGGAAGAATGGGAAAAGGCCATCGTGGCCTACGGTCAGGAAAACACCGCTCTGGCCGAGCAGCTCGGCAGCTGGAAGCTGGACTACCAGCGCCTGGAAAAGGAGGTTGCGTCCTCGGACGAAGCCTACCAGACGCTCAACAACCAGCTCAACCTGGCCACCAACAACTACAACCAGCAAAACATCCGCTTCCACCAGCAACAAAGCCAGCTCAACAGCCTGGTGCAAGAGCTGGGTTTCAAAGCGCAAAAGCTGGAAGAAACGCTGGACCAGAAGGTGCGCAACGAGCAACTGCTCGCCTCGGCCGACGACGAAATCGGCACCATCGAAGGCAAGCTGGAAGGCCTGGAGGCGTCCCTGGACGAAGCATACACCAAACGCGATGCCGACGAGGCCGTCATCCGCGATGCCGAAGAAGTGTTTTACGCGGCCCGCGGCGACATCGCCGAGCTGGAAGACCGCCTGCGCAACCTCCACAAAAACCGCGATCAGGTCAGCGTGCTGATCGACCGGATCAAGGAGCGCATGAACGAGCTCAAGCTGCAGCTCAACTCCGTGCGTGAGCGCCTGCACATTGAGTTCAACCTGGACATCGACACGGTGATCGACCGCGAGTCCACCATGCCCGACATGGGCCGCCAGGAATTGGAGCACAAGGTCGAAAAGCTGCGCAAGCGCCTGGACAATTACGGGGAAATCAACCCGATGGCCGTGCAGGCTTACGACGAGATGAAGGAGCGCTACGACTTCATCCAGGGCCAGCGCCAGGACCTCCTCGATGCCAAGACCTCCTTGATGGAGACCATTGCGGAAATCGACGAGACCGCACGCACGCAGTTCATGGAGGCCTACGATCAGGTCCGCGAGAACTTCAAGATGGTCTTCCAGCAGCTTTTCCGTCCAGAGGACGAATGCGACCTCGTATTGCAGGACGCCGAAAACCCGCTGGAGTCCCGCATCGACATCATCGCCAAACCGAAAGGCAAACGGCCCCAGGTCATCGACCAATTGTCGGGCGGGGAAAAGACGCTGACGGCCATGGCACTGCTTTTTGGCCTCTACCTGCTCAAGCCGGCCCCCTTCTGCGTGCTCGATGAGGTCGATGCGCCGCTGGACGATGCCAACATCAACAAGTACAACGACATGATCCGCAAGTTTGCGGACCAGTCCCAGTTCATCCTGGTCACCCACAACAAGCGCACCATGGCCCGTGTGGACACCATCTACGGGGTGACCATGCAGGAAGCCGGCGTATCCAAAGTGGTGGCCGTGGACTTCCGCAAGCTGGAAGATGTGGTGCCCGCCTGAC
>JAUIHG010000122.1 GCA_030432405.1 Bacteroidia bacterium | reverse complement strand
CGATGGCGGTGAACGTACCGCCGATGTTGCGGTACATGTCCTGCTGGTTGCGCTTGCGCGCGATGATGTCCACCCGGCCGTCGTCGTCCACGTCCGTCACCGAGCCGTAGTCGCCGTCCGTGGCCGTTTGCGGCAAGCCCAAGGGCGCGGATGAAGGCGTTGCATGCACAAAAACACCGGTACCAAAGCCGGTGTTCTCGTAGAGGTCAATGCCGAAGTTGTGGTTCTCGATGAAGAGGTCAAGGTCGCCGTCGTTGTCGTAGTCAAAAGCACCAAGGCCCTCCGTGTTCATGCCTTCGGGAATCCCGTTGGGTGGATTGGTGTTGCCGGAACTCGGTGTGGTCAGCGAAAAGTCCGCGTCCTGATTGACATCCCCAAAGCTGTATGCCGGATCACCATCCACCGGCGCAGGCCCCTTGTTGAAATACAATTCAAAATCCGTCGATGAGTTTCGGACAAAGTCGTTGTAACCGTCGTTGTTAAAGTCGGCAATAACCACACTCCGCTCAAGGGTACTTTTCAAGCAGCCTGCACAACGGCTCGAAGTCACATCCGTGAACGTGAAACTGGGCGGACCATCGTTGAAAAAGATGCGCGTCCTGCCGGAGCCATTGTTGGTGTTGACGATCAGATCGAGGTATCCATCCTCGTTCAGATCGGCAAAGGAGAACCCACCGTCCTTGTTGCCCCCGAGGTCGAGGTTGTAGGAAGCGGCATCCTCTGTAAACGCCTGTTGGGCCTGCAAACCGGACCAACCAAATCCGCAAAGCGCCCAAAGGGCGAAGGCGCCGAGCAGTCGGGAAAAACGCGTCGATGTGGAAAGCATATAACCTTGATTGTCGCACGGAGTAGCGCTGCTGCAAACGCAGCAACACTGCCCTCTCCGACAAGAGAGAGCTTCCGCGGCCAAAGTGTACGCCGAGTGACACGTTAGGTTTCGACGCCATGCATAGTCCACTGCATGTGCAGTTCCCTACGATTGACGCAGAATCGCGATTTTAGCAGGCTTTCAGGTGCCATCCCCCAAAGGCACCCGATGCATTTCACCATCAGCTCCTCAGTGACATGGATACCGTCGTCAGCGGAACCCGCCCCACCGGCACCTTGCACCTCGGCAACTACTTCGGCGCCGTGCGCAACTACGTGCGCCTGCAGAATGAAGCCGCCAAGACCTTTTATTTCATTGCAGACTACCATTCGCTGACCACCCACCATCAGCCCGACACCCTGGGTGACCTGGTGCGCGAAACGGCCGCCACCTACATCGCGGCGGGCCTGGATCCGGATAAAACCTGCCTCTACGTCCAAAGCGACGTACCGGAGACGGCCGAACTCTACTTGCTCTTCAACATGGTAGCCTACAAAGGCGAGCTGGAAAAGGTCCCCACCTTCAAAGAGAAAATCCGCAAGCACGACACCAACGTCAATGCCGGCCTTTTGACCTACCCGGTCCTGATGGCCGCCGACATCCTCATCCACCGCGCCAACAAGGTGCCCGTGGGCAAGGATCAGGAGCAGCACCTCGAAATGACGCGCCATTTTGCCCAGCGCTTCAACCGCCGTTTCGGCGAAGACTACTTCCCCGAGCCTGTGGCCTACAACTTCGGCAATGCCCTCATTAAGGTGCCGGGCCTGGACGGTATGGGCAAAATGAGCAAGTCGGATAACCCCAATTCCGCCATCCTGTTCAGCGACGAGGACAAGGCCATCCGCAAAAAGATCATGAAGGCCAAAACCGATGCCGGACCCACCGAGCCCGGCATGCCGCTGACCGAAGAAGTGGCCAATCTCTTTGGCCTCATGGAACTGGTCAGCGCACCGGAGGCCGTCAAAAGCTTCAAGTCCTCCTACAACGACGCCTCCATCCGATACGGCGACCTCAAAAAGCAACTGGCCGAAGACATGGTGGCCTTTGTGGCCCCCTTCCGCGAGCGCATCCGCGAACTGCTCGCCGATCGGGAAAGCCTCGACCGCATCCTTCGCCGGGGAGGCGAACAGGCCCGCGAGAGCGCACAGGAAACCGTCCGCCACGCGCGTGCCATGGCCGGGATCCGGTACTACAGCGCTTGATATTCCTTACTTTAGACCGCTATCGCCAAACGCAACCGTTTGCTGTCGACATGGCCAAAAACGCTCCCGTAAAACACATTGCCATAGCCGGAAACATCGGCTCGGGCAAGACCACCCTGACCACCCTGCTGGCCAAACATTTCGGTTGGGAGCCGCATTTCGAGGACGTGGAGAACAACCCCTACCTCTACGACTTCTACCAGGACATGCCGCGCTGGTCCTTCAACCTGCAGGTCTTTTTCCTCAACAGCCGCTTCCGGCAGATCATCGACATCCAGAAGGGCGAAAAGACCGTTATCCAGGACCGCACCATCGACGAGGACGCGCGCATTTTTGCGCCCAACCTCCACGCGATGGGCCTGATGTCGTCGCGGGATTTTGACAACTACACCAGCCTCTTTGAGACCATTCATTCCATGGTCTCGCCCCCGGATCTGGTCATTTACCTCAAGGCCTCCATCCCCACCCTGGTCAACCAGATCCAGCGCCGCGGGCGCGAATACGAAGACAACCTGCGCCTGGATTACCTGCGCCGGCTCAACGAATATTACGAAGCCTGGTCCAGCCAATACAGCGCCGGCAAGATGCTGGTCATCGACGTGGACAATTGCAATTTTGCGGACAACAACGAGGACCTCGGCGATGTGGTCAACCGCGTCAACGCCGAGCTCTACGGCCTGTTTTAAGCTCTTGTAGCCCAGTGGATTCTGTTGCGCTGCCTGAAGGCATGCAAAAAGCCCGCCATCCGAGAGGAAGGCGGGCTTTTTGATGGGGTGATCCGCGGTATCAAGGGGATCGGGAAGGCCTTCGCCCGGCCGGGCGAAAACCATGTCCATACCGCTTAGATCATCGTGGCAATCACCAGCGCGATCACCGACATGAGCTTGAGCAGGATGTTGAGCGAAGGACCGGAGGTGTCCTTGAAGGGGTCGCCCACGGTGTCGCCCACCACGGCGGCCTTGTGGGGTTCGGAGCCCTTGTAGAACTTCTCGCCCTTGATATCGGCGCCTTCTTCGAACATCTTCTTGGCGTTGTCCCAGGCGCCACCGGCGTTGGACTGGAAGATGGCCATGAGCACGCCGGAAACGGTCACGCCGGCCAGCAGGCCACCGAGCATTTCAGCACCGCCAAGGAAACCAACGGCCACCGGAGCGGCCACGGCAATCACACCAGGCAGCACCATCTCGCGAATGGCCGCAGCCGTGGAAATCTCGACGCACTTTTCGTATTCGGCCACGCCGTCGGCAGCATCGAAGGTCTTCTGGTCCTCCGGGCTCCACTGGGCATAGTCCTTGCCGTCGTTTTTGTTCATCACGGCCAGGGCAGCTTTGAGCTGCGGGATGTCCTTAAACTGTCGGCGTACCTCCTGGATCATGTCGTTCGCCGCTCGGCCCACGGCCTGCATGGACAGCGCACTGAACAGGAAGGGCAGCATGCCACCGAGGAAAAGAGCTGCCATGACCGTAGGCTTGGTCACATCGATGCCCACCAGCGGCACTTCGTGCGAAGCGTTGTAGGAGGTGATGAAGGCGGCAAACAGGGCCAGGGCCGTCAACGCGGCAGAGCCGATGGCAAAACCCTTGCCGATGGCTGCCGTGGTATTGCCCACCGCGTCCAGCTTGTCGGTACGGCCGCGGACTTCGCTGGGCAGGTCGGCCATCTCGGCAATACCGCCCGCGTTGTCGGAAATCGGACCGTAGGCGTCCACAGCCAGCTGGATGCCGGTGTTGGAAAGCATGCCCACCGCAGCGATGGCAATGCCGTAAAGTCCGGCCAGTTCATAGGCGCCGATGATGGCCGCGGCGATGATGACGATCGGAATGGCCGTGGAGATCATGCCCACGCCCAGGCCGGCAATGATGTTGGTGGCCGAACCGGTGATGGACTGGTCCACGATGCTTTGCACCGGCTTGGTGCCCGTGCCGGTAAAGTATTCGGTGATCATGCCGATCAACAAACCGGCCGCCAATCCGATGACGGTAGCAAAAAAGACGTTCAGCGCCGTGATGGTCTGGTCCGCGTAGGTCCAGGTTTCCGGCAGGATGAAGCGGGTCACCAGGAAGGTCACCGCAATCATAATGGCCGCCGAAAGGAATTCGCCCGTGTTCAGGGCTTTCTGCGGGTCGCCGCCCTCCTTTACGCGCACAAAGAAGGTGCCCAGGATGGAGGTCACGATGCCCAGTCCGCCGAGGATCAGGGGCAACAGCACAGCTCCGAGGCCATTGAAGTTGTCCGCATAATCCGGCGAAAGCATGAAGGCCGCACCCAGCACCATGGTGCCGATGATGGAGCCCACGTAGGATTCAAACAAGTCGGCACCCATACCGGCCACGTCGCCCACATTGTCGCCCACGTTGTCGGCGATGGTGGCGGGGTTCAGCGGGTGGTCCTCCGGAATGCCGGCTTCCACCTTGCCCACGAGGTCAGCGCCCACGTCAGCGGCCTTGGTGTAAATGCCGCCGCCCACACGGGCGAACAGGGCGATGGAGGAAGCACCAAAACTGAAACCGGTGATCACGGTAATCACGCGGGTCACGGAGGCGTAATCGCCGGTGCCGAACATGTTGCTGAAAATCAGGAACAATGCACCGAGGCCCAGGATGCCGAGGCCTACCACGCCCAGGCCCATGACCGAACCGCCGGCAAAGGCGATTTCCAGGGCCTTGCCCAGACCGGTACGCGCGGCGTTGGTGGTGCGTACGTTGGCCTTGGTGGCCACCCGCATGCCCATGAACCCAGCCATGGCGGAACAAAAGGCGCCCAGGATGAAAGACACGGCAATCAGCGGATGCGAGGTCGGCTCACCCAATGCATTGGTTTGGGTATTGCCGGAAATGCCCATGAGGATGGCCACAGCCACCACAAAAATGGCCAGGATGCGGTATTCGGCCTTCAGGAAGGCCATGGCGCCGTCGGCGATGTTCTTGGCGATCCGGCCCATCTTTTCGGTGCCGACTTCCTGGCTTCCAACCCAGGACGAACGCCACAGGGTATAGAGCAACGCAAGGACCCCCAACACGGGAACGACGAGGGTGATGGTTTGTACAGTCATGGGTACAGCGGTACGGTTGATTTCAAGGCGGCAAAGGTAGAAAGTTTCCACCGTTCCCCACAGGATCGGACCAGGCCTTTGCACGGGCAATCCACCGGGCTAGGTTCACCTCGAACCATCGATTCCGCCATGTATACCCCCATCAGCAAAAGCGTCTTTTTGACGCTTTGGATTTGCCAGCTGCTGCCCTTTGCCGCCTTCGGCGAAGCCACCCGCCCGGGACCCGCTCCCCCCCTGCCCGCGCTGCAGCAGGTGGCTAAGGCCGGCGATATGCCGCAACGGGATTCCGCAGCCACGCAGCGCCGGCCCAGCACCACCGGGGCCATGGAGCAGATCCAGGCGCTGGAACTGCCTGCCCTGGCCTGGTCTTCGGGGTTTCAGGCCCCCGGTGCGCATCCCTGTGGCCTGTTGATGCTGGATCCCGCTGCATGGGAACTCGGCTTGGCCGCTGCACGGACCTATGCCTTACCGGGCTTTCAAGGGTTGCAGGCCGGCATGGCCTGGTCGCCGGGGCGCATGCAGGCCGGTGGCCGGGCGGGCCAGGCTTTCGGGCTGGGTTTTCGCCGGTCAGGCGATGCGTTGTACGCGGTACAAAGCCTGCATGGTGCCTATGCCCGCTCCATGGGCCGTCATTGGCAGCTGGGTCTGGGCATGGGATGGGAGCAGCACGCCTTCGGCGAAGGCACCCGCATCCAAAGCCTGCGCCTGCAGCTGGGGCTTTCCGCGCGGCCGCGCGAAGGCTGGTGGCTCGATGCGCTGTTGCTGGACCCGCATTGGCCCCGGCGTGGACAGCCGGATGGGCCCTGGCTGGATGCGGAAAGCGACCGGATTGCACCGGGCTTGCAGCTGGCCAGCAGGCACCAAATGGGCCAAGCTTTGCTGCTGGGCTATGGACTGCAGCTGGACCTGCTGCATACCGGGATGCCCCGGGGTTGGATGCAGGTGCAAAAAGCCTTTGGCCCGACCGGTTCTGGCAATCCATGGCAGGTCCATGTCGGCGTGGGCAGCCAGCCCTTATTGGCCTGGTACGGGCTATCGCGGCAAACGCGCTGGGGCACCGGTACGCTGCAACTGCGCTGGCATCCGGTCCTGGGTTGGGGCGGTGCGGTGGCCTGGTCCATCCGACGGGGCGTCGTAAAGCCTTTCAAACTGGGACCTGCCGCTGTTGACGCAGCATCCCTTCCCTCGGTCCCCCAAATCCCTGCGCCATGATGCGGGAGCGCTTCATATGGACGGTCGGCCTGTTGTGCCTGAAGGCGATGTGCGCTGGACCGGCCTGGTCTCAAGGCTTTCCCGATGAGACCACCCTGCAGGAGTTGGATCCGGAAAGCCTGCCCGAGGGCTTCGCCGAAGGCGCCTGGGAGGATCTGTCTGTACTGGAGGATGTTGGGCAAGCGGGGGATCAAACGGCTTCGCTGAACGCAGCTTGTGGACGGCTGCCCGGAGGGATGCCCATGGACCTCAACGCGGCGGACCGCGAACGCCTGGAAGGCATGGGGCTTTGGAGCCCGGCGCAGGTGGCCGCTTTGCTCGTGCATCGGCAGCGCTATGGTGCCCTGGACCGGCTTGAGGAACTGCAAAGCCTTCCGGCATTCGAGTTGGAGCAACTCCGCCGGCAAGCCCGGTGTTTTCGCGTGGCAGGCACGGGCCGGGCCCGGGAACCCTGGTACCGCACGGCCTTCGGCGGCAAGCACCAATGGCTTTGGCGCATGGAACTGGGCCTGGAACGCCCGGCTGCCTACCGGGATTCCATACCGGCCTACGGCGGCGACCGCAGCCGGCAGGTATTCCAGTACCGCTACCGGCACGACCGGCTTCAATATGGGCTGGCGTTCGAAAAAGATGCGGGCGAGTCCTGGTGGAACGCGGCCAGAAGCCCCGGTGCGCCAGGACCGGACTTTGCGTCCGCGCACCTGCACTGGCGCCAGCACCGCAGGCCGAACCGCCGTTTTCAGGTGCTCGATGCGCTGGCCGGGGATTATGCCCTGCGCTTTGGCCAGGGCTTGGTGCATTGGTCGGGCTTTGGTGTGGGCAAGGGCAACCAGGCCGTGGCCCTGGTGCGCAGCGCCTCGCCCTTCCAGCGCTACGGCGGCCTGGATGAAAACCGTTTCCTGCGCGGTGCCGCGCTGCGCGCAGCAAAGGGATCCTGGCACGGGAGCCTCTTTGCCGCCCGCAAGCGCGTGGACGCAAACGGCAGCGACAGCAGCGGCTACTCCAGCCTGCGCACCGACGGCTACCACCGCAATCCTTCCGAGTTCAGCAGCCGGGACGCCCTCGGCGAACTGCTTTACGGCGCCCTGCTGCAATACGAAGGCCTGCACGGCCAACTGGGCCTGTTGTACAGCCACCAGCGTTACAGCGCCCCCATCCTTCCGACCGAACGGCTGGACAACGGCGCAGCATTCCGTGGGCAGCACATCCGGCACGCGGCCCTGCACGGCCGATGGCTGTTGGGCAATGCCCAGGCCTTCGGCGAAGCCGCCCTGTTGAACGGCCGTGCGGAAGCCCTTTTGCTGGGCTGGCAGACCAGCCTGCACCCCAGCCTGGACGCCACCCTCTTGTGGCGGCACTACGACACGGCCTACCATGCGCCGTACAGCATGGCCTTCGCCGAAGGCAGCACACCCCGCAACGAAACGGGCGTTTACCTGGGATTGCGCTGGTCCCCCAACCACCGATGGGTCCTGGATGCTTACCTGGACCGCTACCGCGCGCCCTGGTTGCGCTACCTCGTGGATGCGCCAAGCCAGGGCTGGGAGACCAGGGCGGTGTTGCGCTACAAACCCAAGCGGCACGCCGAGCTGCACCTGCGCCTGCGTTGGGAACGCAAGCAGGAAACGGAAAGCGTCGGGCCCTTAGACCTCCAGGCGCCATTGTCGGGTAGTGCTGCGGCGTCGGGATGGCCCCTGGAGGAAGGCCTGCGGTGGTCGGATCGGGTGGGTGTCCGGTTCCATTTGACCTGGCCGATGGACCCGGACTGGCGCTGGCAATGCCGTGCCGAAGGGGTCGGTGCCCGGGAAGCGGCCTTGTTGCAGGCTACAGGTCCACGGCCACACCGCCCTTTCCGCTGGGGATGGTTGCTGTTTCAGGACCTCCGCTATGCGCCGCTGGGTTCTCCTTTCCGCCTGCACGTCCGGGCCATGCTGTTCCAAACGGCCGATTACGATACGCGTGTGTATGCCTATGAAAACGATGTGCTCGGTGCCTTTTCGATTCCCTTTTTCCAGGGCCGTGGCCAGCGCGCCTACCTGCTGGTGCGGTATCGGCTTTCGCGGTCCATCGACCTCTATGCCCGCCTGTCCAGTACGCACTATGCCGGGCAAAGCGCCGTTGGCGAAGGCCCCGACCAAACCGAGGGCCCTTCCCGGCACCAGCTCAAAACGCTGTTGCGCCTGCGCTGGTGAGGGCCCTTAATAGGAAAGCAGCACGTAGGACAGGATGAGTACAAAAACCATGTGGGCCACAACCAGGCTGCGGGCCATATGCGGCCTTTCCCTGCGCCTCCAGGCCAATGCCGCCGCGCCCAACCCGCCGACAAACACGACCAAAAAGAGCGTCACCATGGTCATGGGGTCAAACCAGCTCAATGGGCTACTGAACAGGGTAAGGGCAATGCCTGCCAGCCCCAGCACAAACGAGACCACCGACAACAGCACCAGCATGGAGCCTTTTTGTGCCGCAGCATCGTCGTCCAGAATGCGGTCAAAATGGGGGTCAAAGTCGGCCATGGAAGGTTGTTGCGGACGGATGCATTACGCCTTGTCCACCATGGTGGCGTTCATGCGGTCATGCAGGGCTTTGCCTCCGGCGAAGGCCATGAAATAGCCCAGGAACAGCGGCAGGGCGGACATCCATTTGCCAAAATAGCGCACCGAGGCTTTGCCCAAGGGGATGGGTTCGCCGGAGGCGGTATAGGTCCGAAGGCCCAACAAGGCCTTACCCGGAGAGCGGCCCAGCCAGGCATGGAACAGCAGACCGAACAGCCACGGAAGCCCCAAAATGGCCGCAGCGGCCACACCGGGTTCACGGTTGACGCCCTGGTTGAGCAAAAGGGGCTCTGGCGTGCCTTGCCCTATGGATTGCAGAAAACGGAGGTAAAAAGGCGGCGGGTCCTGGTCGTTCACTTCGGACTGCCTTACCCGCTGCGGGTCGGCCGCCTCCCGCCATTGCTCCTGGGCCACCAAAACCAACAGGACCAGCACCATGCCCAGCACCAGGTCGATGCCGAAGGCTACCATGCGGGAAAACAGGCCTTCCGGAAGTGCTTGGGATTGACGCACAAAAATTTGATTTACAGGTGCTTAAATGGCTTTGCCCTATGCTGCTCGGCCATCTTTTAGCCCAAATGGATTCGGCCGAATTGGGTTAGTTTTGTCGGCCATGAAGCACCTGCGCAATTTTTGCATCATCGCCCACATCGACCATGGGAAAAGCACCCTGGCCGACCGCATGCTGGAGATGACCCGCACCATTTCGGACCGGGACATGCAGGCACAGGTGCTCGACAATATGGACCTGGAGCGCGAGCGCGGCATCACCATCAAGAGCCACGCCATCCAGATGCAGTACGAGCAGGATGATCTAAACTATACCTTCAACCTGATCGATACACCGGGCCACGTGGACTTCTCCTATGAGGTCAGCCGCTCGATTGCCGCCTGCGAAGGCGCTCTGCTGCTGGTGGATGCCACGCAGGGCATTCAGGCACAGACCATTTCCAACCTCTACCTGGCCATTGAACACGATCTGGAGATCATCCCGATTGTGAACAAAATCGATATGGACGGGGCCATGCCCGAGGAGGTAAAGGATCAGATCGTTGACCTGATCGGCTGCAAACACGAGGAGATCATTGAAGCCAGCGGCAAGACCGGCCAGGGCGTGGAGGAGATTTTCCACGCCATCGTTGCGCGGATTCCACCGCCGGCAGGCGACCCGGAAGCCCCATTGCAGGCGCTGATCTTCGACTCCATGTTCAACGCCTACCGCGGCGTGATTGCCTACTTCCGGATCATGAACGGCACGCTCAAAAAGGGCGATCAGGTCAAGTTCGTGAACACCGGCAAGGCCTACGAAGCCGATGAGATCGGTGTGTTGAAAATGGACATGGCGCCTTGCGGCGAACTCTCCGCCGGCAACGTGGGCTACATCATTACCGGCATCAAGCAGAGCCGGGAGATCAAGGTCGGCGATACCATCACGCTCAAGGAGAACCCCTGCCAGAAGGCCATTTCCGGGTTTGTAGACGTCAAGCCGATGGTCTACGCGGGCATATACCCGATCGACAACGACGACTACGAGGACCTGCGCGATGCACTGGAAAAGCTCCAGCTCAACGACGCTTCGCTGGTCTATGAACCAGAGACTTCCCTGGCCCTGGGCTTTGGGTTCCGCTGTGGCTTCCTGGGTCTGCTGCACCTCGAAATCGTGCAGGAACGCCTGGACCGCGAGTTCGAGCAGCCCGTCATCACGACCGTGCCCAACGTCTCCTACGAGGCCTACCTCAAAAGCGGAGAGGAATTGAAGGTGCACAACCCTTCGGATTTCCCGGATCCCGCCATACTGGACCGCATTGAGGAACCCTACATCAAAGCGCAGATCATCACCACGCCGGAATACGTGGGGGCCATCATGGCCCTGTGCATCGAACGCCGCGGTGC
>JAUIHG010000121.1 GCA_030432405.1 Bacteroidia bacterium | reverse complement strand
TACTACGCCGAAGACGACAAGACCGGATACCTCGGCGCCAACGAAGCCCTGTGCTCGGCCATGCGCATCCACCTCGAAGACCGGGAAGTGCAGCGCATCGCGTTTCTGGACAAAACGGACGCCAAGTTTCGCGCCATCGTTGGCCTGGATTTCCGCAATCTGAAATTGGAAGGATTCGCCTGGCGGGCGAAAGAAAGACCCCGGAGTGTGGAGGCCTTGAAACAGCCCATCGAGTTGTTGTTGGATTCGGCGGCAGTGCCCATGGCCCCCGGCGTTTCCACGGCACCGGTCAAGCGCGGCAAACCAAAGCTGGTGCAACCAGACCCGGTACCGGGATCGAATCCGGAGTCGGACCCTTTGCCGGAAACGGAGCATGATGCCGATGCTGGTAAACCCACCCCGGAGGCCGATGCCAATGCTGGTAAGCCCGTCCCGGAGGCCGAGGCCGATACCGGAAAGCCCGCCCTGGAGGCCGATGGCGAAAAGCCCGTCCCGGACGCCTTGGACCCGCAGGCCACGGATGCGGAGTCCGAGATCAAAAAGCCTTAAGGGAGTTTGCCCGCCTGCCGAAGCAATTGCTCCACCACAAACCAGGTGGCCGGACAGACCGGCAGGTTGCGGGCGTGCAGGTCGAGGTGCTTGTGGAAGTCCGTCTCGGTGTGCGGATAGGCGCGGCAGGCGCGCGGCCGCGCTTCGTAGACCAGGCAGTGCTTGTCCTCGGCCAGAAAGGGGCAGGGCGAGGCGTTGATGACCGTGTCGCCATCTTCGTCCCGGGTGAGGTAGCGCTCGTGGAATTCACCTTCGGAAAGGCGCAGAAACCGCGCCAGGCGCTTGGCATCGGCAGCGTTGACCATGGGCGGAATGGACGTGCAGCAATTGGCGCAATCCAGGCACTCGATGCGCCGGAAGGCTTCGTCGTGTACGGCTTCCGCGGCGGTGTCCAGCGCGGCGCCTTCCTGATGGCCCAGCTTTTTGAGCTGGCGGGCCATGGCCTCGGTTTTGCGGAGAGCTTGCGCCTGCCAATGGGCAATGGGATCCTCTGGGGCCGCATCAAAATCGAGCGCATCAGGCGCCTGCCCGCTCGATGGATTGTTTTTCTTTTTGCGTTTTCGGGCCATAGTGGAAGCGGGCTTCGTGGTACGCTCCGAAGCCGGGATTGCGGGCGTTCATGCGTCCAGGGCTTCAATCCGAAAGCCCATTTTGGCCCAGTCGTTCCAAAACGTGGGATAGGACTTGGCCACCACATCCGGATGCTTCAGGCGCCACTCGGGCAAGATCTGCGCCAACGGCGCGAAGGCCATGGCCATACGGTGGTCTTCGTAGGTGGGGTGAAGCGGGGTTTCTCC
Source organism: Bacteroidia bacterium (assembly GCA_030432405.1). Classification (GTDB taxonomy): domain Bacteria; phylum Bacteroidota; class Bacteroidia; order Chitinophagales; family BACL12; genus WGOA01. The sequence goes on along the minus strand of JAUIHG010000121.1, from coordinate 9,493 downwards.
GGAAGGCGGAACGATGGTTCCGGATAGTTCCCAGGCACCGCTTTCGGCGTGGTCGGCCGCTTGGTCAAAGCGGACCCCGTAGCGTGCCAGTTCGGTATGCAGGGCTGCCGTGCGGTCGGTTTCCTTGATGGCCAGACTTTCCAGTCCGGTCAGACGCATGGGGATGCCCAGGATGGCCCCGGTCACCACCACGGTTTGGGCCAGGTCCGGGCAATGGGTAAAATCAAAATCAAACCGATTTTGCCGGCGTTCTGGTTGGGTCGTCAGCAGCACCCCTTCGCCACGAAAGGCGGTATGCACCCCGAGTTGGGCGTACAGTTCGGGCAGCACGGAATCGCCCTGGACGGAATCCTCGTCCAGACCATCCACCTGCAGTTGGCTGCCTTCCGGCAAGACTGCAGCCAGACCGTAGTAGTACGATGCCGCACTCCAATCGCCTTCCACGGTATAGGCCGTGGGTGCATAGTGTCCGGGCCAAACGCGGATGCGCTGGGCATGTTCCGGTTCCTCGGACGGCGTTTCCCAATCGGCATCCACCCACTCCACCTCGGCCCCAAATCGGCGCATCAAGGCCAGGGTCATGTCGATGTAGGGGCGAGAACCGATCTTGCCGACCAGCTCCAGCCGCAGGCCTGCTTCCAGGATCGGAGCCACCATGAGCAGCGCGGAAATGTATTGGCTGGAAATGCTGGCCGAGATGTGGAGCACGCCATCGTCGAGGCCTTCGGCCGAAAGGCCACCACCGGCTATGCGAAGCGGCGGAAAACCCTCCGCCCCCGCGTAATCGATGGACGCCCCCAAGGCCCGCAGCGCACCCACGAGGACTTTGATGGGCCGCTGCCGCATGCGCTCGGAGCCATCAAGAACGACCGGTCCAAAACCTGGCCCAGCCTCACGCCCGCCACCGGCCGCCAGAAAGGCCGTCATGAAGCGGTAGGTGGTACCGGCGGCACCAGCATCCAAAACCAGTCCGGAAGCCCCGGACTCAGCCGCGCGCCATTGCTGCAAGAGCCGCGCCAGCGTCCGGGTGTCGTTGGAAATGCTGAGGCCCTGCAATGCTGCATTGGCGTCCGCCCCTGTAGCGCTACCCGCTTCCGCGAGGGCCTGCAGGATCAGCGCCCGGTTGGAAATGCTTTTGGAGCCTTCCAGGCGAACACGCGCCTGCAAGGGTTTCCTGCGCTCGCGCACACAACGCACCCGGGCTGCCGATGCTCCTTCGGGCAGGAAATTACCGGGAACAGGCATGTTGGCGTTATGGGGGGATGTGTCCATGGCGTTTTTCAGGTATGGACAATTGTCCGTAGGGCATGGACAAATGTCCTTTGGTGGAAACGGCCGAATACGGTATGGGCTGTGGCGGGATCGTTGAGGAGCGCAAGGATCGGAGGCTGGAGCCAGAAGCCGGTGCAGCAGGCACCGGCAAAGCATTCGCCGGAGGCGCTTCAATTGGCCGCGGGCGCCACAAATGTGTTTCGGTAATATTCCAGCGCTCCGGTCACCAGCTCAAGTTCGGCACCCTCGGGCAATGCGGCCTCGGGTTCGGCTTCGCCGATCCGGCGCAACAAACTCAATTTGACCTGGCCCGCGCTGTTCTTTTTGTCGTGCCGCATGGCCGCCAGGACCGCCTCCGGCGAAGCCTCCGTCAACGCCACCGGCGGAAACCAGCGGCGCAGGCCCTCGGCCACCCGGTCGCGCGCTTCGGCCGGAAGGCCGCACAGTTCCGCGCTCAACCAAGCCTCGGCCACCATGCCCACGGCGATGGCTTCGCCGTGCAACAACGGCGCTTCGGATTCCAATTGCAGGCTTTCCACTGCATGACCTATCGTGTGGCCGTAGTTCAGAATCTTGCGCAGGCTTTGCTCGTTCCGGTCTGCGGCCACCACCTCGCGCTTGATGCCCACCGAGTGGGCAATGAGGCGCTCCCAGGCCGCTTCATCCGCGGGTGCCCCGGCCGTTTCCAGCCGCGTCCATTCATCCGCATCGCGGATCAGGGCGTGTTTGAGCACTTCGGCAAATCCGCTGCGCTGTTGTTCCGGGGGCAGGGTGGCCAGAAAGGCCGGCGCCATCAACACCGCTTCGGGATCGCGGAACAGGCCGACCATGTTTTTGTAGACCGGCCCGTCGGAAGCCTGGAAATCCACGCCCAGCTTGCCGCCCACCGAGGCATCCACCTGCGCCAACAGGGTGGTCGGCAAGTTCAAAAAGGAAAAACCGCGCATGAAGGTCGAAGCCGCAAAGCCGCCCATGTCGCCGATCACGCCACCGCCGAGGTTGACCAGCAAACTGTGCCGGTCCATACCCTGGCTGAGAAAACCCTCCCAAAGCCCTTCACAGGTGCCGATGGTTTTGTACTCCTCCCCCGCAGGGACTTCCAGCACTTCGGTGCCGTCGGGCCAGGCCAGGTCCTGAATCAAGGGCCAACAGTCCTGGATGGTGTTTTCGTCCGTCAGGACGGCCACCCGCGACCACGGCCGGCGCAACAACGGTTCCAGGGCGCGGCCCAGTTCGTCAAGGCTGCCGATGACCAGGGGATATCCGGGGAGTTCGAGGCGATGCATAAGGGCTAGCGCAGGAGGGTGTTGTCGAAAGACCAAAAGCTTTCCGCCTCCGGCGAATGCCACGAAGATAACCGTGCCCCCAACCGGATTCCAGCCCGGTTCTCCACGCCCCTGCGCCGCCCGCCGTGATGCTTTCGGGACACTTCTGCGAGCCTGCCGTGAGGGCTGCGTGACGCCGCCGGGATAGGTAGGCCAACACGTAACGATTCCATCCCATCCGTCCGCCAGCTGCCGTGTGGCGTGGATCATTGGCGCCACAACGGATTATCCAAACCCCAAAGCATACCAACCATGAACCGCTTCCTTCACCGCATTTCCCAACCGGTGGCGTTTCGCAAACGCATCACCCGTTCCGCCATGCTGCTGTTCTGTTGTTCCGCCTTCGCCGCTCAGGCGCAAGTGGACGGCGGCACCGTAACCGACGACGCCGGCAACGATGTGGTCTGGACCTGCCCCGGCGACGGCATGGCCGACTTCGTTAACCTGGCCAACACCAGCACGTCCAGCGCCCCCTACCAATATCTGGTCACCGACGCCAACGACACGGTCCTTGCCCTGCCGCCCGCCGCTATGGTGGAACTCGAAGGCGCCGGCACCGGCAATTGCAAAGTCTACGGCCTCAGCTACACGGGCAGCCTGACGGTCGCCCCCGGCGATCACATCCCCAGCGTGACGGCCTTCTCCGACGGCATGTGGGACCTCTCCGACAATTTCCTGCTCACCGTGCGCGACCAGCCCGACACGGCCATGCTGGCCCTGGAAGACGGCAGTACCAGCGTCACCATTTGCGCTGGCGACGGCTCGCCGGACCCCTACGTGGTCACCAACACCAGCATGTCGCAAGCGCGTTTCCGCCTGCTGATCACCGATGATGTGGGCAATATCCTGGCCACGCCCATGGGCGACACGATCGACCTGGAAGGCGCCGGCACGGGCACCTGCCTGGTCTACGGCCTGAGCTTCACTGGCAACTTTACCGCCACGGCCGGCATGAACGTGCATAGCTCCACCATGCTCGGCGACGACTGCTTTGCCCTTTCCTCCAACCACGTGGCCTTTGTACGGGAAGCCTGCACCGTGGACGGTGGAACCGTCACCGACACGGCCGGCAACGAAGTGGTTTGGACCTGCCCCGGCGACGGGATGGCGGACTTCATCTACCTGGCCAACGACGGCAGCGGCACCGGCAACTACCAGTACCTGGTCACCGACGCCAACGATACGCTCCTGGCCCTGCCCCCCGCCAATATGGTGGAACTGGAAGGCGCTGGCGCAGGCAATTGCAAAGTCTACGGCCTGAGCTACACCGGCAACCTGACGGTTGCTCCCGGCGAACACATCCCCAGCGTGAGCAGCTTCTCCGACGGCCTCTTTGACCTGTCCGACAATTTCCTGCTCACCGTGCGCGACCAGCCCGATACCGCCATGATCAACATAGTGGGCGGCGGCATCAGCACCACCATCTGCGCCGGCGACGGCAGCTCGGACCTGCTGTTCATCGAAAACAACAGCAGCTCCCAGGCCCGTTTCCGCTACCTGATCACCGATGCCTCCGGCAACATCCTGGCCACGCCGGAATCCAACGAAGTGGACCTGGAAGGCGCCGGTCCGGGCCTCTGCCTGGTGTATGGCCTGAGCTTCACCGGCAACTTCACCGCCGCGCCCGGCATGAACGTGCACAGCTCCTCCATGCTCTCCGACGACTGCTTTGCGCTGTCCTACAACCACGTGGCCGTCAACCGCCTGGACTGCTCCTCGAGCTGCGCAGCCCCCGTGAACCTCGACGCTACGCCGGTGGGCAGCAACCAGGTGGTCGCCTCCTGGGACCCGGTTCCCGGTGCCCTGGCCTACCAACTGCAGGCCAAGGTCAACGGCGACTTCCGCAAGAACGACTACTTCCTGGGCACCACCGCCACCTACGACGTGAAGCCCGGCCGCACCTACGAATACCGCGTGCGCGCCATTTGCCTGGACGACCCCTCAGACTTCTCCAGCGCCTTCACCTACGTGCACAGCGCCGCGCGTGAAGCCAGCCCGGCCACAGCCGAACTGCAGGCCAACCCGAGCCTGTTCACCGACCAACTGCAGGTTCAACTGCCCCCGGCTGCTACCCCCAGTTCGGCCGGTACCGCCTCGGACGCTTCCGCCTCCGGCGAAGGCTTCCTCCAGGTCATCGATCTCACCGGCCGCGTGCGCTATGCCCAACAACAGCAAGCAGGCACCACGCTAACCCTGTCCACCGCCGATTGGCCCGCCGGCAGCTACCGCGTGGTCTGGCAGTCCGATGCCGAATTGCGCACCCTGCCCGTGCAAAAGCACTAAACCGCCTCCGCATTCGGGGCACCTCCCCCTCTTGAAGCCGCATCAGCGGCACTCAGCCCCCGGCGCGTATGCGTCGGGGGTTTTTTACAACCGTCTTGGTCGGATTCAAACAGCGCTAGTGCGGCAACTCGATCTCAACGCCGGTCAACAGATCGTAGTACACGATGATGCTGGACTCTTCCGTCTGAGGAACTTCTCCGGTTCCGATCAAGAGTTGCAATAAAACAGTAGTCTCCGACAACCAGGAACAGGCAACCACCGATCTGGAATTGCAACGGTGATACACCACTTCCTTGGTTTTGGAATCAAGGTTGTTCAGGATCAGTCCTTCCTTGGTGGTGATGTAGCTGACGAGGGATGAATTTCCCGGTACGCCTGAAACGTCCTGAATGAAATTGCCATTGTGTGCTTCCACTACATCGATAAACACCAATTCGCCAGAGCCAATGGTGTAGGCGTAGATTCCTGGAAAAACCACATTGGTCACAAAAACCAATACGCTGTCGGAAAGCCAGTCCAAATGGGAGGCGTTGACCGAGTCCAATGCTTCCAACATCATGTAGGAAGCATCGTAAACAGCTATACCAGGTTTACCCTCTTCGTAGGTTGCAAACGCATACATCGAACTGCTGGGATTCCAAACAGGATATCTTGGTTCATCACCCGGCAAGGCAACCGACTCCTCTGTTTCCAAGTCGTAGCGCATCAAGTCGCCGGTGAATCCTGCCGTATAGAGCAACTGGCCGTTGCTGCCCAAGTCCATCGGAGATCCATTGGGAACAATGTCCAAGCGTTTCGGTGGTGTATTCCCAAACAAGGAGGCCAGGTACGTTTCATTCAATTCTGCTGAACCTGGAAAATGCTTATGAAAGATGTAGGACTCCAAACCCGAAGGGTTGACGACTGGGTCGGTCGTATAGGGTGCCACCCGCGTATGGTTGTATCCGGGTTGGTAGTTTGGGCATTCAACACTGAGTCCGTGGCAGGCCGTCAACAACAGGACAAACGTCAGCGAAAGCGGCAGTTTATCCCATGCCAAACGCTTAGCGCAGTCATGCCTTCCGAACCATTCGCTTTTGATGTATCCCATGGATATCCGGTTTTATGCTAAAGCTATTTGCATAAAACTTATGCAACAACCGCTCCCACACTCCACGCCTCCGGCTTTTCCGCAAACCACGCCTTGACCGTCTTCCAGTTGCCGCGGAAGAAATCGGATGCCCGGTAGTCCTCCAGGGCCTCGGCCGAGTCCCAATGGCTGCGGGTAAAAAAGCGGTTGGGGTTTTCCAGGTCGCGGAAGGCTTCCACGTGGGAACAGCCGGGATAGGCACGGATGCCTTTCGCCTCCTCGGCGAAAAACGAAACAAAGGTCTCGGCGTATTCGGGCTGGAATTCGAGCTTGACGAAGCGGATGAGCATGGGGGCAAACTTAATGCCCGTCCACTTTCAGTCCTTCGGGGCGGAACAGGCCCTCCGGTTTTCGGACCGGCGCTTCGGGCCGCTCGGAGGCGCTTTCGCGGGACACAAACTCAATGACCACGTTGTCGTTGCGCTTAATGCCCAAAAGCCCCGACGCATTGCCCTGGTTGATGGCAATCTCCAGGTTGCCCGAGGAATTGAACAGGCAGAGCCGCTCGCCGGGCTCCACCTCCGCGTAGCGCTGGTGCACCTTTTCGATGCGTTCCTGGCGGCGCAGGCGCACGACGATGGCGCGGCCATCGGCCTTGGCCTTCAATTGGGCCTCGTCCACATTGAGCACCACATTGCCAAAGGTGTCCACGTGCACCACATTGGCGCGCAGAAAATCATTGCCTTCCGGGGCACGCAGGGCGGTCCGTTGGGCAATGCCCTGGACCTGCTCCGAGATGGCCAGGATGTCTTCGCCGGAGGCGAGCCAGGCGGCGGCCAAAACGCTGTCCGCATGCACGCCGGATTCGCCGTTTTCGGCGGCAACGCCCGACCGGATGGCAAACAAAAAGTCCGGATGGGCCTCTGACAGCAGGCTGAAAAAGCCGTCGTCCGGACCGATCACGTATTGGCTGCCGTAGACGGCCACCAGGTCGCGCGGGCGGCGGGGATAGGTCGGCTCTACCCCGACCCAGTGGATGCTCTCGTCGGGAAAATGCGGCAGGACCGTGCGCAGGGCGCGGGCTGCATCGGCGGTTTCAAAGGACGAAACCTGGTGGGTGACGTCGACCAATGTGGCCGTGGGACAGCGCCGCAACAGGCGTCCTTTTACGGTGGCGGCATAGGGGTCGGCAAGCCCGAGGTCCGAAGTCAAGGTGACGATCGGCATGTGGAAAGGCACTCGACCAACGCCCGGGGGTGGGAAAAGGCCTTCGGCGAAGCCGGGGCCCAGGCTTTGGGCTGGACGAATTGGCGCTAAATTAGGCGGAGGCCCGCCCTTAGTCGGTCCCTCAGCGCCCAAAAGCATGCACATTCCGGCGGCGCATCGCCCAACCGAGTGTCCACCGCCCCAGCGCTGCAGCCGGGCTTGATCAGCACGCACCCATTGCTCACCCCCAAGCCATCCCACTTTTGAGCGAAATCACCATCACGCTGGAAGGCATCCGTCCCATCGACTTTTACGGGGCCAACAACAGCAAACTGGCCATCATCAAAAAACGCTACAGCCGCCTGAACATCGCCGCCCGCGGCGCCAAGTTGCGGGCCTCGGGCAACGACGAGGAACTCGAGGAATTCCGCGAACGCGTGCAATCGGCCGTGGACCACATCGAGCGTTACGGCAAAATCACCGACGCCAACCTGGACCGCATCATGCTCGGAACGCCTTCCGGCGAACTCTCCGTACCCGGAGACCGCGGCGACGTGATCGTGCACGGCCCCTCCGGCAACCTGGTTAAAGCCCGCACGCCCAACCAGAAAAAGCTCGTCCACCTCTCCGAGGACAACGACATCATTTTTGCCATCGGCCCCGCCGGCACCGGCAAGACCTATACCGCGGTGGCCTTGGCCGTGCGCGCGCTGAAAAACAAGGAGGTCAAGCGCATCATCCTGACCCGTCCCGCCGTCGAAGCCGGCGAAAGCCTCGGTTTCCTGCCCGGCGACCTGAAGGAGAAAATCGATCCCTACCTCCGTCCGCTCTACGACGCGTTGGACGACATGCTGCCGCTTTCCAAACTGCAGTATTACATGGCCAATCGCGTGATCGAAATCGCGCCGCTGGCCTTCATGCGCGGCCGCACCCTGGACAACGCCTTCATCATCCTGGATGAGGCGCAAAACGCCACCCGCAGCCAGCTGAAAATGTTCCTGACCCGGATCGGGCCTTCGGCGAAGGCCATCATCACCGGCGACCTCACCCAGATTGACCTGCCCGGCAACGCCCAGTCCGGCCTCTACCCTTCCGTGCAGATCCTCAAGGACATTCCCGGCATTGCCACCGTCACCCTCAAGGAAGAAGACGTGGTGCGCCACCGCCTGGTGCGCAAAATCATCAAGGCCTACGAGCAGGCCGCCGTTCACGACCCCGAAACCCGCGAGCACGCATGAGCGCGATCCGCGAAACCAATTTCTCGCTGCCCGGCCAGACCGCCTTTTACCGCGGCAAGGTGCGCGACGTCTACACCATCGCCGACCAGCTGCTGGTCATGGTGGCCTCGGACCGGATCTCCGCCTTCGACGTGGTCCTGCCCCGTGCCATCCCCTACAAGGGCCAGGTGCTCAATCAGGTGGCCGGACACTTTCTGGAAGCCACCGCCGACATCGTGCCCAATTGGGTGCTGGCCCAGCCGGACCCTCGGGTGACCATCGGCCGGAAGGCCGACCCCATCCGCGTGGAAATGGTCATCCGCGGCTACCTCACCGGCCACGCCTGGCGGGTGTACCAGGCCGGCAAGCGCGAACTCTGCGGCGTGCCCATGCCCGAGGGCCTCAAGGAGCACGATCGATTCCCCCACCCCATCATCACCCCGGCCACCAAGGCTGAGGAAGGCCACGACGAGGACATCAGCCGAAACGAGATCCTGGCTCGTGGCCTGGTCCCAAAGGACATCTACACCCAGTTGGAAGCCTATACCCGAGCGCTTTTTGCCCGCGGCACCGACATGGCCGCCGACCGCGGCCTGATCCTGGTGGACACCAAATACGAATTCGGGCTATTGCCGGGCACCGAGGGCAAAGCCCCGATCGACCGGGTGGTGCTCATCGACGAGATCCACACGCCGGACTCCAGCCGCTATTTCTACGCGGAAGGCTATGAAGCCCGTCAGGCCTCCGGCGAAGGCCAAAAGCAACTGTCCAAGGAGTTTGTCCGCGAGTGGCTCATGGAGGGCGGCTTTCAGGGCAAGGAAGGCCAACAAATTCCCGAAATGACCGATGCCTTTGTCAACTCCGTCACGGACCGCTATGTAGAGTTGTACGAGACCATCACCGGGGAGCCCTTTCGCCGCCATCAGGCGGCAGCCAAACCCGAAACCACCCTGGCCGATATGCAGGCGAGCATCGAAAAGGCGCTGGTGGAACTGAACCGGGGTTAGGATCCCCTGCACAAGCAAATCAAAATGAACCGTGTTTTTGCATCCGCCGTTGTACTCGGCCTGGGCCTTTTGAGTGCCTGTCAATTCAACCAATCGGTCAATAAAGACCTGGTG
>JAUIHG010000331.1 GCA_030432405.1 Bacteroidia bacterium | reverse complement strand
GACCTTCGGCATGTCCGTTCGTTGTGTTCAGGATTGACGCCTGTTGCCCGGTCCATAAGTCCCATTTTTGCGCAGCCCCAGCTGGCATGGAGGTCATCCAATGACCAACTAGCGACTTAGGCATTCCGGGCTCCTTATATGGCATTTGAATCCTTCATCACCAGGCGCATTGCGCGCAGCGGGCAGGGCAATTTCAGCCGCCTCATCGTGCGCATTGCCACGGTGGCCATTGCGCTGAGCCTGGCGGTGATGATCATTGCCGGGGCCCTGATCCGGGGTTTCCAGGAAACCATCACCGACAAGGTGTACGGCTTTTTGGGCCACATCCAGGTCACCAAAATCGATACCCGGCGGGAGGGCAACAGCTACGACGATGTGCCGGTCTCCGCCAACCAGCCCTTCTACAGCACGCTGGAAGAAGACCCGGCCATCGGCCACATCCAGGTGTTCGCCCGCAAAGCGGGCATCCTCAAAAACCGCCAGGACATTGAGGGCGTCATCGTACGCGGCGTGGGCCCGGACTTTGACTGGGACCATTTCGGCCGCTACCTCGAGGCAGGGGTGCCGTTGGATGTTGCCGGCTCAATACCGCCTACCGGCGAAAACACCCAGGACGGCCCCAGCAACGGCATCGTCATTTCGCGCAGCACCCAGCAGCGCATGGGCTTTCAGCTCGGGGATCAGGTGGCCATCTTTTTCATCGATCAATCGGAGCAAGGCAGTTTTCGCCAGCGGGCGCGCAGTTTCACGGTCACCGGCATCTACCACACCGGCCTGGAGGAATACGACCGGCTCTTTTGCCTGGTGGACATCGGCCACATCCGCAGCATCAACGGTTGGGAGGCAGATCAGGTAGGTGGTTTTGAAGTGCGCCTGGCCGAAAACCCCGCCAATGTGCGCGCGCTTTACGAGCGTACGGCGGAGGTGGACGCTTCCGTGGGCCCCTTTTTGCGGGTCAACAACCTGCGCCAACTGGAGCCCAACATCTTCGATTGGCTCAACCTGCAGGGCCAAAACGAAGGCATTATCATGACGCTGATGATGCTGGTGGCCATCATCAACATGGTCACCAGCCTGTTGATCCTCATTTTGGAACGCACGCCCACCATTGGGGTGCTCAAGGCCTTGGGCGCCACGGACTGGTCGGTACGCCGCATTTTTCTTGGCCATGCCGCCTGGATCATCGGGTATGGGCTCCTGTGGGGCAATCTGCTGGGCATCGGCTTGTGCCTGGCCCAGGATGCCTTTGGACTGATCCGCCTGCCGGAGGAAAGCTACTACGTGACCGTGGCCCCGGTCTCTTTGGCCTGGGGCAAGGTGCTTTTGCTCAACCTGGGCACCATGGCCGTCTGCCTGCTCTTTTTGCTCTTGCCCAGCTACCTGGTCACGCGCATCGACCCCATTCGGGCGCTGCGGTTCGACTGATTGACAGCGGTGCGCGCCAGCCCGTCACGGCATCCCCGTGTAGGTCTGCGGCGTGAGCGCCATCAACTGGCTTTTGACCGCATCGTCGATGTTCAGTTCCTGCACAAAGGCGCGCAAGCTCGTGGCGGTGATGGCCTGCCCGGTGCGGGTCAGGGCCTTGAGCGTCTCGTAGGGCTTGGGATAGCCTTCGCGGCGCAGGACCGTCTGGATGGCTTCGGCCAGTACGGCCCAGTTGGCTTCCAGGTCGGCATCGATGGCCGCCTCGTTGAGGCGAAGCTTGTCCAGACCCTTGCGGATGGATTTGATGGCAATGAGCGTATGCCCGAAGGGCAGGCCGATGGCGCGCGTGACCGTCGAGTCGGTCAGGTCGCGCTGCAGACGGCTGATGGGCAGCTTCTCCGACAAATGCCCGAACAGCGCATTGGCCAGCCCGAGGTTGCCCTCGGCGTTTTCAAAGTCGATCGGGTTGACTTTATGGGGCATCGCGGAGGAGCCGACTTCGCCTTCGGCGATCCGCTGCTTGAAATAGTCCATGGCCACGTACTGCCAGATGTCCCGGCAGAGGTCCAGCAGGATCACGTTGATGCGGCGCATGGCGTCAAAACGGGCGGCCAGGCCGTCGTAATGCTCGATCTGG
>JAUIHG010000120.1 GCA_030432405.1 Bacteroidia bacterium | reverse complement strand
TCGCCACCTGCTACTACGAAAGCCGGGATTATCCCAATGCGCTGGAGTGGTACAAAAAGGTGTACGACGAATCTCCCGGGGCCTACCCCGAAGCGCAGTTCCAGTATGCCCTTTGCCTGAAGCTCAATGGCCGTTATGACGAGGCCAAGAAAGAGTTTGAGTCCTTCCGCAAGGACAACAAGATCCGCGGATCGGAAGGCAGCGTGATGAAGCGCCGTGCCAAAAACGAAGCCGCCGGCTGCGAACTGGCCAAGCTGATCATGGAGGAGCCGATCGACATGGACATCATGCCGATGGGCGCCAAGATCAACGCGCCGTATACCGAATTCGGCGCCTGGGTGCTCAACGACGACGAATTCCTCTATTCCTCGCTGCGCACCGATTCGGTGGTGGTCATGGGGCCGAACAAGAAGACCTCCATGCGCTCCAAAATCTACAAGTCCCGCCGCAGCGGCGGGGTGTGGGGCGAAGGCCAGGAATACGACGAAACCCTCAACGGCATCAACGGCCACGTCGGCAACCCGGCCATTTCGCCGGACGGCAAGACCATGTATTTCACGGTCTGCAACCCCTCCTCGGAGAACGTGGCCGAAATGATCTGCGAGATCTACACCGCCCAAATGGGTGCCGGAGGCTGGGAAAAAGCCCGCAAAGCCAGCGACCTGAACGAGTCCGGCTACACCAGCACTCACCCGACCTTTGCCGACCACGACCGCCGCGAGGTGATCTATTTTGCCAGCGACCGTCCCGGCGGCCGCGGCGGCATGGACATCTGGTTCAGCACCGTGACCAACGGCCGCATCAGCCGCCCGCGCAACGCCGGCCCCAAGCTCAACACCTCCGCCGATGAGGTGACACCGTTCTACAATGCCAAGGAAGAGATGCTGTACTTCTCCTCCAATGGCCAGGTCAACATCGGGGGACTGGACGTGTTCAAGGCCGACGGCCGCGAACGCAGCTGGAAAACCCCGCTGAACGTGGGCTTCCCGGTCAACTCCAACGTGGACGACTTCGGCTACGTGACCGGCGAGGACGGCGAAAAGGGCTTCCTGATCTCCAACCGCGAGGGCGCCATTGCCCTTAAAAACGCCTACTGCTGCGACGACGTATTCCGCCTGGAATACATCTTCCCGCCCGAGTTTGCCATCATCGGCCAGGTGTACGTCAAAGGTGAAACGGAAGAAAGCGAGCCTTTGGCCGACGCCTTTGTGATGCTGGGCAATTCGGAAACCCGCCGCATGGACTCCACCATCTCCGCCCTGGACGTGCCCTATGAGTTCTACCTCGGCGAGATGCAGGACAACTTCGAACTCAACGCCACCAAGGCCGGCTATACCGCCGACCGCGCCACAGTGTCGACCCGCGGCCTGACCGAATCCGATACGCTCTACGTGGACCTCTACCTGGAGCCGATCGACACGACCCGTTCGATCACCATCAAGGACATCTACTACGAACTCGACAAAGCCGAACTGCGTCCGGAATCCAAAAAGGGCCTCGACTCGCTGTACGCCATCCTCATGCAGTATCCGACCATCCAGATCGAGATCTCCTCGCATACGGACAGCCGCGGTTCGGGCAGCTACAACGTGGACCTCAGCCAGCGCCGCGCTGAATCGGTGGTGCGTTACCTCAAGGACGTCAAAGGCGTTTCTTCAGACCGACTGGTGGCCAAAGGCTATGGCGAGACCAAGCTGCTCAACGAGTGCGCCGATGGCGTTTCCTGCTCCGAGGAACAACACCAGATCAACCGCCGCACCGAGTTCCGCATCCTCGGCCAGATGCCGGGTACCGTGGTGACCTACGACAAGGCCACCATTGACGCCATGCGCGCGCTGGAGCGCGAACGCGGCAGCCTGGACAACCGCATCAAGGAATTGATGGAGCAGGGCCAGCTGGACGAAATCGACGAGGAAGTCGGCAGCGGGGAAATCGACCGCGACGCCACTGAAGACGCAGGTGCTGCACCAGTGGAAATCGAAACCGACGAGCCCGAAGAAAAAGCCGTGGAAGAGCCGATGGAATCGGCCGAACCCTCCGCTGCCGGTTTAAGCAACAGCGTGGAGAAGAAAGGCAACTTCTTCTTTGGCCGGGCCATGATCAACGGCGTGGCCGAGGTGGAATACATGTACGACGCCCGCCGCCCGGTGGCCTTTGTATCCGGCGAACTCTATCAGCAGCTCCGCGACGCCGGCACCATCAGCCAGCACAGCAACGCCAAGGCGGTGACCCTGCCCGACGGCAGCAAGTCCGAAGGCGACATCTTCACGATCAATACCCTGCAGTTGGGCGAGTACGTCTTCAACAACGTGGAAGCCAAACTCAACCCGCGCATGAGCCAGGCCATCGTGGTGGGCCAAAAGCTGCTGGACAAGAAGAAGTGCAAGTACAACCTCAAGAAGATGGAATTGGACTGCAAGTAAGTCCATCCCCTTCCGATCGGGCAGTGCTTGTACCTGTCCACGAAAAAGCCGCCCTGCTCTTCGGAGCGGGGCGGCTTTTTTATGGGGGTACCTCAGCGGTGGAGGTCGGGCGCAGCTTCGCTTTCCGTTGCGGCTGCACCATGGTCAGGCTGACCGCTTAGTGCCAGTCTTCGAATTTGTCAAGAGGAAGCCCGAAGACCAATTTGCCGAGCATCGAAGCGCCGTCCAGGCCGGACCAGGGCGGATGGATGATGGCCGCGCGCACGTCGCGGTAATGCTGCTCCAGGGGCAGCTTGCGCTGTATGGAGGCTCCGCCGCAGAGGCGCATGGCCGTATCCACAATGCGGATGGCCGTTTCGGTGATGAAGCGCTGACAAGCCATGAGCTCCTGGATCTGGGGTTCTGCACGATCCTTGGCTTCGGGCATGCCAGCCGCCGTTTGGCGCAGCATGGCCAGGGCCACGAGGTAGTCCTGCTGCATCTGCCCGGCCAACATCTGCTGGCTGGCCACATGCCGCCCGTCCACCGGGAAGGGCTTCTGGGTGATGTGGCCCACGCGCTCCACGGCAAAATCCCGCGCGGCCTTGGCAATGCCCAGGTAGCAGGCGCTGATGGTGGGCGAAAACCAGGCGTAGAAGATGTTGTTGAACCGGTCCCAGGTCCGCACGGGACGGTCCACACAAGCTTCGGTGGGGACAAAGACGTTGTTCCAGATCACATCGTGGCTGGCCGAGGACCGGATGGACATCGTGTCGTAGTTGTGCTGGACTTCCACGCCCTTGCTGTCCATGGGCACCTGGAAGTTCAGGATGCGTTCGCCACGGGCGGGATCATTAAACAAGGCACTGGAACCGAAGTAGTCGGCCACCTCACAGAGCGAACCGAAGGTGCTCCGGCCGTTGACCCGGTAGCCACCATCCACAGCCTCCGCTGTACGGACGGTGTCGTTGGTGCCGCTCGCGCTGTAGCCGGTATGGGTCATCGGATCGCTGGTGCTGGCTCCCACTATCCAGGGTTTGCCTGCAACGGCTTCCAAAAAGTCCTTCTGCCGTGTATCGCCCAGCCGGTAGAAATCCGAACGGATGGCCACATTGAACAGGTGCATGGTCAAGGCCACGGCCAGGGGACCATCGCCTTCGGCGAGCAGCATTTGCGCCTCGGCCAAGGTGGCCGGATCCACGCCCATGCCGCCACAATCCTGCGGAACGGTAGCCCCGGTATAGCCAGACGCCTTCAGCGCTTCGAAGTGTTCGCGGGGAAAGCGGTTTTCGCGGTCAAACGTGGCCCGCGTGGGGGCAAAGGCCGCCGCATGCTGGCGCGCGAGTTCTACCAGGGCCCCGGAATCCCGAGGTTTGGACGCAGCGTGGGTGCTCGGGGCAGGCCCGATGTTGGGTATGTTGGGTATGGAAGGCATGTCAACGGGGGGAGGGTGGAAAATCCGGCAGCCTGTGCAGAAGGTACGCGTTCACGGATGGATCAGATGCCCCTAAAGCGGGTTTTTTATCATCTGAGGGCAAAAAAGGGCCAAAACCGGCGGTTTTTCAGCCCTGCGCAGCCTCCTTTCCACACCGGTCTCATTGCCGGCCCAGGCCACACCTGGCTCCGCACGAAGGACTTAACTTAGCGCCGCCAAAGCAGCGCCTGCGGCACCCTTTCCCGCCCAAACCTACCGCCAACCCGCTCCGATTATGTCTGTGCTCGTCAATTCCGATTCCCGCGTCATTGTACAAGGCTTTACCGGCAAAGAAGGCAGCTTCCACGCCAGCCAAATGATTGAATATGGTACCCAGGTTGTCGGTGGGGTAACCCCCGGCAAAGGCGGCAGCAGCCACCTGGACCGTCCGGTGTTCAACACTGTTGAAGATGCCGTTCGCCAGGCAGGCGCCAACGTATCCATCATTTTCGTGCCGCCGGCCTTTGCCGCGGATGCCATCATGGAAGCCGCGGATGCCGGCATCGGCCTGATCGTGTGCATCACCGAAGGCATTCCGGTACAGGATATGGTCAAGGTCAAGGCCTTTCTGGCCAGCCGCGACAGCCGCCTGATCGGCCCCAACTGCCCCGGCGTCATCACCCCGGGTCAGGCCAAGGTGGGCATCATGCCCGGCTTCATCCACAACCCGGGTACGGTGGGTATTGTTTCCCGCTCTGGTACCCTGACCTACGAGGCCGTCGACCAGATCACCAAAGCCGGACTGGGCCAAAGCACCTGCATCGGTATCGGCGGTGACCCCATCATTGGCACCCAGACCAAGGACGCCGTGGAGCTGTTGATGAACGATCCCGAGACCGAAGGCATCATTCTCATCGGCGAGATCGGAGGCCAGATGGAAACCGACGCTGCCCGCTGGATCAAGGAGAACGGCACCAAGCCCGTGGTGGGCTTCATTGCCGGACAAACAGCCCCCAAAGGCCGCACCATGGGCCATGCCGGTGCCATCATCGGCGGCGTGGAAGACACCGCGGAGGCCAAAATGAAGGTTATGCGGGAATGCGGCCTGCATGTGGTGGAAAGCCCCGCCGTGATCGGCGAAACCATGGCCAAAGCCCTCAAGGCGGTGGCCTCCTGATGGTAGGTAAAGCGCAATCCACAGCATCCATGAGCGACTCCCCTACTCCGACCATTCTGGTGACCGGCGGTTCGCGCGGCATTGGCGCGGCGATCGTCCGCCGCATGGCCCAAAGCGGCTGGAACGTGGCCTTCAGCTACCGCTCCTCGGCCGACAGTGCCGAAGCCCTGGCGGCCGAACTGAGCAGCGACGGGGTTTCCGTGAAAGCCTATGCGTCCGATGCTGCGGACTTTGAGCAGGCCGGCCAATTGGTGGATGCCGTGCTGAAGGATTTCGGACGCATCGATGCCCTGGTCAACAACGCGGGCATTACCCGGGACAATCTGTTGTTGCGCATGGGCGAGGCCGATTGGGACCTGGTCATACAGACCAACCTCAAGTCGGTCTTCAACTTGACCAAAGCCGTTACCCGCCCCATGCTCAAGCAGCGCGGCGGTTCGATCATCAACATGACCTCCATCGTGGGCATGATCGGTCAGGCCGGCCAGGCCAATTACGCCGCCTCCAAGGCGGGCATCATCGGCTTCACCAAGTCCGTGGCCAAGGAACTGGGTTCGCGGAGCATCCGTTGCAACGCCATTGCTCCCGGCTTCATCGAAACGGACATGACCGATGCCCTGCCGGAAGACACCAAAGCGGAATACTTCAAGCAGATTCCCCTGGGCCGCTTCGGCAAACCCGAAGAAATTGCAGACGTGGTGCACTTCCTGGCATCCGGACACTCGACCTATCTTTCCGGACAGGTCCTCAGCGTCTGCGGGGCCCTGAATTGCTGAGTTTTCCCCAATGGTTCTGCTGCGGCTGAACATGCCTGTAGGCCATGTCCGCCAGGCGCTTGCCCTTTGCCGTAGTGACGGTGCCAGGGCATGACCGCATCCGCGGACCGATGCCCAATCGGGCACATTGCCCTGCGCTTCCACCTACACGCCGCGCCGGGCAACGGGGATAGCCCTCGGCCCATCGATCCATGAGCCTTCCCGTTTCTCCCTGGTTTTTGGTGTTGGCCGGCCTTCTGGCCCTGGCCTATGCCCTCTTGCTGTACTTCCGCGATGGCGGTGGCAACCGCGCGCAGGGTTTTGCCGACGCCGATCCCACCTGGCGCCGGTGGCGTGCTGCAATGGGTGGTTTGCGGTTTGGTGTGGTGGCCGTGCTGCTGCTCCTGCTCCTGGATCCGCTGTTGCGCGAGCGACGCACTGAGGAAGAAGCGCCGCTGTTGCTGGTGGCCATGGACCACAGCGCCTCGGTGGTGGCTTCCGGCGATTCCAGCGCCTACGCCGGAGTACTGGCCGAGTTGGATGCGCTACAGGAGGCGCTGGGCAAGGACTACCGGGTGCGGCATTTCGCCTTCGGCGAAGCCCTGACCGAACGTGAGGCCGGTACCGCGCTGCCGCCCGATGCCTCCAGCACCAACCTCGAAAAGGCCCTTGGAGCACTCGATGACCGCTTTGCAGGCCAAAATGTTGGGGCCATTGTGCTGGCCAGCGATGGTTTGATCAACCGCGGCAGTCCGCCGGCCTACCGCCAGGACGGGCTCAATGTGCCGGTATATGCCATAGGCCTGGGCGACACCACCCAACGCAAGGACCTGCGCATCGACCGGGTGTTTGCCAACCGCATTGTGTACCGCGGAGACCGCTTTGCCGTGCAGGTGGACCTTTCCGCCTTCGGAGCATCAGGCGCAAACAGCCGGGTACAGGTGCAGCGGATCGCTGCCGGGGGCAGTCCGGTGCTGGCCTCTGAAGGCCTGCGCATCAACGCCGGCCGTTGGTCGCAGCGTGTGGAATGGGCCCTGGAGGCCGAACAAACCGGAGTGCAGCACTACCGCATTTCGGTTTCGCCGGTTCCCGGCGAAGCCAGTACGGCCAACAACAGCTACGACCTCTACGTGGATGTGCTGGAAGGGCGGCAGGAAGTGCTGCTGCTGGCCGCTGCGCCCCACCCCGACCTGAGTGCCATGCGGCAGATCCTGGAAGGGCGGGGGCAGTACCGCGTGGAACTGGTGCTGGCCGATGCGCTGGATGCCGCCGGCGGACTGGAGGCGGTGTTGGAAGACAAGGACCTTCTGGTGGCCCATCAGATCCCCAGCACCCGCCACCGCCTGGAAGCGCTGCCGGGCCTCCTGCAACGGGCCGAGATTCCGGTGCTCTACGTGCTTGGGGCAGCTTCCGACCTGACCGCTTTTGGTGCGCAACAACCGGTGCTGCGCGTACGGGCGGGCAATGGTTCGGTCAACCAAACCATGGCCCGCGCCAACCCGGACTTCAGCCGCTTCAAGCCTTCGGCCGAAAGCCTGAAGGCCATCGAAAGCTTTCCGCCCCTGTCCGCGCCTTTTGGCGATTACCGCACCGCTCCGGAGGCCCGGGTGCTTTTGCAGCAGCGCATCGGCCGGGTGAACACCGACTATCCCCTGCTGCTGTTCGGCGAGCAAAACGGACGCCGCATCGGGGTGCTGGCAGGCGAGGGCTTGTGGCGCTGGCGCGTTCAGGACTTTGTGGAGGACGGCCAGCACGACCATGTGGATGCCCTGATGGGCCAATGCTTCCAGTTCCTTGGCGTGAAAAGCGACCGCCGCCGCTTCCGCGTGCAGCCGGGGCGGAATGTGTTCGCCGAAGGCGAAGCGCTGCGCTTCCAGGGCGAGCTCTACGATGCCGCCTATCAGCCGGTCAATACGCCGGACGCCACGATGGTGCTGCGGCGTACCGAAGCCTTCGGGGATGCGGATGCGGTACCGCCTGAAGGCGAACGTTTTGATTTTCGTTTCCGACGCCGCGGTGAGGGGTATGCGCTGGAAACCGGTGCTCTGCCTCCGGGCAATTACCAGTACCGCGCCGAGACCCGCCTGGACGGCGAAACACTGGTGGCCGAAGGGCGGCTGAGCGTGCGGGCGCGGCAATTGGAAACACAGCGGCTGGAAGCCGACCACGGGCTTTTGCTGGATCTGGCAGCCCGCAGCCAGGGCAGCTTCCTCGGTCCTGCGGCAGCGCAGCCGGGCAGCTGGCGCATCAGCACGGCCAGAGACAGCGGCATGGTAGCCCGGCAGCAGGACGCGGCGCTTTCAGAACTGCTGGCCGAACGCATTCGCGCGGAAACGCGCATCAAGCCCATCCTCCATGAGCGGGTCCAGACCCGTTCGGCCATCCACTGGCGGTGGGCCTTTGCGCTGGTGTTGCTCATGTTGGCGCTGGAATGGGTGCTGCGCAAGGCCCTGGGCCGGTATTGAGGTGTTGTTTTTGTTTTCTGCAGTTGCCCCTGCATCGGCCACCAGCTGCTTCTCATGACCCGTTCCGGTTCCATAACACCTCAAGCGGCCTCCGACAGGGATGGCGGTACAGCCGCCTCCCGCATGAGCGCGACGTTCGGCAGGGATCCGGACATGGCCGGGACAGCGCAGCCTCCACCTCCACCGGCACCCCGTCGGCAAATGACCTGGTGGAGGCAGCACCGTGCGCTGGTCTTTCTGCTTGGGCTGGCCGCTCTGGCCTGGGGCAGCTTTTTGGGTCGGGTGCCGCTGTTTGATTGGGACGAATTGAATTTTGCCGAAGTGTCCCGGGAAATGCTGGTCCTCGGCGACTGGAGCCGCGTGCACATCAACTACGAGCTCTTCTGGGAAAAGCCGCCGCTGTTTTTCTGGATACAGGCCACCAGCATGAAAGGCCTCGGCGTGGGCGCTTTTGCGGCGCGTTTTCCCAACGCCCTCATTGGCCTGGTCAATCTGGTGCTGCTTTATGTCCTGGGAAGCCGTCTGGAGGACCGCCGTCTGGGCTGGTTCTGGGCACTGGCCTGGTTTGGCAGTTTCCTGCCGCACCTCTACGCCAAGTCCGGGCTGATCGATCCGCTGTTCAATACCTGCATGCTGCTCGGCACTTACGGCGTGCTGTCCGCTTCCTGGCATCTGGAAGGCCGCCCCCGGGCGAACACGGCCCCAGGGTCCAAAGCCGGCAGTTGGCGGATCTGGGGGGGCTTCGCCGGAGGCGGCGTGGCCCTTGGCCTGGCCGTGCTGGCTAAAGGTCCGGTGGGCGTTCTGTTGCCCGGTCTCACGGTCCTGGTGTATCTGCTGTTGCGTCCCGGCCGTGCGCTTTGGCCCATGCCGCGCTTTTGGACTGGGCTGGCGCTGACCGGCCTGATGGTGCTGCTGACGGCCGGCAGTTGGTTTATGTACGACTGGATGCGCAACGGCCCTTGGTTTACGGAGTCGTTTTTGGCTTACCAATGGCGCTTGCTGCGGACTGAAGATGCAGGCCATGGCGGGTTTCCGGGATACCATCCCGTGGTGCTGATGCTGGGTTGTTTTCCAGCCAGCATTTTGGCCATGGCGGTCTTGCCCAGGGCTTTGGGCTGGTCTTCCGGGGTTCAAGACAACTTGTTCCAAAACCGACGGGCCCATACCTGGACACTGGCCATGATGGCCATGCTCGGGGTGGTGCTGGTGGTTTTTGGACTGGTGCAATCCAAAATTGTCCACTATTCCTCGCTGGCCTATTATCCGCTGACCTTTCTGGCTGCCGCCCAGCTCCGCGCATGGCACCGCCGTGGTCGTACGCTCCGCATGCGCGGCGTACAAGCGGGCCTGGCCGGCATTGCAAGCCTTTGGATCCTGGCACTGCTCGCCTTCTTTTGGGCCAGCCACAACCCTTCGCGTGTAGCCACTTTGATCGACGCCCCTTTTGCACAGGCACAATGGACCCTGGTTCCCGAACTGCCCTGGTGGACCCTGCTGCCCGCCTTGGTATTGCCGGCCATGCTTTGGGCAGGGCTGCATGCGTGGAAATACGGACAGGTCCAACGGGGCGCTCTGCTGGTGTTTTTGGGCAGCGCGCTTTTTCTGCAAGGCAGCCTATGGGCCGTGATCCGGCCTGCGGAAACCCTGGCCCAGGGCCCGGTAGTGGCCTGGTGGTCCGCCTTGGCGGGTCAGGACGTGTACCGCTACTCGGCCTACCGCAGCTATGCCCCATTCTTCTACGGCCGTCCGCCGCTTCCCCAGCAAGAAGTGTTGAATTCCGCGTCCGAGCGTGCCGCTGCACGCATGGGCATACCCGAAGGGAAACATGGCTTTTACCGGCGGCCGGAGTCCCGGCGCGAATGGCTGCTGTGGGGTCCTGATCTGGACAAACCGGTTTGGGTCGTGGCGCGCGCCGGGGGGCAAGCGGATTACCTGGCCACGGTGCCCGGCATGGAACAGATGAAAGCCCACGGCGGCTTCGTGCTGCTCCGGCGCCTGCCGCCGAAGGGCCCCTAGTGTAAGGCAGGTGCCGTGGCTTTATGAGGCTTTGGGGTCCTGGATGATGCGCTGATCGGCCTCCCCGGAGCGGCGCACTTCATGGTGGTGTAGGGCACCATGCTCCGGGATGCTCGGCTCTTCGGCTTTACCGGTTTGCCGCTCCAGAGATCCTCGGCTTTACGGCCATTCGGCTTCGCGCCACGCGGCCCAGTGCACGCGGTCCAGTGTACGCAGTCCAGTGCACGCGCTCCAGTGCATCTGGCCCAGCGCACGCCATCGGGGATTACTCCTCCCCTTCGAGAATCACAAAAACATCCTCGTCCGGGCGCTTCATCAGGTACTCTTCCCGGGCAAATTTTTCAGCCGTCCGTTCATCCAGCAACAGCTCATCAAGGCGGTCCCGTGTGCTCTCGATTTCCTGCTCGTAATAGGCCTTGTCGGATTGGGCCTGTCGAAGCGCACGGCCCAAATTGGCGCGTTCAAAGACGTTGAAGGCGTCGAAAAAGAGCATATACACACCAAAGGTCAGTCCCACGAGGACATACTTGTTGGTGAGGCGGCTGGCCCAGGCATGCTGGCGGTAGGCCGTGTGCCACCCACGCACGCGCGATGCAATTGGTTCAAAAAAGGACATACGCAGGGTTCTGGAGAATAGGTTGGGAAGGTATGTGTGCCCGAACGCAATCCGGAAGCAGGTAATGCCCTCTTTGGCGTGTACGACGCATCCGCGCGTCCACTTCAAACGACAGTCCAGCCCGCGCACAGGCCGATAGCGCTCCCCATGCCCGCAACTCGACCAGGCCTATGACACGCCTGGACCGAAACATGCCAGTCCTGCAACACAGCTAATCCCATGGCACGCCTAAGCCCATGGCACAGCCAAAGCCCGAACAGTAGGGTGCAGGCTTTCGCCCTAACGGGCGAATGCCAACTTCCACAG
>JAUIHG010000330.1 GCA_030432405.1 Bacteroidia bacterium | reverse complement strand
AAAATGTGCGCGTCCGCTTCGGCTACGACCACCAGGGCCGCGGTGAACTGGCGGCTACCGGACGCTCCGGCCTCACGGGCTTCAGCGGCGGTTTTGGCATTCGGGTCAAGCAGTTCCGGTTGGACTACGCCCACCAGGTGACCCACCTCAGCGGGCGGCAGAACCACCTGACGGTCACCACAGACATCGCGGCCTTTGGCGGGAACAACTGACCGGGGTGCGCCGGAGTGGCGCTCCCATGGCCTGTCTTGGGTGTCTTCGGCCGGAAGGCCGGGCAGCCCGCCGTATCTTGCCGGTCCACTTCCTTTACGCCATGGCCCCGGCATCCAGCAGCTCCGATATCTCCCCTCAGCTTGCCCCCAAACGCGCTGAATACGGCGTGCAGTCCGGGCACCCGGAGGCCCGGGATAATGCTCTGGATGCGGGCTTTGCCGACACCATGCTCCAGGATACGGCTTCCCAACTGACCATCGCCATAGACGGCTATTCGGCCTGTGGCAAAAGCACACTGGCCCGTCGCCTGGCCCGCCAGCTGGCCTATCTGTACATCGACACCGGTGCCATGTACCGCGCGGTGGCCTTGCACGCCTTGCGGCGCAACATCGACCCCAAAGACTCCGCCGGGGTAGAGGCCCTGTTGGACCATACCTATCTGCAGTTCATCGCCGGGAGCGTGGCGGGCCAACGGGACATGCACCTGAACGGCGAAAACGTGGCGGCTGCCATCCGCACCATGCAGGTGGCCGATGCGGTCTGCGACGTGGCCGCCATGCCTCCCGTGCGCCGCTACCTGGTGGCCCAGCAGCGGGAGTGGGGCCGCGAAGGCGGGGTGGTGCTCGATGGCCGCGACATCGGCACGGTTGTCTTCCCCGATGCGGAGCTCAAGTTTTTTGTCACCGCCAACATGTCCGTGCGGGTGGCCCGGCGCATGGCCGAACTCAAGGCCCGTGGCCAGGACCTCAGCCCCGAAAAGGTGGAGGCCAACCTGCGCATGCGCGACCACGAAGAGACCACCCGCGCCGACAGCCCCCTGCGCCAGGCCGAGGATGCCGTGGTGCTGGATACCTCGTCCCTGGATGTGGACGGGGTTTTGGCTGCGGCCATGGTGCATGTGGAAGCACGCCTTGCGGAGAAGCAGGCCGCCCGGCGTTCCGGCAAAGGCGCCAATGAGGGCCCGGACCGCGCCGGTGGCCGACAGGCACTGGATGGGGAGCAGGGCTAGTGTACTCCTTTCTGGTGAGGCCTCTTCACCCGTTGCACAGGCGGGCTTATGCCGCTGTGTCCTTTTGCCTTCGCCGGAGGCGAAAAAGTCCTACCTTTGCCGGTCCGTAATACGGATCAACACATTGTTCACCTTTTAAACCTTGTTCCTCTTGACGGAAAAGGAAAACCCCGCTGAAGAAGCCGACCAAAAGGCCGCTTCCGAAAGCACCGAAAAGCAGGCTCCGGAGGCCAAGGCAGAAGCCACCTCCAAGGAAACCCCTCAAGAAGCCACCCCATCCGGGGACAGCAAACCGGCAAAGGCTGAAGAAGCCGCCAAAACCGCGGAAGCGGTTGGCCAAGCCGTAGAAACAGCAGTCCTGGAAGCGCCGGAAGAAGCGCTCAAGCAAGCCAAGGTGGCCGAAGCCGCTGCGGAAGAGCGTGGCGCGCACGACGATTTCGATTGGGATGAAGAGGCCACTTCGCAGGCCCGCTACACCCAGGACCAGATGGACAAGATGGCCGATGAAATCGACGCCACCTTCCGCGAGTTCAACGACCAGGAAATCGTTCAGGGTACCGTGATGGCCATCGGCGAAGCCGACGTGGTCCTCAACATCGGTTTCAAGTCGGACGGCCTCGTGAGCCTGTCCGAATTCCGCGACATGGAAGACCTCAAGGTCGGCGACGAAGTGGAAGTCTTCGTCGTGGCCAAGGAGGACAAGAAAGGCCAGCTGGTGCTTTCGCGCAAAAGCGCGAAGTTGCTCAAGGCCTGGGACGCCATTGCGGACGCCTACAAGACCGACAACGTCGTTACCGGCACCATTGTTTCCAAAACCAAAGGCGGCCTGATCGTGGACGTCTTCGGCCTGGAAACCTTCCTGCCCGGTT
>JAUIHG010000119.1 GCA_030432405.1 Bacteroidia bacterium | reverse complement strand
CGCTTTTTCTCGCCGCGGTCGAGCCGCTCGGCTACTCGGCGTTCGATGCCTTCAGCGTCGACTCGACCGGCGAACGCGACGACCATGTCATCCTGTGCAGCTACGACCGCAATCTCATCGGGGAATACATAAAGAGCGGGTTCGGCGAAATCTGTCCCGCACCCTGGTTGAGGCGGATCAATTACACCCCGGACATCAACGCTACCCGGTTCGAGTGGACGCCGGTGGAAGGCGCCCGCGGCCACCGCATTTACGGAAGGCGCAGCGGCGAGCCCGGCGAATTCACCTTTGACCTTCGCCAGACCTTTGCGCAAACGCCGCTGTTGGATCCATTTGTTTCTTACGATTGGTCGGTCGCCACCGCCTGTGCCGATAACCTCCGCTCGGCTCCAGGACCGGTGCACACCTTTGTGTTGGAAAGTTTGGGTGGTATGCCGCCCTTGCGGATGGCCAACAAGAACCTGGAATCGCTTTCGGATGCCGAACTGGACCGCATCAAACGCGGCTATGTTCCGGTGGACCATGCCGACGCGCCCCTGGCCGTTTCCCCCAACCCGGTGGACCGCAGCACGCACGTGCAGGGCATGGGAGCGGGCACCTGGACCTGGAGCCTGATGGATGCCGTGGGGCGGCTTTCGGCCGAAGGCCAAACGCAAGGTGAATCCCTGGACCTCGACCTCAGCACCCTGCCTTCCGGAACCTACCTGCTCCGCCTTTCCGGCGAAAACACCGCGGGACAGTTTCAAACCCACTGGACGCGGGTGCAAAAGCAATAGACCGCTGTTCCTTCCCGCCAGCCCCGTGATGTGAAGGGCTGCACCAAACCCCATGGCACTACTTTAGCGCCGTGGGGTTGTTTTTTCATTCCAATGCGGCCGGGACACGCCTCGGCTGGGCCTGCACTTCGGTGCTGCTCGGCCTGTTGATCGCAGCAGGGGCCGGGTCCCGTTTTTCGCCGGAAGGCGCATCAAAAAACGGCTACGGAAAGACGCGCGGTGTAGTGGCCGATGCCGGCATGGTGGTCAGCGCTCATCCGCAGGCTTCGCGCATTGGTGCGCAAGTCCTCAGCCGCGGCGGCAACGCCATCGACGCTATGGTGGCCACCCACGCAGCGCTGGCCGTGGCCTATCCGATTGCCGGCAACCTCGGCGGCGGGGGCTTCATGATCCACCGCCGCGAAGACGGCATGCTCTTCAGTCTCGACTTCCGGGAAAAGGCCCCCATGGCCGCCCACAAGGACATGTACCTGGATGCCAAGGGCCGGGTTATACCCGGAGCCTCCACGGTCGGCCACCGCTCGGTCGGCGTGCCCGGCAGCGTCATGGGCCTTTGGGAAGCCCACCGCCGTTTCGGCTTTTTGGAATGGTCGGTATGCTGGGAAGGCGCCGTTGCGCTGGCGCGCGAAGGCTTCCCCATCACCGAGCAACAGGCCTTTGAGCTCAACCGCCAGCAAGCGGTCTTCGACGGCCTCAACCCCGGCAACCGCTACCTGCGGGCCGACCACGCCGCCGACGGCCTTTGGCGCGCCGGCGACACCTTGCGGCAGGCGGACCTGGCGCGCACGCTCAGCCTCATCAAAGACCAGGGTCCCGGTGGCTTTTATGCCGGCCCCACCGCCGACGCCCTCCTGGCCGAAATGCAGCGCGGTGGCGGGCTGATCACCAAAGCCGACCTCGAAGCCTACCAAGCCGTTTGGCGCAAACCGATCGTCATCCCCTACGATTCCTTCACGCTCGCCTCCATGGGGCCGCCTTCCTCGGGCGGCGTAGCGCTGGGGCAATTGCTGCGCCTGTCGGAGCCTTGGCCCCTGCACACCTGGGGCCACAACAGCAGCCGTACGGTGCACCATTTGGCCGAGGCCGAACGCCGCGTATACGCCGACCGGGCGCGTTACCTGGGCGACCCGGATTATGTGGACGTGCCGGTGGAGGAACTCATGGAACCGGCCTATGCAGACTTCCGCCGGAAGGACATCGCCTACGGCCAGGCCATGCCTTTTGACCGGGTATCCGCCGGGCTGGAGGCCTTCCGCAAGGCGGATGCCGTGCGGCCCAATACAAGCGGCAATACCGGAACAGAACGTCCGGTCCAAAATGCCGTGCCCACAGAATCCGAAGAAACCACCCATTACTCCATCGTGGACGCCTACGGTAACGCCGTGTCCGTGACCACCACGCTCAACGGCCGCTACGGCAGCAAGGTCTTTGTAAGCGGCGCGGGTTTTGCGCTCAACAACGAGATGGACGACTTTGTGGCCAAGCCCGGCGTGCCCAACCAGTTTGGCCTGCTGGGGGATACCGCCAACGCCATCGAACCGGGCAAGCGCATGCTCAGCTCCATGACCCCCACCATCGTGGAGAAAAACGGGCAACTGTATGCCGTGATCGGTTCGCCGGGAGGCAGCAAAATCATCACCGCCGTTTTCCAGACCTTTCTCAACCTCACCGAGTACGGCATGACCATGCAGGAGGCCGTGTCCGCGCCACGCTTCCACCACCAGCATGTACCGGACAGCATCCGCATCGAGGAGGGTGCGCTGGCGGACAGCACCATGGATGCGCTTCGCGCGAAGGGCCACCACCTGTACACCAGCTCGACCATGGGCCGAGTGGACGCCATCCTGGTCCTGCCCGACGGCCGACTGGAAGGCGGTGCCGATCCGCGCGGCGACGATCAGGCGGTGGGGGTGTACCGGAACGCGGGCCAAGCCCAGCCGTGAACCTTGGGCAGGAGCGCTTTCAGCGTTTTCAGAAGCTTCTGAACCTTTTGCAGTGGCTGGCCGTACCTTCGGGACATGGCCCAGCCCCCTTCCAAAGACTCCGCTCCAACGCCAGACCCGCTCCAAGATCAGCCTGAGGATCAGCCTGATGCGACCGGTTCAGACCGTCCGGGCCAGCCCCTGGTGGCCCCCGATGTGGCCGACGCCCGCCAGCGTTTCATTGAAGGCTGGGGCCACTATGGGCCAACCTGGGGCGTGAACCGGACCATGGCGCAAATCCACGCCTTGCTGCTGTTGGCGCCCGAACCGCTGGACGCCGAGCAGGTCATGAGCGCACTGAACATCAGCCGCGGCAACGCCAACATGAACCTGCGTGCCCTGGTGGACTGGGGCCTGGTGGGCAAGCAGCTCAAGCTCGGCGAGCGCCGCGAATTTTTTGTGGCCGAGAAGGACATCTGGCAGGTGACCAAGCGCATCGCGCGGGAACGGCGCAAGCGCGAACTCCAACCCATGCTGGAACTGCTTGGCGAAATCAAGGAAGTCGGCGCGGACAGCCCTGATCCGCACGCCCAGGCCCTCCATCAAAGCGTGGGCCGTATCCGCCGCTTTGCCGGCGCTGCAGACAAGGTCCTGGACTCCGTGCTGCGCGCCGACGAGACCTGGTTCTTCAAGATTTTCATGCGCCTGTTCAAGTAGGCATCACCTTAACGTTTTGGCGTGGATTGAACCCGGCCGCCCGGCTGGGCGAACGCCTATCTTTGGCCGCATGCGCCAACACCACCTCCTGCGCACGGCTCTGGGTTCCGTGTGCGCCGTTCTGGGCATGACCTTCGCCGGCTGCGCCGGCGAAGCCTCCGGCGACAAGCCGATTTTTGTCGAGGTCAAGCGCGGCGATTTTGAGGCCACCGTCACCGTGACCGGGGAGCTGCAGGCCCGAAACAGTTTGGACATCAAGGGGCCGACCGGCTTGCGGCAGGTCGGCATCTGGCAGGTGTCCATCACCGATCTGGTGGACGAGGGCACGCGCGTCAAGGAGGGCGATTATGTGGCCACCCTGGACCGGTCGGAAGCCTCGTCCAAGCTCAAAACCCTCCAGTCGGAACTGGACAAGACGCTGACGCAGCGAAGGCAGGCCGTGCTGGACTCGACGCTGACCTTGCGGGAAGCCCGCGAACAGCTCATCAACCTGAACTACCAACTGGAGGAGGCGCGCATCACCGTGGACCAATCGGTGTACGAGCCGCCGGCCATCATCCGCCAGGCGGAGATTGCCCTGGAACAGAGCGAGCGTGCCTACAGCCAGGCGGTGGAGAACTACACCATCAAGCAGGACAAGGAGCGCGCCAAACTGGAGGAAATCGATGCCACGATTGCCCTGAGCCGCAGCGAAGTCAACGAATTGGTGGCCATTCTGGACCAGTTTGACGTCCGTGCGCCATCCGACGGCATGGTCATCTACGAACGCAACTGGGACGGCAGTCCCCGGGGCGTAGGGGCCACGATTTCGCCTTGGCAGAGCACGGTGGCCACGCTGCCGGATTTGTCCAGCATGGTTTCGCAGACCTACATCAACGAGGTGGACATCAGCCGCATCCGCGAAGGCCAGAAAGTGCGCATCGGCATCGATGCCTTTCCGGACCGCAGTTATACCGGCGACGTGATCGGGGTGGCCAACATCGGCGAACAGCGGCCCAATTCGGACGCCAAGGTCTTTGAGGTCAAAATCGCCATCAACGAACTGGACACCACGTTGCGTCCGGCCATGACCACCTCCAACACGATTGTGACGGCGGTCAAGGATTCGGCGCTTTTTGTGGCCTCCGAGGGCATTTTCCGCAACGACAGCCTCGTTTATGTGTACCTGGACGCCGGCCGTGGACTGGAGCGCCGGGAGGTGGTCACGGGCATGTTCAACGAGAACCAAACGGTCTTGATGGCCGGGGTGAAACCCGGCGACCGCATCCAGATCTCCGCGCCCGAAGATCCCAGCATTGCCGAATGGAAACTGCTGGATCCCGAAACCCGCCTGCAGGCCAAGGCCGCTGCACAGAAGGACCTGGCTCCGCCGCCGGTGGCCAAGAAGGAGGACGGTCCGCGCAAGGGAGGATTCCCGGGTGGTGGTAGCGGCGGCGGTCGTGGCCGCGGTCGGTCGCGTTGAGCATTCGCCCGGACGGGCGCTTTTCCATGGAACGTTTCCTGAACAATGCGGCCATCGCCTGGCAAGCCATGCTGGGCAACAAGGTCCGGTCTTCGCTGACCGGACTGGGCATCATTTTCGGGGTGGCCTCCGTGATTGCCATGCTGGCGGTCGGCAAGGGCACGCAAGTGGAAGTGCTGCGCCAATTTGAATTGATCGGCGCCAACAACCTGGTGGTCACGCCGACCTGGGAGGAACGCGCCCAGGGCGAAGACGCCGAAAATCCCCGCACCAGTGCGGGCATGGACCTGCGCGACGCCCAGGCCATTGCCGACAACATCCCCGTGGTGCGGCGTGTGAGTCCGGAAATCGAACAGGAGGTGCGGATCATCCGCGAAGGCCTTTCCGGACGGGGCAAGGTCATCGGGATCACCAATGCGTTTTTTGACCTCAACAATTTCCAGTTGGCCGAGGGCAAGCTCTTCACCGATGTGCACGAAGAGCGCGGTGGCCGTGTGTGTGTGTTGGGTGCCTCCGTGGCCCGCCGCTATTTCCGCGAAGAAGACGTGGTGGGCCGGCGCATCAAATGCGGCAACGTATGGCTGGAAGTCATCGGGGTTTTGGAACCCCGCAACATTTCCGAAAGCGCCCAGGTCAACCTGGGCATCCGCGATTACGACGCGGACATTTACACCCCGCTGCAAACGGTGTTGTTGCGTTTTGAAAACCGTTCGCTGGTCACAGCGTCCTTGATCCAACGCGAAAACCGCAGCGGCGGACGGGGCAACGACGAGGTGGAAAGCGAACCACAGGCGGTCAACTACCACCAGATCGACCGGCTGACCGTGCAGGTGGAGGAGGCGGATTTCCTGGCCTCCACCGCGGACGTGATTGGCCGCATGCTGGAGCGCCGCCACCAGGGCGAGGTGGATTACCTCATCGACATCCCCATCGACAAGCTCAACGAGCAGCGCAAGGCCAAGGAGCGTTTTTCCATCGTGCTGGGCCTCATTGCGGGCATCAGTTTGGTGGTGGGCGGCATCGGCATCATGAACATCATGCTGGCCTCGGTGCTGGAGCGCATCAAGGAGATCGGCCTGCGCTTGTCGGTCGGCGCCACGCGCAAAGACATCATCCAGCAGTTCCTGATGGAGTCGGTGTTCATCAGTTTGAGCGGCGGCATTACGGGCATCATTTTGGGTGTGATCACCTCGGTTTTGATCGAACGCTTCTACGGCATTTTGACCATCATCGCGCCGGGTTCCATTTTGATGGCCTTTTTGATTTCCGCCGGCATCGGCGTTTTGTTCGGTTTTCTGCCCGCGCGCCGTGCGGCCTATCAGGACCCGATCAAATCGCTGCGTTACGAATCCTGATCCATGCGTTTTCTTTCGCTTTTTGTGTTGTGTGTGTTGTTCGCCGTTCCGGCGAAGGCCCAATCGGAATCCGGGGAACCCATCCGCATGAGCGCCTCCGGCGAAGGCCGTGGCCAGCTCTTGGTCCTCACCCTGGAGGAAACGGTGCGCCTGGCCAGGGCCAATTCCGTGGACGCCCTGATTGCGGACAACCGCTACAAAAACGCCTTCTGGACCTACCGTTCTTTTATTGCTGACCGCAGGCCCGTGCTCTCACTCAGCGGAACGGTGCCGCGGTTTGACCGCACCATCCAGGCCATCACCCAACCGGATGGCTCCGACCTGTTCATTCAACGCAACCAAGTGACCAGCAGCCTGGACCTGTCACTCAGTCAGGAGTTGGGCTTCACAGGCGGCCGGATTTTTGCCGGTTCGGGCCTACAGCGCATCGACCTGTTGGGCGACTCGGTGGTGACCTCGTATTTGAGTTCGCCGTTTTTCATCGGCTGGCAGCAACCCATCCTCAAATACAACGACTGGACCTGGCGGCGGCAGATTGCACCGCTCAGCCTGGAGCAGGCCAGCCGCGAACGCCTCGAAAACCTGGAGCAAGTCAGCGTGCAGGCAGTGAACTTGTTTTTCAGTTTGCACTTGGCCCAGATCAACCGGGAAATTGCCACGCTCAACCTGGCCAACAACGACACCATTTTCCAGATCTCCAAGGGGCGCTATCAGCTCGGCAAGATTGCCGAAAACGACCTGCTGCAAATCGAATTGGCGGTGCTCAATGCGCAAGTGGCCTTGACTGCGGCCCAAAATGAAGTGGCCAATGCTGAGGCCCGGTTGCAGCGTTTTTTGGGTGTTTCGGAGGGCACACGTTTTGAATTGCGCATTCCCGACGATGTGCTGGCCCTGCAGATCGTGGCGTCCAAAGCCCTGGAACATGCCCGCCGCTTCCGCTCCTCGCCGGTGTCCTTCCGCCGCCGTGCCTTGGAGGCCGAACAGCAGGTGGCCATTGCCCGGGGCAACAACGGGTTCTCGGCCGACCTCTTCGCCCAGTATGGGCTCAACAACACCGCGGTGGAACTTGGCAATGCCTACAACGACCCACAGAGCTTCCAGAATGTAGGCCTGACCCTGAACGTGCCCATTCTGGACTGGGGCCAGGCGCGGTCCGAGCGGGAGATTGCTTTTGCCAACCGCGATCTGGTGCAATCGCAGATTGCCCTGGATGAGCAGAACTTTGAGCAGGAGGTCTTGTTGCGCGTGCAGCAATTCAACCTACAGGGCAATCAGGTGGCCATCGCCGCCAAGGCGGACACCGTGGGCCGCAAGCGCTTTGAGGTGGCCAAGGCCCGCTACCTGATCGGCAAGTCCGACATCACCGAGCTGAACATTGCCACCTCGGAACGCGACCAGGCCCGGCGCAGCTACATCGACGCGTTGCTGCGCTATTGGACGGATTTTTACACGCTGCGCCGCCTGACCCTCTACGACTACGTGGAGGAGCAGCCGCTGGAAGTGAAGGACATCGATTTTGACCGTTAGGCCGGATGCCTGGGCCAGCCCATTTGGCGGTTCCGCAAAGGCGGTTCAGGGCTCCAAGATGCCCCAGCGGCGCAGGAATTCCGGAACGGCGGAAACCGCTCCGAAGGCCACCCGGTCGAACTTGTAATACGCCGGCCTGCCGCCACGTGCCTGGCTGTAGGGCAACTTCCGCTGTTGGGAGCCGTGTTCCAGGCCGTGCCCGGCCGAAGGAATAAGCACCACGTCGATGTTGGTTTTGCCCGACTGCGCAGCGATGCGGCGGTAGGCCTCCAGTTGAGCCTGCCAGGGCACCACGGGGTCGGCCTGGCCAAGCATGCCCAACCACGGTCCTTCAAATGCGCCGATGGCTTGGGCGGGGTCGTAGTTGTTCCAGCGGTTGACCCAAAGTTGATCCAGGGCTTCGGCGGAAGCCGGGATGTCGCTGGCTTCCAGCCACTGATCCCAGCCTTCGGATTCTGCGTTTTCGAGCAGGGCGCGCATGGCGCGAAACGCCTGTTTGGACCGATCGGTCCGGAACATCCATTCCGTGTAGCGGGTTAGCCGGGCAATGGCCGTATCGCTCAAGCCGCTTTGTGTGGCCCAGACTACCCCGCCGTCGATTTGCTGCTGGCGGATGTCTGTAGCCGGCCCGACGATGGCCACCAAAAAGGCGGGAGGCGTTTCCATCCGTGCCGCCGCAAACGGCGAAAGCCATCCGCCGGCGCTGGTGCTGATCAGCCCGACCCGGGAGGCATCCACGGACGCTAGCCCGCGGAGCATTTTGAGTGCCGCTTCCAGGTCGCGGGCATGGTCTTCGATGCGCGTTTCGCCGCAAGGCGGATCGGCTTCCTGCGATCCGCGCTTGTTGTAAACCGCCACGGCCAGCCCATGCCGAGCGTAGGCGCGGGCCTGGGCCAATTGCCAGCCGTAGGGCGAACAACCGCGGCCGTGCACAAGCACGGCACCGGGCAGCTTGCGGCCGTCATGTGGTTGGACGATCACGCCCTGCCGTACCTGTCCGTCCACCGTAAGCTGGAAAGGCGATTCGGTCAGTTTGCGCTCCGGCAGGCGGTAGCGCTTCTTGAAATGCACGTGCGTGACGGGGGTGTGGTCCGGGATGACGCCGCTCCATTCGCCGAAGGCGGAATCGTAAGAAAGCAGAGCCCGGCCGTAGGGCGTGGTCAGCCGGTAGGCGTCGCCGTCCGGTTCGAGCATCCCGCGGCTGGAATCGTACCAGGCCCAATCCGGGATGTAAAACGCCATGTAGAGGCTGTCGCCTCGCGGGCGGATGGTGGCTTCCAGCACCTGGGCGCTGTTGCCCCGGATCAGCGTGCCGGTGTAGGTGCCGGGTATGCCGGTGACGCGGTAGACGTTGGGTGTGGCGCTCTGGGCCAGTAGAGGACAGCTCCCCATCCATAGGAGCAGGGTAAACACGATGCTCAGGGAGAGGGGCAGGATGGCTGAAAGGCGTGCGCTCATGCCGGCAAGAACATCTTTTTGCGGGAAAGGGTTGACGGCTGGGTTTCTTCATCGTAATATTGCAATAAAGCAATTTGCCGCTGGCGAAAGCTACCGCAAGAGCGAGACACCAACGGCAGCCTTGCCGCGATGTCCATACAGAGCACCGCACCCGCCATACGCCATTCCCCCATTCCATCCCCTATCCCATGGGCGTCACCCGCACCGACCTCTACACCGCGCGCCAGAACGAATTGGCCCAATTGGCCAAGGCCCTCGGCCACCCGGCCCGGATTGCCATTCTGGAGCATTTGCTGAAGGCCAATGCCTGCATCACCGGGCATTTGGTGGACGAGATCGGGCTGGCCCAAGCCACCATCAGCCAGCATCTGCGCGCGCTCAAGGAAGCCGGGCTCATCAAGGGCAGCGTGGAGGGCACCTCGATGAACTACTGCATCGAGCCCAAGCGCTGGGAAGTGGTGCGCGGCTTTTTCAGCGAACTCTTTGACCGCTACAACCCCTGTGGCCCGGAAGACTGCTGCTGCTGAACAGCGGTACTGCTCAGGCCACGTCCAAAACCCCATTCACCATGCACCCCACCCAACACGCACACACCGAAGCGGGCCAAACCCGTTTCCCCCGTATGCACGTCTCTCTGTACAGCTCCAACATCGAAAAAACGGTGGCCTTCTACCGCAGCTTTTTTGATCAGGAACCGAGCAAAGTCAAACCGGGCTATGCCAAATTCGAATTGACCGAGCCTGCACTGATCATTTCGTTTGTTGAAAAGCCGGACCGCATCCAGAACACCTTCGGACACCTGGGTTTTCAGGTAAACAGCGCCGAGGAACTCGAAAAGCGTATGAAAGCCGCCCGCAGCAAAGGCTTGGGCATGCTCGAAGAAAAAGGCACCGCCTGCTGCTATGCCGTGCAAGACAAATTCTGGGTCACCGACCCCGACGGCCACCAATGGGAAGTTT
This sequence comes from Bacteroidia bacterium, assembly GCA_030432405.1. GTDB lineage: Bacteria > Bacteroidota > Bacteroidia > Chitinophagales > BACL12 > WGOA01. The sequence continues at coordinate 1,114 of JAUIHG010000119.1, read as the reverse complement.
ACCACTTCCACGAGGACGTAGCCTTCAACGATCCGCATTACGCCATCGGCAAAAGCGCAGAAGAGAAAGCTACCGCAACGAGCGCTCCCCACGCAGCAGCTTCCAACGCCGGCGTCATGGCTTCGCCGGAACCGGCGAAGGCCGAATCCTGCTGCGCACCGGGCAGCGGCTGCTGCTGAACGTCTGTGCTCATCCGCAGCAATCCACCGAAATCCGGGGCAAGCCCGGGCTTCCCCGCCCGGGTTTGCCACACCGGCACCTGTACCACCTCTTTTCAAGCCCAACCCATGCCCCATTCCGTGGCCACCCTACCCTCCTACCTGCCCGCCCCGCTGTCAGGCCACCAGGTGGCCTTGCAGCAATTGACCGCCTACCTGTTGCAGTGCAAACAGGAAGACCGTACGGCCAAGCTCGTGTTTGTCTGCACCCACAATTCGCGCCGCAGCCAACTGGCCGAAGCCTGGGCCTGGTACCACAGCCTGCAGACCGGGCTTGATGTGCAGGTCTACAGTGCGGGCACGGAAGCCACCGCCCTCGCGGCGCCGGTGGTGCCCACGCTCAACCACGCCGGTTTCTGCCTCCAGTGCCGCGACGACGCCGAGAATCCCCGCTGGCGCATCATGCACCGGGAGGCATTCCATACACTTTGGTCCAAAACCCTGGACCACCCCACGCTGCCGCGCGAAGGCTTTGCCGCCATCATGGTCTGCAGCCACGCCGACGCCAACTGTCCCTTTGTGCCCGGTGCGGAAGTGCGCATCTCCCTGCCCTTCGAAGATCCCAAGCGTGCCGACGGCACGCCGGAACAGGACAACGCCTACCTGGCTACCAGCCGGCAACTGGCCGCAGAACTGCACACCGTTTTTCAGGCGGCTTCCGCCAAGCGCTAAACGCCTCCCATGTCCACCACCCAACCCAAACGGCTCGGCTTTCTGGACCGCTACCTGACCGCCTGGATTTTTCTGGCCATGGCCATAGGTGTGGCCCTCGGTGCGCTGTTCCCCGGCATGCCGGAAGCCCTCGACACGATGAGCGTCGGCAGCACCAACATCCCCATAGCCATCGGTTTGATTTTAATGATGTATCCGCCTTTGGCGAAGGTCAACTACGCCCT
>JAUIHG010000118.1 GCA_030432405.1 Bacteroidia bacterium | reverse complement strand
TATGCGGTGATGCGCCGGGCCACCCGGCCGATCACCGCATATTCCGGATCGATGCCGTTGGAGAAAAAGAAACTCAGGTTGGGGCCAAAGCGGTTGATGTCCATATCCCGGCTGAGGTAGTACTCCACATAGGTGAAGCCGTTGGCCAGGGTGAACGCCAATTGCGTGATCGGATTGGCCCCGGCCTCGGCAATGTGGTAACCGGAAATGGAAACGGAATAAAAATTCCGCACCTGCTTTTCAATGAAGTAGGCCTGCACATCGCCCATGAGGCGAAGCGCAAACTCCGTGGAGAAGATGCAGGTGTTCTGGGCCTGGTCTTCTTTGAGGATGTCCGCCTGCACGGTGCCCCGGACCTGCTTGAGCGTCTCGGTGCGGATGCGCTGGTAGGTTTCGTCGGGCAACACGTCCTGGCCGGAGAGGCCGAGCAGCATCAGTCCCAGGCCGTCGTTGCCATCGGGCAGGGGCCCATCGTATTGGGGCTGCTGGATGCCGCGCTCGGCAAAATGCGCCTTGATTTTCTTTTGGATGCCCGCTTCCAGGCCCTCGGCCTTGATGTGCTTTTCGCACTGCTGGTCGATGGCGGCATTCAAAAAGAAAGCCAACAGCATCGGCGCCGGACCGTTGATGGTCATCGACACCGAGGTCTTGGGATCGGCCAGGTCAAAACCGGAATAGAGCTTTTTGGCGTCGTCGAGGCAGCACACGCTCACGCCCGAGTTGCCGATCTTGCCGTAGATGTCCGGCCGCAGGTCGGGGTCGTTGCCGTAGAGCGTCACCGAGTCAAAGGCTGTGGACAGGCGCTTGGCGGGCATGCCCAGGCTGACGTAGTGGAAACGGCGGTTGGTGCGTTCCGGGCCGCCTTCGCCGGCGAACATCCGCGTGGGGTCTTCGCCTTCGCGCTTGAAGGGGTATATGCCCGCGGTATACGGGAAGTGGCCGGGCACATGTTCCTGGAGCATCCAGCGCAGCAGGTCGCCCCAGGCCTCAAAACGCGGCAGCGCCACTTTTGGAACGGCCGTTCCACTCAGGGAGCGGGTATGGGTCTGGATGTTGATTTCCTTGTCCCGAACCTGAAAGGAAAAGACCTTGTCCTTGAAGCGCTTTTTGATGTCCGGCCAGCGGTCCAGGAGGGCCTGGTTTTTGGGGTCGAAGTCCTGGCGCAAGGCCTCTTCGGCGGCACGCAGGGCTTCCAGGGCAGGCAGGGTGGGATCGGATTCGCCGGAGGCGCTTCCTTCCTTGCCTTTGCGGCCTTCCAGGGTTTCACGCGCGGTTGCCAGGGCATAGAGTTCCTGGGCAATGCGGCCCTGTTCTTCGGCCCAATCGTTGTAACGGCGCACCTCCTCGGCAATCTCGGAGAGGTAGCGCGTACGACGGGGCGGGATGATGTAGACCCGCTCGCTCATCTCCTCGGGGGCCGAATAGCTGCTCTTTAGTTTGGGCTGGCCTTCGGCCAGTTTGGCCATCACCGATTTGTAGAGCTTGTTGGTGCCCGGGTCGTTGAACTGGGCTGCCGTGGTGCCAAACACCGGCATGGTTTCCGGATGGCGGTCAAAAAGCTGGTGGTTGCGCTGATACTGTTTGCGCACATCCCGCAACGCGTCCTGGGCACCGCGTTTGTCGAATTTGTTCAGCGCAATGAGGTCGGCAAAATCGAGCATGTCGATTTTTTCCAGCTGCGTGGCCGCGCCGTATTCCGGCGTCATCACGTAGAGGCTGACGTCGGCATATTCGGTGATCTCCGTATCGGATTGGCCGATGCCGGAGGTCTCGAGCAAAATCAAATCAAAGCCGGCGGCCTTCAGGATGTTCACCGCATCGCCGACGTGGGCGGACAGGGCCAGGTTGGCCTGCCGGGTGGCCAGCGAGCGCATGTAAACGCGGTCGCTGCGGATGGCGTTCATGCGGATGCGGTCGCCCAGCAGCGCGCCGCCGGTTTTGCGCTTGGAGGGGTCCACCGATACGATGCCCAGGTGCTTGTCCGGAAAATCGAGCAAAAAGCGGCGGACCAGTTCGTCCACCAGGGAGCTTTTGCCCGCACCGCCGGTGCCGGTGATGCCCAGGACCGGGGTATCGCATGCGCCGGCCAGCCGGCGCACTTCTTCCAATTGGGGCGCGGCCAACTCCGGATGGTTTTCCGCGGCCGTGATCAGCCGCGCAATGCTGCCAGGCTCTTTGCCCTGCAGGCGACCCACTTCCCCGTTGAGCTCCTGACCCAGGGGAAAGTCGCTTTGGCGCACCAGGTCGTTGATCATGCCCTGTAGGCCCATCTGGCGGCCATCGTCCGGGGAGTAGATCCGCGTGACGCCATAGGCGTGCAGCTCGGCGATCTCCTCAGGCAGGATAACGCCGCCTCCGCCGCCGAAGACCTTGATGTGGCCGGCACCGCGTTCGCGCAGCAGATCGACCATGTATTTGAAGTACTCCGTATGGCCGCCCTGGTAGGAGGTCATGGCGATGGCCTGGACATCTTCCTGGATGGCGCAGCCGACCACTTCTTCCACGCTGCGGTCGTGGCCCAGATGGATCACTTCGCAGCCGGTGGCCTGGATGATCCGGCGCATGATGTTGATGGCCGCATCGTGGCCGTCAAACAAGCTGGCCGCCGTGACGATGCGGACCTTGTGCCTGGGCCGGTAGATTTCTGGCGGTTCCGGGGAATCGGTGCTGCGGGTTGCGGTGGAGGTGCTGGACATGGCGTCTATGAATAGAGGGCCGATAAACGGCACATGGACGGGAGGCAGGGGCTGGATCGGGCCCCATTCAGCATACGGAGGGATGGGAAGAACGGTCAGTTCCGCCTTGTCCTGCGGTCCAAAGGGGCGCAAAACGTGCAGCCGGGCCTGAGTTTCCCGGGCGCGTCGGAACGACGCGAAGATACCGCTTTATGCCTGCTGCCTGAATGTCCCTTGGCCCGGCATGGGGACCTCAGGGGACATCCTGATGGCTGCCTTCCCGATACTGCACGGAAAAGTGGTCCTCGCTTTCGATGCGCATTTGCCCCACACCGGGGCCCGCGTCGAAGTTGACCGTGCTCTTGAGGCGGATGTCGGTGGCCTGATAGCGGCCTTCGCCAAAGGCGAACCACCCCGTGCCCTGGCCCTGGCGGCTGAGGGTGTAGCGGCCTTCAAATTCGGGGGGCAGGTCGGTGGCCACCACCTCGTAGGCCACGTCAAACCGCACGCAATCCACGCCGTCTTTGCGCTCAGTGCCCTGGTGGGTGATGGTGCGCAGGCCGGTCAGCGGCGTGGCCGAACCGAGGGCGGGCATGGGCATGGCCAGGCTGTCCGTTACGCTTTCGCCTTTGGCGAGCGCTTTGGATGGCATGGGGAACAGGTAGGGGAACAGCGCTTCTTCCTCCGCCGAGGGGTCGAGCAGGAAGCCACGGGCGTCGCGGTCGGCCGAGCGGATGGGCGGGATTTCCTGGCTGTTGGAATCGGCGGGTGCGCCCTGCACCGGGTTGAGGTTGACGGCGGACAGAACCAGGCCTTCGATGCTCCAGCGCCCGCGGCCTTCGCCCAGGCTGCGCACCATCAGGTCCCCGGCTGCGCGCGAGCGGTACTGCGCGGTGTCCGCCACCGCACCGGCTCCTTCCTGTTGCAGGCTGGTGATGGTGTTGGAGCTGGAGCGCTGCTCAAAACGGTACTGCCAGGTGCCCGGTTCGGCGTAATCCCATTGCAGGTCGGCGGGGCTTTCGCCGGTTCCCGGCGAACACGAGGGCAGGCTGCAGCACAGCACCAACAAGGTCAGGCTCAGCGCCACGGCGGAAGCAAAACGGAGGCGGTTCATGCGCGCGAAGGTAGACCGTCGGCTCTTCAGATTGGTGGTGTCCGATTTTAGAAGACACGTCGCAATGGCAATTACAATAGGGGCGAGCTGTTTGGTATATTTATAGATCTCATCCTTCGGCCAGCGAGAACCATGATCAATCCGTTAAACTTTTGCAGAATCCTTTGTGTCATGGTGTTGGCGGGGAGTTGGGTTGATGCTATTGCTCAATCCCACTACGACTATTGGCCTTTGCTTCCCAACATTTTGTTGAAGTTCGAAGGGGTCGAATTGGAATATGAAGGTCCCATTGACTTTAGTTCCATTGCCGGTGAATGCAATCACGTTTTCTCGTTGGCTGATCGAAATGGTAATCTATTGGTTTCTGGCTTTTCAGATTTGCTTCTCGGCAGAACTGGAGACACACTGCATGTAATACCCGACGAAGATGATCAAACGAAATGTCGTGCCTGGGGGAGCGTGTTGCTGTTGCCAATTCTTGATGGGTCGGATACGCTTTCATTCTCCCTGATCTATCCAAGGGAAAGAGACGATCTGCTGAGAACGTTTTATTCTAAAAATATTGTTATTAATGAAATTGGTAGGTTACTGGTGGATTCACCAGCAGCACTTGGAACACAAATAACCTCCTTCCCTTCTGCTGGTCAGTCCTTGGCCATTCGGCATGGGAATGGCCGTGATTGGTGGATATTGCTCTTGGAGTGCGCTGAGGATCCTTACTTTTTTAAAGTCGACCAGCGTTGGCAATCGTTTTTGCTGACTCCGGATTCATTGTTCGCACATGGGCCTACATTAACACATCCATCACCTATATCAATAGCAGAAGTAGCTGCAAGTAGGCAAGGGAATCAGATTGCTGTTGCGGCCGGAAACTGTGCTGTCCGATTTTCATTTGATCGGTGCGGTGGTTCTTTTGGGTTAGTCGATACACTGGTCTCAGACGCTTCTAGCTTGTCTGCCTGTGCTTTTTCACCAGATGGAGAAAAACTGTATATAGCTAACCGAAAAAGAAGCTTGTTTGTCCTGGATTTAGCTGAATCAGATCCTGCTCTTGATACAGTGTTCACGGGAAATGGGATTCTTGGATACGAAACGACAAGCCTTGAACTAGGCCCTGACGATCGCTTGTATTGGGGTTATGAAGAAGATGTACCAGCTAGCAGCGTTGATCCATCGAGATATCTTATGCGTTTAGAGAATCCCAACTCTGATTTCCATGATCTTATCCTAGATACGTTTGCAGTTTTTTTAGGTGGGTTTCAAAACCTCAGTAACGCCCTGCCCAATTTCCCCAACTACGAATTGGGGCCCCTGGTGGGCAGCCCCTGCGACACGTTATTTGGCGATACGGTCTCTACAGTCACGGAACCGACGCCAGAACGTGCCTGGACGGTCACACCAACGCTTTCGCCGGAGGCGTTCACGATCCGGGGCGCCAAACGACCGCTTCAATGGGAGGCCTACCGGATGACGGGGGGGCTGCAAGCCGCGGGGACAGGCAACCGGATTGCCGCTACACCATGGCCCTCGGGCGTGTACATCGTCCGCCTTACCGATGGCACCCGCGAGCAACGGGTTAAAGTGATGGTGCCGTAAAGCGAGCGTTGGCCTAGCGGTATCAGGATGCGGAGGAAATGTGTGTTTTCGCCCGCCGGGGCACCGCGTTATCTTCGCGCCATGCCAACGACCGACGAACTGAAACGGATCGCCAGCCAGGTGCGGCGCGACATTGTCCGCATGGTGCATGCCGCGCAAAGCGGGCACCCGGGCGGCTCCCTGGGCTGCGCCGATTTCTTCACCGCGCTGTATTTCGAGGTGATGGAGCGCAAGGAGGGCTTCCACATGGAAGGCCACGGGGAGGATGTGTTTTACCTCTCCAACGGGCACATCTCCCCGGTGTGGTACAGCGTCCTGGCGCGGTCCGGATTTTTTGACGTGGACGAGTTGGCCACCTTCCGCAAGATCGATTCCCGCCTGCAGGGCCACCCGACCACCCACGAGGGTCTGCCCGGCGTACGCGTGGCCTCCGGTTCGCTGGGCCAGGGGCTCAGCGTTGCACTCGGCAATGCCCTGGCCAAGAAGCTGGACGGGGACAAGCACCTGGTCTGGACCCTGCACGGCGACGGCGAGTTGCAGGAGGGCCAAATCTGGGAAGCGGCGCTCTTTGGCGCCCACCACAAGGTCGACAACCTCATTGCCACAGTGGACTGGAACGGCCAGCAGATCGACGGCCCCACCAAAGACGTGATGGACCTCGGCGACCTGGAAGCCAAATGGTCCGCCTTCGGCTGGCGGGTGCACCACATGGACGGCAACAACATGGCGGAAGTGCTTGCGGGCCTGAAGCAGGCCCGCGAAGGCGCTGGCCAGGGCGTGCCGCAGATCATCCTCATGCGCACCGCCATGGGCGCCGGCGTGGACTTCATGGAAGGCACCCACGAATGGCACGGCATCGCTCCCAACGACGAGCAGCTGGCCTCCGCCCTGGAGCAGTTGGAGGAAACGCTGGGGGATTATTGAGGGTGGGGGCTTTGTGCCCACATGAGCTTTGGTTGCTTGGTGCACTCCACCCGGCGCGCAGATGGCATTGACCATCAAGGCTGGTATCGCAGGCCGATAGCCCGTATCTTACCTATTCATGTGTAAGCAGTGCTGTGGTGTATTGAGGTTGGTTCTTTCGGCACTGACGGTTTTTATTGGTCTTTGGTTTTCGCCTTCGGCGAATGCCTTGCTGGCCCAGGATGTTCGGGACCACTGGATCTTTGGTCCGAGGAACCACATCCGGTTTACTCCCAGTGGACCGGTCAATATGGGGCTTGCAGGTCTAACAGCGAGGGAAGGTCCTGCAGCCATTTCAGACCAATCGGGCAACCTCTTGTTCTATGGTTCCAATGAGGCATTGTTCAACAGGAACCATGATACTTTGGTTAACGGTGTATTTCACTCACCATGTTTGGAAACAGATAATGGAAGTTCTGTTACTCAAGGAGGTTTAATACTTCCATCAAGTCAAGACTTTCAAAAGTTTTATTTTATTCATATTGATGGAGTAGATAGCGATGACTGCTTTCCATATAAACTTCATTTTTCAAGCATTGATATGTCCTTTGATGGAGGACTTGGTGGAGTGATGTTGGGTATGAAAAAGCAGCTGCTAGCTGAAAGTGCGGTAGGTGAACAGTTGACTGCTATCCGTCATGGCAACGGGATAGATTGGTGGGTATTAGTAAGGAAGGCACATGTTGAAGGTGGAACAATAGCGACATACACCAGCAATGCTTTTTTGGTTTTTTTAGCTAGTGATGACTCAATAACTTTAATGCATGAGCAATCAACGAGTTATAGTTCATATACCGGTGAGCTCAAAGCTTCGCCTGCAGGTGAACGGCTCGCACTTGCCAGTTACAACCTTATGCCCGATACCTTACCCGGTGGAAGCCTTTTGTTGTATGACTTTGATCGGTGCACAGGTATGATCAGCAATGAGGTTGTGTACAACGATGGTTGGGGAGGCGGTGGCTTTAACTCGCCCTATGGACTGGAGTTTTCACCAAGTGGTGAGTTATTGTATGTAGCAACCTACAGGTCTTCCTTGTTTCCCTGCAATATCTTTCAAGTGGATTTAACAGACTCTACACTAAGTACTGCCACGAATTTGTTTTATTCAGGATACACCTGTTCAAGCGACATTGAGATGGGGCCAGATGGAAAACTGTATTTCAATGCACAAAGTTGTGTTGGTTCTTCTATTGGTGATAGTTTGCACGAGTATCTGCACTGCATTGAGAATCCAAACATTCCTGGTCCAGGCTGCAATGTGAACACTTTTGTAGTGCCTTTAGCAGGGGGGGAGTTTCAGTGTTTTGGAGGCGTCAACAGCTTCCCGAACTACTACCTCGGCCCGGTGCCCGGAGGCTGTCAAGACACGACCACAGTCGACACCACATCCGCAGTTGTGGTTCCCCCCAAACCGGAATGGAACATCTATCCAACCTTGGCACCACAATTGCTCACAGTGGATGTTTCGCAGCCGGGTGTTCAGATGGTGGTCTGGGACATCATGGGCCGTGAAGTTGAACGCCTAAGGCTAAGCGAGAAGCAGCAACGCATACCTTCCGCAGCCTGGCCCACAGGAACCTATCGGGTAATCCTGTACAGGGACGGTCTACACCTGGGCGCCAAAACGGTGGTTCGCCCGTAGGGCGATAGTTCACCGGTGCTTGGTTTTTGATCGGCCGGCTCGTTCAAAGCGCAGCACCTTCCCTTTTTCCTCCAGCAACTGTTTGGCGGAGGGCCAGTCGGGCAGGGCGTCGGCTTCGTAGCTGAGGGTGCGGATTTCGCGCGCGTAGCGGGCGGATTTTTTCATGGCCTCCAGGTGTGCACCGCTGCGGGCAAAGGCCTCCATGGTGGGGCGGTCCGGCCAGGCGGACAGGGTATAGTGGGTCAGGCCCATGCCTCCTTTGCGGAATTCCAGGTGTCCGCTGCCCTGCAATTGCCGGGTGATGGCGAACGCATCCCAGGAAAAGCGAAAAAACTGCCAGGGATTGCGCAGGGTCAGGGAAGTGATGGTGCAGATCATGGGAAAGGGGCAAGGGTCTACGCAATGGCCTATATGGGTTCAGGGGCCTGAATGGATCCGGCGGACAAGCGCTTTTCCAGCACGATCCGATCCACCGCCTGGCGGCCAAACTCGAAGATAGGCTCCGGGTAGTGGCGCAAAAAGTATTCCGCCTCCCGCGCGGTTTCCGCATAGCCGAGTTGGCGGTACAAAGCCAGGGGGCCCTTGCTGCTGTCGGCCGTGGCGATGCGCATGCGGGCAAAGCCTTCGCGCAACGCGTATTGGAGCGATCGGTTCATCAAAGCCCGGGCAATGCCCTGGCGTTGGGCTTCCGGCCGCACCGCCAGGTTGAGGACTTCCAGGGTACGCGCAACTGCATCCGGGACCGGGCGGGCAAGCAGTACCCCGACCACAAGGCTGTCCGGTGCATGGGCGCTCCAGGCCCGCACATCCGGTGCCGCTATATAGCCCTTGACCGCCTCCGGCGAAGGGTCCGCCAACAGCAGCAGCTCCATCGGCAGGGCATAGGGCGATGCTTGTTCAATGCGGAATTCCATTGCGGTCGGTGGCCAGGATCAGCACCACACCCATCAATACATGCCCGTCCAGTATTCGCCTTTCTCCAGCCCCATATAGGGCACGGTCAGCAGGATGTGAGCAGCGGTGTCGCCCCACAGCGAATCGTTTTGGGCCACCAGGTTCGGCCGCGGAAGACAAATGGCGTTGAGGTACAGGCGCTTGGAGCGGACAAAATCAAACGCCACGCTGTCGAGCTGCCATTGCCGGAGGAAGCTGGCCTTTGTCCCACCACCGCGCGTGAACAGGTCGTCCGGGTACCGCTTCAGCAGGCTGTCCACATTCATGGTGAAATCAAAGACCGGCTTGCCGGAGGCCATTTCGGTGCCCTGCACCAGGCGCAATTGCAGGTGCATGCTGTCCTGACGGGTCACTTCAAGCCGATACGGCTCGTTGTACATGGACAGGTCGTACATCCACACCTTGACGCGGGCATCGGCCTTGCGCAGCGGTACAGGATCCGGATTTTGTTCCGGTTCCGGATTGGGGGCTTCGGTAACTATGGGCAGGCGGGGGCTGTTGCCACAGCCTGAAAATGCGGCAGTGGTGAAGGCCAGCACCAACAGCAGCATAATGCTCGTATAGCTGTGAGCGCCAAGGCTGCGCAGCCGTTCTGAAACAGCGTGTTTGCTCATTGCCGATGCGATGATTCAAAAGCGCCGATCATGGCGCTGAGGTCTTTGGCCTGCGCTGCGGAGATGCGGCCTTCCTGTGCAGCCCCGACCAGGCTGTCGACGGCGGCATCGTACTCTTCCCGGTTATTGATCGTGCCGCGTTTCAATATATCCGCCAGCAGGTCTTTGCGCTGCAGGTCCAGGTCTGTTTTTTCCACGGCGTTCCAGAATGCCGCCACGTGCGCACCGGACGCTTCGTTCCAATACGTCAGGTAGTCGCTTTGCAGTTGGCGCAGGGAGGCCACGCGGCGCATGGGGCCTTCGGCCGAACGGGCCAAATCCAGGCATTGTTTGCCGAACGCCAGCAGGTGCGGCGCTTCTTCCACGCCCTGTTCGGAGGCTTCCAGCAGCACCGGGCGGGCGGTTTGGATCAGCGTTTCAAAACGCTGCAGGGCGAATGCATAGGTTGTGCGTGTGGCCATTATGCGGCCTACAAGCTACGCATGCCGACAGGCTTGGCCCAACCGGGATGCTTGCGCGTTTGCAGGCCGCGGTTGTTCTGCACTTCCGGCCGGGCCGAACAGCCATCACCGGAAAGGCGTCAGGCCAGTTTGCATCCGTTCGAAGCCCTGCACAATCTCCGTACCCCAGCAGCTGTTGCCGATGTAGACGTCCAGGTCCGTGCACAGCAGGAATCGGCCCTCGTCGTAGCTCGTGCACCAGCGGGTTTGACCGGCAAAGCCGGGCAGTGCGCCTTCGGATCCGGCGGTGCTGACCAGGTCACGGCCGTATTGGATGAGGCTGGGGTCGCGTGCGATGGCGCGGCAATGCGTGCGCTGGTCAGCAAAGCAGATGTGGTCCCGCCAGGTGTAGGTGCTTTGCCAGACCAGGCGGTAGCGCGGATTGTCCCGCTGGATGTAGTGGAAGGAAGGGTCTTGTTGCAGCGCCCGGATGCGCGTGAACCAGGCATCGGCCTTCTGGGCCAGTCCCGGTTCCTGCAGGCTATCGCACGGCGGTGGTGCCTGAATGGGATACCCCAAAAGCGCTCCCATCGCTGCGGTGTCCAGCCCTGGAGCCAGAACGCCTCCGGAGATGTCGCCCGGAATGCTGCCGGGCACGCGGTGGTTTGCACGGTCGTGCGTTTGGGCCTGCACCGACTGTACAAGGCCTTCGCCCGAAAGGGCGAACAGCATCAACAACAAAAAAGCCCGCAGACACCGGTTTAAGCGCATGCCCGAAAGATGGCAAAAACCGGGCCATGCCGCTATGCCTGCTGTGCCATGAACGGGTCAAATCGCGGGTGTGCGGCATGGCCTGGCCGATCGGCCATCAGGCCCGGTCCTGTTCCGGGATGCTGACCTGCAATTGCTTGCGGGCGTCGCTGGGATGCATGCCAAAGCGCTCCTTGTAAATGCGGGAGAAGTAGGAGCGGTTTTCGTAGCCCACCCGATAGACGACTTCGCCGACAGGCATGTCCTCCTTGAGCAGCAATTGGTTGGCCCAATCCAACCGTTTGCCGGTGGTGTAACGGTTGATGGTGGTGTTGTAGACCTGCTTGAACCCGCGTTTGAGTTTGTTGACGTTGACGCCGACTTTGCGGGCCAGTTCGGGAATGGTGGGCGCGTCGTGCAGGGATGCGTCGATCAGTTCGCGGGCTTTGACGATGGCGTTCAGGTCGTGCGGCTTGAGGTCTACGATGCGTTTGCTCGGTTCGGTGGTGTCAAGGTATTTGTGAAACTGCAAGGCCAACAACTCCAGGGTTTTGCCCTCCATGAAGGCTTCC
>JAUIHG010000117.1 GCA_030432405.1 Bacteroidia bacterium | reverse complement strand
GCACGATGTGTTGCATGCTGTTTGCAGGGCTTTGTAGCTGCGTCAACGTGAATTCACCCAGCGGGGGAATTCGAACCGCTTCGCTGCCGGTGCTTTGGTCTGCACCTACCGGGCTTCCGTTCCATTCGATTTGAAGCGTTTCGACGGTTTTTTTGCGTTCAATATTTGGGATCCTGAAGCGGTGGATGCGTCCATCGGAGTCGTGGTCCCATTGCATCGTCAACGGCTGTGTGCTTTGCACGGCCTTGATGCACGCTTCCACTTCGTCTGGATTGGACACATCGAAGGTGCGGATATGTCCCTCCAGTGCCAGGTTTTGATACCGTTCGTTTTCCGGGATAACCAAGCCGTCAATCTGTACAAACAGTTGTTGATAGGCTACGCGCGTTTCAAACTCGAGGACGGCAAATTGATCCGGCACCTCGAGGATGGCATCGAGCTGGAAACGCACGGTATACGTTAGCCCGGAGCTTAAATGCGCTTCTGGTTGAAAGACGATTGTCTGGTTGTCGAGCCAGTATGCGTTCCCTTGGACTTTTGGCGATATGTCGAAAAGTCCGTCTGCCGATTCTCCGGCTTCTACGCCCGTAACCATGTGGGCCAATTCGACCCTGATGTCATCTTCTCTTGAGATGACGCCATGACTAAATCCGGATACAAACGTGGCAAACCCCGGATCAACGACTGCGTTGGAATTGGAGCGGTTGCCACAGGAAGCGGCCAATACAAGGACCATGAGCAAGAGAGGCAAAACACTGTGCAGTTGCCGCATAGTATGTTGGGTTATAAGTTCTATTGGAATCCTGATGCAGCTGCCATACCCCGGCGCGCAGCATAGACGCTTCATGGAATGCTTCCACCGACGAACCGGTTTGTGACAGTCAGCCGGTCAGTATTCATTTAACGCAACGCATCAGTAGTAATCTGTTATTGTGCAAAGCGGCATTTTATTGCCGTGTTTCTGAACGGAAGTGGTACAGGCGCTGCTGTCCTTCAACAGGTCGAGAGTCCGTCAGCCGCACCTTCTGCTGGTTGTTCCTGCTCAAAGCACCTCGTTTCCCTTCGGCGCGGACGGTTGATGGCAAAGCGCCTTGTTTCACTTCGGCGCGCTCGGTTGATGGCAAAGCACCTCGTTTCACTTCGGCGCTTTGTGGATCAACAGCAGCGCAATACCCAGAAACACCAGGTTGGGGATGTTGGCGCCGATGACGGGGTCCAGGCTGCCTTTGATGGAGAAGGTGGAGCTGAATTGCAAAAAGACGATGTACAGGGCGCTCAGGCCCACGCCGAAGGCCAGGTGCAGGCCGATGCCGCCGCGCAGCTTGCGTGAGGCGATGGTAGCGCCCATGATGGTCAAAATCACAATGGCGATGGCTGTGGCCGTGCGGCGTTCGCTTTCCACTTCATAGGCTTCCAGGTTGCCGCTGCCCTGGGCGCGTTCCTTGCGTAAAAACTCCCGCATTTCCGTGCGGTCGTATTGGTCTTTGTACCACGCGTCCACCTCAAAATCGTCGGGCCGCAGCGTCATGACCGTATCAAACTCCTTGCCCTGGATATAGCGCTCCTCCAGGCCGTCGAGGTACCAGGCGGTGTAATCGCCAAAGCGCCAGGTAAGCGAATCCGGTTCCCAATAAATGCGGCGGGCCGTGAGTTTATAGGCCAATTCGCGCTGGCCGGAGGCGTTTTCCCTGAAGCGTTCCAGCGCAAAATTCACCCCCTCGTTGCGTTTGTATTTGAAGCGCCCGAGTGTGACAAAATTCAGGCTGTCCATCCGCATGTAGATGTTGTCGCCATAGTGGCGCGTGCCGCGGAAAAACTGCGCATCAAAAGCCAGACGCGTTTTGTTGGAATCCGGCACCAGATAATGATTGGCATACCACATCCCGCCACCCAGCAGCAATCCCGTCAGCAGATAGGGCCGCAAAAAGCGGCGAAAGCTGATCCCGCTGGACAGCATGGCCACGATTTCCGTATTGAAGGCCATGCGGGAAGTGAAAAAAATGACGCTCAGAAAAATCAACAGCGGTGTCAGGATGGCGCCCATCCAGGGAATAAAAGGGACGTAATAATTGCGGATGGTCTCCAGGGTTGTGGCTGTGTAATCCTCATCCAGGAAATCCTCCATTTTTTCCGACACGTCGATCACAATGGCAATCGACATGATGACCCAAAACACAAAAAAGAACGTGACCAGAAACTTGACAATGATGTAGCGGTCCAGTTTGGTCAGGCCCAAACGCAACAACACCGCATCCCACGTCCGGCGCAGGCCGCCTCCCGAGACGGGGGCAGCACGCTGGGAATCGGTGGGTGTTGACTTGGGCATACCGGGCATGGAGGGTCGGGCGGTGCGTCAGTTTGTATGGACCTGCTGTGGTGTGCTCAGATCCGCTGGTCGATGCGCGGAACCAGTTGATCCCGCCAAGCCGCAAAGCTGCCGTCAAAGATGCGTTCGCGGGCTTCCCGCACCAGGGCCAGGTAAAAGCCGATGTTGTGCAGGCTGCCCAGTTGCGCGCCGAGCATTTCCTTGTTGCGGTACAGGTGGTGCAGGTAGGCCTTGCTGTGGCGGGCACTGGTTGGGCTGGACAGACGTTCGCCCTCGGCATCCAGGGCACTGAAATCCGTTTGCCATTTGGCGTTGCGCATGTTCATCACGCCATCGCGGGTGAACAGCAGGGCGGTGCGGCCATGCCGCGAAGGCATCACACAATCGAACAGATCAATGCCCAGGCCGATGTTGGTCAGGATGTTGCCGGGTGTGCCAACGCCCATCAGGTAGCGCGGGCGGTCGCCGGGCAAGATGCCGCAGACCAGTTCGGTCATGGCGTACATCAGTTCGGCCGGTTCGCCCACGCTCAAACCGCCGATGGCCATGCCCGGGGCGTCGGCCTCGGCCAGGGTTTCGGCAGAGAACTTCCTGAGGTCTGCTATGGTGCCGCCCTGCACAATCGGGAAAAGGGCTTGTTCGTAACCGTAAGGGCACTGCGTTTCGGCAAACCGGGCTGCGCAGCGTGTCCACCAGCGGTGGGTGCGTTCAGTGGCTTCGCGCACCGCGCGGTCCTCCGCCGGCCAGGGGGGGCATTCGTCGAAAGCCATCATGATGTCGGCGCCCAGGACACGCTCGATGTCCATGACCGACTCGGGACTGAACAGGTGTTTGGAGCCGTCAAAATGGCTGCGGAACACCACGCCCTCCTCGGTGATTTTTCGCCGGCCGGCGAGCGAAAAGACTTGATACCCACCGCTGTCCGTGAGCATGGGCCGCTCCCAGCTGTTGAAGCCGTGCAGGCCTCCGGCGGCCCGGATGATGTCCAGGCCCGGACGCAGGTAGAGGTGGTAGGTATTGCCCAGGATGATGCGGGCATTCAAGGCTTCCAGTTCGCTGAAGTGCAGGCCTTTGACGGTGCCCGCGGTGCCCACGGGCATGAACATCGGCGTTTCAATGGGGCCGTGCGGGGTGTGCAGGATGCCCGCCCGTGCGCCGCTGGCCGGATCGCGGTGCTGGAGTTCAAAATGGAACGAATTGTCGGAAACCTGGGCATCGGCCATACGGGGAGGGGTAGGGGTCTTGGGCAGCAAGCATTATGGTCGGTACGCTGCAGGCCGTGCGCGGCAGGGCCTGGCCCCGACCTATCTTGGCGCCATGGTCCAGTGCCTTTCCGGGCTCCAGCGCCTGTCCGGCGAAACGCCAAAAATAGCGGGAATGCCCTTGGTCGCGGCGGTTATGCCGGCAGGGCCTTCGCCCGGCGGGCGGTGGATGGAAACGCTGTGGCCGGACGCGCTTGCAGGCCAGGTGTTGCTGCTGCTTGCGCTGGTCTGTTTTGCCCTGCAAATGGCCACCTACCTGGGCGTTTTTGCGCCTTTGGCGAAGGCCATGCGCCGGGCCGACCGTTGGCTTCCGGCCGCATCCAACGAGGGCCGGACCGTGGCAGCAGCACCTCGGGCCGCAACAGCAGCTCCCCAGACCGCAAGCGGGCCAAGCTTCCCACCCATTGCCATCGCCGAAGGCGACCCCCGGCTGATCAGCGTGGTGGTCTGCGCACGCAACGAGGCCGAACAGCTCCAGGCCAATCTGCCGCGCTGGCTGGACCAGCAGGGCCTTGATACGCTCGGCCTGGACTACGAATTGGTTCTCGTCGACGACGGTTCCACGGACCAGACCCCGGAGATCCTCCAGCGCACAGCCGCCCAAAACCCCCGCCTGCGTCCACTCCGTCTGGAGCCCCAAGCCAAGAAGCTGCCGGGCAAAAAGGGACCCCTGGACCTGGGCCTTCGCGCGGCGCGCGGCCAGTGGGTCTTGCTCACCGATGCGGACTGCCGCCCGGCCTCGCGGCATTGGATCCGCCACATGGCAGAAGCCATGCAACCGGACATCGACATCGTCCTGGGCGTTGGCCTGCATGCCCGTCACGCAGGCCTGCTGAATGCGTGGGTCCGCTTCGAAACCTTCCACACCGCCGTCCAGTATCTATCCTGGACCCTGCGCGGCATGCCCTATATGGGGGTGGGCCGCAACCTCGCCTACCGGCGAAGCCTTTGGGCGGCCACCGGTGGTTTTGCCCCACATGCCCACTGGCCCTCCGGCGACGATGACCTAACAATCAACCGGATGGCGCGCCCGGGCCGCGTGGCTGCCGTCTGGGGGCCCGATGCCCGGACCATCAGCAGCCCGCCAAAGGACTGGAAGGCATGGTACCGGCAGCGGTTTCGGCATTTTTCCACAGGGGGAACGTACCGTCCCCGACACCTCCTGGCATTGGGAACCTATTCCGTGTCCCATTTTGGCCTGATGGCGTGTATTTTTCTGGGACTCGCTTTAGGACAGATAAGTCCTTGGTGGTCAGTATTGTTGTTGCTCCGATGGGTCCTCCAATGGGCTTTGTTTGGACGTCTGATGCCGCGCCTCGGGGCTCGAGATCTATGGCACTTTTCCACAATATTGGATGTGACGGCCCTGCTGGCCCATGGTACATTCGTTCGTGTTGTCCTTGCGCCACGCAAAACCGCCTGGCGGTAGCGCGGCCTCACCCCATCGCATCGCTCCGTGGAAAAAGTCCTTTCAACCCCATCGCCCCAACACGAAGCCTCGGCTTCCTCCTCCGTGAACGATAGCAGCAACGCCACAGGCGGCGAAGGCTACCGGCGCAGCTCCCGCAAAGTCGACCCGGTGGTGCTCAAAACCGCCTCCGGTCGGGTGGGCAACCCCAACTTTTCGCCGCGTGCCCAAAAGGACTATGACCTGGTCTGTCTGGCGGTGGCCGGGGATGAAACCGCCTACACCAAATTGATGGACAACCACAAGGATGCCATCAATTTCATGATGCTGCGCATCGTGCACAACCGTGACGATGCCGAGGATTTGACCATCGAGGCCTTCGGCAAAGCCTTCAACAGCATCCACAACTATACCCCGGACTACGCCTTTTCCACCTGGCTGTACACCATTGCGCGCAACAACGCCATCGACTTCATGCGCAAAAAGCGCTTGGAGACCCTCTCCATCGATGAGGAACCGCACGAGGACTCTGGCAATTCCTACGCCGAATCCATCAAGTCCCATGGCTTGGATCCCGAGGAAGCCTACATGAAGGCCCAGCGCGCGGACATCATGCGCGACGTGACCAAGCGCATCAGCCCCAAGTACCGCCGCCTGATCGAACTGCGCTTTTTCAAGGAGTACTCCTACGACGAGATCGCCAAGGAGCTCGACCTGCCTCTGGGTACCGTCAAAGCCCAGCTGTTCCGCGCCAAGGAGCTCATGCAGAACATTTTGCGCTCCAGCAGGGACAAAATCTAGGTGTGTCTTTTGCCCGTTCCGGGCGAACACCGAATGCCCGGATGGGCATCGCAGGCCTCCACCGGCCGCGTACCGCCTTCGCCTTCAGGCGGGCAGGTACACCACTACTTTGGACTGGAACCAGGGCTCCGGGAACCAATCCCGGATGGGAAATTGGTAGACCTTGTCGCCAAAGCGGCTCAGCTCTTCCAGGAGCTGCCCGCCTTTGAGCGCGATCAGCCCGTTGGGCAGGTCGTTGCGGCTCGGGCCGGCCAGCACTCCGGCCGTCCAGCGGTGCAGGGTGCCCATATCGGACACGGCCCGCGTAACCGCGAAGTCAAAGGGGCCTTCGGCCTGCTCGGCCGGCGCGTGCAGCACCTCTACATTGCGCAGGGCCAGGTTGCGCGCCACAATGTCGACCACCCGGAGCTTTTTGGCGATGGTGTCGCAGAGCACAAACTGCACTTCCGGGAATAGGATGGCCAGGGGCAAACCGGGAAAACCGCCGCCTGTGCCCACGTCCAGAATGCGGGATCCTGACGCCCAGTCGGTGAGCTTGGCGATGGCCAGGCTGTGCAGCACGTGGCGTTCGTAGAAGTGCTCCATGTCTCCGCGCGAGATCAGGTTCACGCGCTCGTTCCAGAACCTGAACAGGTATTCCAAATGCCGGAACTGGTGCAGCTGGTGCTGATTCAGATCCGGAAAATGGCCATGGATGGCTTCCAGGGATGGAGGAAAGGCTGCTGACATATGGAGGACCCAAGATACACGCCCCATGTCGGCCGATGTTGTCCACACGGCTTCGGAAAATGCGGCCAGTTGTTCTGAGAGGCCTCCAAACATGCCTGTTTTGGGACATGTCCTCTTTAGCCCTCCAACCGCTTTCCCCAGCCGGAACCCCACCACTGGCGGACGTCGAGCGCACCCGGCGCTTGCTCCTGGCCACCGAACCCGATTTGCCCTCCGCGGCCCTGCACCGGATGTTGGACCCGGATGCCGGACCGCCTTTGCCCTTCAACGACGCGGGCCTTAAAGCCGCCGGAATTCCGGACGCCTCCCGACGAAGGCTGCTCGAAACTTCTCCTGATCCCCTGACACGGGTGCAGGAACTGGAGGACCGGTGCCGTCGGCTGGGGATTGCTTTCGCCGTGCGCGGCGAACCGGGCTATCCCGAAAGGCTGGCCCGCTGTGCGGATGCACCGCCCGTGTTGTTCTGGAAGGGCAGGGCGCCCATGGCAATGGGTGCGGCAAGACCGCGGTTGGCGGTGGTGGGGACGCGCCGGGCTTCAGCCTACGGGGTGTCGGGGGCGGCGCGCCTGATCCGCGAGTTGGCCCATGTGCAGCCCGTGCTGATCAGCGGTGGAGCCTACGGGATTGATGCGGCTGCGCACCGGGCGGCCCTGGATGTAGGCCTGCCCACCTGGGTGGTACTGGCCGGGGGCGTAGACCGGCCCTACCCAACGGCCCACGGCCGCCTCTTTGCGGCCATACTGGAGGCGGGAGGCTGCCTGATCGGCGAATGCCCGCCGGGCATCGAAGCGCTCAAACACCGTTTTCCCCGGCGCAACCGCCTCATTGCCGGGTTGTCCGATGCCGTGTTGGTGGTGGAGTCGGCTGCCAAAGGCGGCAGCCTCATTACCGCCGATCAGGCCTTTTCCTACCACCGTGAGGTCCTGGCGTATCCCGGTCCGGTGGGCCATCCCCAGCAGGTGGGCACCCATGCCCTCATCCGGCGGGAAATGGCCCGTCTGGTGACTTCCGGGGCAGACATTTGCCGGGTCCTGCATTGGTCCATGCCGGGGGCCTCAGCTTCCCAAACCGATTGTCCGCCACGTTATGTGGCCTTGCGGACGGCCTTGCTGGCCGCCGGTGGCCTGGATGCCCGGGAGCTGGCTGTCAGGCTGGGGAAGGATCCGGCCGATGCGGGCATGCTGCTGCTGGAAGCGGAACTGGAGGGGCTGGTGGAGGCGCGCAGCGCCGGTCGATACCGATGGCGTTGACACAAGACATCAACGGCGTTTCTGGAGTGTCCACCTTGCATGACGAGCGTCACTGGAAAGGGGGAGAATGGCTCCTTTAAAGCGGCATCGGGATTCGCTATTTTTGCCCCTTTGAAGGAATTCTCCGCCTGTTCCAATCCGGTGGGTCCATGCTCCCGGAATGTATGGCCGCGATGCGGCTGCCAGCCACCGGGCCTGCCTCCTCCGGGCCCATTTGGGCTGGTCAAGCGGCGGTTTTCCCCAGCCATCCACCCCCTACGCAAATCAAACGCATGAGCTTTTCTGGGATCAAGAACCCGAACGCCAACCTTGCCGATTTGGGCTTGGAGCACCGCGGGCATGCCTACTGGAATCTGACCCCGGCCGAATTGGTCGAACACGTCATCCACAACGACCAGGGAGTCCTTGCCGACAATGGCGCCCTGGTCATTGATACAGGCAAATTCAAGGGCCGCGCACCGAAAGACCGCTTCATTGTCAAGGACGACAAGACGGCCGACAGCGTTGATTGGAACGCCATCAACAAGCCCATTGAACCGGAGGTTTTTGACGGCCTCTACAACAAGGTCATGGCCTACCTGGCCGACAAGGATCTCTTTGTCCGC
The DNA here is from genome assembly GCA_030432405.1 of Bacteroidia bacterium. Classification (GTDB taxonomy): domain Bacteria; phylum Bacteroidota; class Bacteroidia; order Chitinophagales; family BACL12; genus WGOA01. The sequence goes on along the minus strand of JAUIHG010000117.1, from coordinate 2,942 downwards.
GATTCCTACGTCTGTGCCGATCCGGAGTACCGCCTGAACATCCGTGTGGTCAATGAGTACGCCTGGTCCAACCTGTTCTGCTACAACCTTTTCATGCGGCCCAGCAAGGAGGAGGCCTTGAGCCAAACTCCGGACTGGCACGTTATCGCCGCTCCGGATTTCAAAGCCGATCCGGCAACCGATGGTGTGCCCAACCCCAACTTCGCCTTCATCAACTTCACCAAGCGGATCGTGCTGGTGGGGGGTACCGGGTATACCGGGGAGATGAAAAAGGGCATTTTCGGAGTGCTCAACTACATGCTGCCGCACGACAAGGGGGTGCTGTCCATGCACTGCTCGGCCAACGTGGGCCAGGACGGTGATACGGCCATCTTCTTCGGTCTTTCGGGTACGGGCAAAACCACCCTCTCGGCCGATCCGGAACGCCGCCTGATCGGCGACGACGAACATGGCTGGACGGAAAAGACGGTGTTCAACTTCGAAGGCGGCTGCTATGCCAAATGCATCGACCTGACGGAGGAAAAGGAGCCGCAGATCTACCACGCCATCAAGTTTGGCTCCCTGGTGGAGAACACCATGTTCCACGAGGACACACGCAGCATCGATTTTGAGGATTCCACCAAGACGGAGAACACGCGGGTGGGCTATCCGATCGAGTACATCGACAACATCCAGCCGAACTGCATCGGTGATGTGCCGAAGAACATCTTCTTTTTGACCTGCGACGCCTTTGGTGTCCTGCCGCCCATCAGCAAACTGACCCCGGGCCAGGCCATGTACCACTTCATTTCAGGGTATACCGCTAAAGTGGCTGGTACCGAGGCCGGCATCACCGAGCCCCAGACGGCGTTCAGCGCCTGCTTTGGTGCACCTTTTATGCCCCTGCACCCGACCAAATACGCCGAGATGCTCGGCGAAAAGATGCGCAAGCAGGACGTCAACATCTGGTTGGTCAATACCGGCTGGTTCGGTGGCGGCTATGGTGTGGGCAAGCGCATGAAGCTTTCCCATACCCGGGCCATGATCACCGCCGCCCTGAAGGGCGAACTGGACAACGTGGAATACAAAAACCACGCGGTCTTTGGCTTGGCCACGCCGCTGTCCTGCCCCAATGTGCCGGATGAAGTGCTTGACCCGGTCGGCACCTGGGACAATGCCGATGCCTACTACGATAAGGCCAACCACCTGGCCCAGCAATTCATCGACAACTTCAAGAAGTTCGAAAGCCAGGCCAACGAAGAAATCATGGCCGCCGCTCCTGCGCCGATGGCCCGTGCCTGAAGCCTGGATGCATGCAGTATGGATCCCTGAACGAGTACCGCTGCACATACCGATTCGCCCGCCCGGGAAGCTTCCCGGGCGGGCATTTTTTTTGCCATCAGTGCACAGCAAGCGTACGCTTGGACCGGTTGATCGGGCATCCCGTGTACATACCTTTCCACAGCAGCGCTTTGGATGTCGTGAAGCTTCCGTATCCCACCGCTTTTTGCCACCTTTATCGGCTCTGCCCTTATCAGGTCGAGGCTTTTTACGTCTGCCCATTTGGGGCTGCTCACCGACCTTCTCACTGTGTATACGGCCTTGACGCACCGCTTTTCCACAATGCCCGGCCAACGCGGGCTTCACACCCGGGATATTTGGCTATGGAGCCTTTTACTGCATGGCTTCTTTATCGGCCTTATGCCTGCCCGGGCTCAGGGGACCGGTCCGTTGTTTACGGAAGCCGCAGCGCTGCACGGCCTTGACCTGGATGGGTTGAAAGATGGCGGTTTTGCCTTTGAGGACCTGAATGCCGACGGCTACCTCGATCTGGTGGTCAATACCGACCAGGATGACGATGCCCACCGGACGCGGATGTACCGCAACAGCGGACCGCCATCCTGGACCTTTACCGACATCACGGAAACCCATTGTGCGGGGTGCATCCGATCCATTGCGCCGGATGCGGCCCCGGAGCGCTCCGTGGTTTTTGCGGACGTGAACCATGACGGCTATCCGGATTTTGCGCGCAACAGCGCGCGAAGGCTGGAGATCTTCCTCAACAAAGGACCAAGTCCGGCGGATGGGGATGTGCCTTTTTCCTTCGGGGACGCGGCCCAGAATCCCAATTTCGAGCGCTTCACGTGGAACGTGACTTTGCCGAATCCCGCCCAGGGCATCCCCGACGGCATGAACACCGAAGGCCTGGGCTGGCTGGATTACGACCAGGACGGGGACCTGGACCTGTTCGTGGAAAACCACGACTGGGGCATGGAGATTTACGAGAACAGCGGTTTTGCAAGCGGCACCTTTTTCCATGCCACGCCCAATGCAGCGCCCAAGGGCTTGCCCATCAGTGCCGCCACCGGCGATTATGCAGCTGTGGCGGACGTCAACGACGATGGCCTGGTGGATGCGCTCGCGCGAAAGCAGGACCAGAAAGATTTTTTCCTCAATACCGGGGGTGCCTTCAGTCCCGTGTTGTCCTTCAACCAACAGGCCAACAACGACAACAAGGGCGGCGCAGCCTTCCAGGATATGGACAATGACGGGGATTTTGACCTCGTCTGGACCGAAAACGATTCCAACCGGATCTGGCTGCAGGCCGGGGTGAACAGCGGCATTTTCCAGCCCACCGATGAACCCTGGGCCAGCGCGGGCCTGTCGGATCCCTTTGACGGCTCCAGCCACGCCATAGATGGTTTGGCCATGGGCGATGTGGACCACGATGGGGATATGGACCTCTTTTTGGCCGACGATACAGCGGCCAGCTACCTGTTCCTCAACCAATGGACCGAAACCGGGAGCCTGGGCTTTGTGCGCAACAACCTGGGCATCGCCGTAAATGCGGATGCCGAAGGAGCCAACTTCGTGGACTTCGATGCAGATGGGGATCTGGACCTGTACATCAACATCCGCAACGGGGCCAACCAGTTGTGGGTCAATGGCCTGCAGGCTTGGCC
>JAUIHG010000116.1 GCA_030432405.1 Bacteroidia bacterium | reverse complement strand
AAAGCATTGGGCGGTTGAAATGCAGCGTAGTGGCCGGTGCGGCCAACAACCAGCTGGCCAACGAAATCCAGCACGCCCAGGCCCTGATGGACCGCGGGATGGTGTACTGTCCGGATTTCCTCATCAACGCCGGCGGTCTGATCAATTGCTATACCGAATACCTGGGCCAATACCAGCGCGACCACGCCATGGAATTGACCGAGTCCATCTACGAGCGAACCCTGGACATCTTCCGGACGGCAACGGCCGACCGCATCACCACCCACCAAGCCGCCCTGAACATGGCCGAAGCCCGCGTTGCGGCGGTGGCCACCCTGAAAAGCCGACGTTGAACCACGCCCCCCTTCTGAGCCGACGCGCCCTGCGCATCAAGGTCATGCAAGCCCTGTATGCACAGGCACAGGATCCCGAAGTGGATGCCTCCTTTGTTGAAAAGGACCTGTTCCGCCGCATCAAGGACACCGGCCGCATGCTGCTTTACCAGTTCCTGTTTCTGGTGGAGGTTTCCGACCGCGTGGAACGCGAGGCCGAAAACCGGGCGGCCAAATACCTGCCCACCGACGCCGACCGGCAATTTTCACGGCGTTTCTACCGCCATCCGCTGGTTGAGGCCCTTCGGGCTGATGCGTCCTTCCGCCAATCCTTGGAACGGGAAAAGCTGACGCCGCTTATCGACATGGAGATCGTCCGGCTGGCCTACGGGCAATTGAAGGAATCGGAGGCCTATGCCGAATACCTGGCTTCGCCGCAAGGCGATCACGAAGCCGAACGGCGCTTGTTGACGCGGGCTTTTGAGGAGGTCTTCTGGCCAAACGAGGACGTGCAGCAGCATTTTGAAGACCGCTTTCCCGCCTGGGACGACGACGTGGACATCGTCATTCCGCGCACGCGGCAGTTGCTGCAGCATTGGCCCAGTGGCGAAAGCATCGATGCCGAAGGCCTGGATGGCGCGTTGTCGCCGGAAGGCCGAAATTTTGCCCGCCAACTGCTGCATGCCTGCATCGAACACCGCGCACAACTCGACGAGCTGGTGGCCCCCCGCCTGGAAAACTGGGAACTGGATCGGGTCTCGCTGATGGACCGCGTCCTGCTCCGCATGGCCCTGGCCGAAATGCTGTACTTCGACACCGTCCCCGTCAAAGTCTCGATCAACGAATACATCGACATTTCCAAGACCTACTCCGGCCCGCGTTCCAAAGATTTCATCAACGGGGTTTTGGACAACATCCTCCAACAGCTCAAGGAGGAAGGCCGCATCCGCAAGCGCGGCCGGGGTTTGGTGGAATGACCTGCCGGATGGGGCTGTTTCACCCTTTACCTGCCTCCGGTGGAAGACAGGTCGTACCGGCCCGCACCGGAACGCGGCTATCTTTGCGGTCCCGTTTCACCAGAAGTTTGCCCCATGATTGTCCCGATTGTCCGTTTCCGCCTCCTGAACGTGCTTCCGTTTTTCGGACTGAGCATGGTCTTGCTGTTTTCCGCCTGCGGCGAAGGCGCCGACAAACCGAGTCCGCCGGAAGACAGCCAGCTGAGCACCAAGATGATTTCCAACCCCAAGAGCGCCAATCCCGAGGTCACGGCCACCACGGCTGCTGACGGTGCGCCGGTCATGACCTTCGATCGGGACAAGTGGGATTTTGGCGAAATCATCCAGGGTGAATCCGTGGAATACAATTTCAAATTCACCAATACCGGAGATGCTCCCCTGATCATCACCGATGCCAAAGGTTCCTGCGGTTGCACGGTGCCCGAATGGCCCAAGGAGCCGGTGGCACCAGGCAAAAGCGGCCGCATCAAAGTGACCTATGACTCCAAGGGCCGCAAAGCCCAATTCAACAAGACGGTGACCATCACGGCCAATACGGTGCCCAACGCCAACAAGCTGTTCATCAGCGGCGTGGTCATCGTACCGCAAGAATGATCCGGTCTGGTGTGGAACCTTGCCGCAACGGCCACCGCACGGTTCCCCACACGCACGTGATCCACGCTTGCCGGTCCCCAAATTCGCCCATCCTCAATTTCAGCTCCTCCGCATGTTTTCCGCTCCACTTTCCATCTTGCTCACCACCGCTTCCGGAGCTGGTGGCGGCAATCCCGGTTCCCTGCTGTTCCTGGGGGTTTTTGTATTTATCCTCTACTTTTTCATGATCCGGCCTCAGGCCAAAAAGGCCAAGGAGCAGCGCAACTTCACCGAATCCATGGAGAAGGGCCAACGGGTGATCACCTCCGGTGGCATCCACGGCCGCATCGTGCAGGTCGATGAGCGCAGCGTCTTGCTGGAAGTGGATAAGGGCTTCAAAATCCGCGTGGAAAAAGGCATGATCTCAGCCGACTTCTCGCAGACCACCACGGAAGAAAAATCCTGATGGCCCGGTCCGGAGCCTACCGCAGCATGTTGGTCAGCGTAGGGCTGGCCTTCGTGTTTTGGCTCCTCCAGGCCCTGGGCAAGGAACACGAAGATGTGCTGCGCTACCGCCTGCTTTGGACGGAAGCACCGGCGGGCATGGTGGTGGTCAACCGGCTGCCGGAAGAAGCCCGTTTTCGCCTGCGGGCGAGCGGCTGGAAACTGTTGAGCAGCTGGTTCCAACGCCGTTCGGTGGATCTGGACCTGGCGCGCTATGGGCGCAGCAACCTGTTGCTCAGCGACCGCAATCTTGAGCTGTTTTCGCGGGACCTCCCGCGCGGTCTGGTATTGCTGGACGTGCAACCGGACAGCATCCGCATCGACCTCGATCCACTGGAACAGCGCCGGGTGCCATTGCGCTGGAGCGGAAGCTGGGATTATGCGTCGGGTTTTGGTCCGGCCGAGCGCATCCGGCTGTCCGAGGATTCGGTGACCGTGCAAGGCCCCAGCCGGGTGTTGGATACCCTCCGCCGCTGGCCACTCGAGATTCCCGAGCACAGCCCACTGCGCAAGGACCGATCCGGCACCGCGGACCTGGACCGCTTTGCCGGCCTCAACCTCTCCCCGCAGCCCGAACGTGTGGAGTACCGCATCCGGGTGGAGGCTTATACGGAAGGCACGCTGACCGTGCCCTTGCAATGGGATCGGGATACGCTATGGCGCTTCTTGCCCGCCCGGGTCAGCATCCGCTACCAGGCGCCGCTTTCGCGCTTTGACCGCATTACGGCCGCGGATTTCCGCATCGTGCCTATGGGCCAGCCCGCCAATGGCCAACTCGTTCCCCTATTGCTCGAGAAAGCGCCACCCCTGAGCCGCAACCTGCGCTGGGAGCCTACAGAAGTGGAATGCCTCCGGCGAAGACCGGCCGCCAATGCCGCGCTGAATACCGCGGAAGGTCCGGCTCCCCTGCCCTCCACACGCTGAACACGGCGGAGCATGCAGAATGCCAGGCCGCAGCAATGGGCGCAAGGGACGCTACAGCATCCGTGCAGCCTCCGTGGCTTGCCCCGGACCGTGGACTTGCCGTATTTCGTGGGCACCCAATCCACCACCACTGCATGTCCGACGTCGATCCACAACGCCCCCAACCGTCCCCCACCCCGGCGCCGAAGGATCGCCTGCCCCTGCAAATCGGGGTGACCGGGGGCATTGGCAGCGGCAAAAGCACCGTCTGCCGCCTGTTTTCGGTGCTTGGGGTGCCGGTATACCATGCCGACGATCGGGCCAAAGCCCTCATGGTGGAGGACCCCCAACTGATCGAGGGCATCACGGCGCGCTTCGGGGAGGTCTACGATGCCGGGGGACAGCTTCGCCGAAAGGCACTGGCCGACCAGGTCTTCAACGACCCTGAAGCCCTGGCCGAGCTCAATGCCCTGGTGCACCCCGCCGTGTTCCGGGATGCGCGGCGCTGGAGCGAGGGGTTGGCCGGGCATCCCTACCTCATGCGCGAGGCCGCCCTGTTGTACGAAAGCGGTTCCTGGAAACAGGTCGACGAGGTGCTGGTGGTCTGGGCGCCGGAAGCCCTGCGCATGGAGCGCGTCATAGCGCGGGACGGATCGACAGCAGCGGAAGTGCGGGCCCGCATGGACCGCCAGATGCCCGATGACCAAAAACGGGAACGCGCCGACCATGTCCTGTTCAATGACGGCAGCCGCTCACTGGTGCAGCAGGTCTGGACCTTGCACCAACACTGGATGCGCACTGCAGCCGACAAGCGCGCCTGAGCCAGGCGTCGGATCACCAACGGGCAATGCCGCGGGTTACGGAGCGGCCTGTGGCGTTGCCGGTTTCGGGGGCTTTCGGTTGTAATAAATGCCCACATTGAAGGTCGGCGCACCGGCCAGGGCATTGGCGTACACCGCGCCGTAAGCGCCAGCGGTCAAGCCGAGTCCGCCGGCCAGCGGCGTCCAGGCCTTGATGCCATAGCTGATGCTGCTTTGGTTGTTGATGTACAACCCGGTATGGGCCAGATTGCCGATGGGGCGCTCCCCGTTTTTGAAGTTCCAGCGTACATCAGCCACCCCGGCAATCCAAAGGCCCGATTTGGTGAGCTTGTAGCCGGCTTCCAGCACAAAAAGGCCCTCCTCGCTGTAACCGTTGCTGCGGATGGCCATACCGGCATGGCCGCCCAGGTAGCTTCGCCCGAAGGGCAACCCGTAAGCCAACACGGGCTCCACAGACCAGGCGTCAAAGCCCGTCTGCAGTCCGGTAAACAGGTTGTAGTCGCTTGTATTGGCCTCCACGATGGCCTGCACGCTCAGCACCCGGCCCTGCTTGGTATTCAAAAGCCGGTAACGGCCGCCAAAAGCCAGGTTGCCAAAAGCATTCAGCGCGCCGGCATCCAGGGTGTCGGTGAAATCCATCGTGGCCATGGGCTCCCTGGAGGTGGACACCAGCTTGAACGGGAGGCGCCCGATCAGGGTCAGATCGTCCCACAAGCCGTATTCGCCGAAGGCCTGAACGGTTTGGTCCAAAACCGGTCGGCGCAGCTGGATGAACGGGTTGTTCTGGTCAAAAAGCAGGTCGCTTTTCAGGTAGGAGTAGCCAATCTCCACCCGCACCTCGCCCTTCTCCAGGGTCCAGCCGCCTCCGGCGAAAAGCCCGCCCGTGCTGCAAACAAGCAACATCAACAGCACCGCACGCGCTGCAGGCCAGCTGCTCAAGACGGAATGGCGTCCCGGCCGGCACTGAATGTGGTCCGTAGGGCTGTGCATAGAGGTGGAGGCTTTAGTCGGTTCTAAGCAGCGCGCCAGGCCTGTGCCCGACGACGCAAACCGAAGGTGCTGTCCGCCTTTTGCCTGCTTGGATTTGGCCAGGCTGGTTTAGACCGGGCCAAAACTAGTGTACTGCAACAGAAGTCTGTTGGATTTGCAGCGAGCGCCCGGTCGGTGGATGCACGGGCCTGCCGCACGAGACCAACCGCCACATACCAAATGCGCTGGCCTGCCGTTCAATGCCCGGTTGCCCCACCGGATGGCTTGCCCACGGCAACCTGTGGAAAGGGTATCCCGTAAACCTTTGTCCGGGACCCTGCGTCCTGCGTAACCTTGCCTGGAAGAACCTTGCTATCGCCGCACATGTTGCCACGCCCCTCCTCCTCCGCACGCGTCCTCCAATCGTCTGATCCGTTGACTCTGTTCCGCCTGCCGGCGAAGGCCCTGTATGGCGCACCGCTGCTGCTCGTCTTGCTGCTGTTGGCCTCGTCCTGCGGCCAGCAGGCACAGCGCGATGCTGAAGCAGCGCAACAGACGTTGACCGAAGCGCCCGCACCCGAGCCGGAACTGCAGTATGGACTGCCCGTGGACAGCTTTCGCCTGCTGGCAGGCGCTGTGCAGCGCAACGAGTTTCTGGCCGACATCCTCCTGCCCCACGGCGTGGACTACGCGGCCATCGACCGCATTGCCAGAGACCGCGACATCTTTGACGTGCGCCGCATGCGCGCCGGTCAACCCTACGCCCTGATGCTCGGCGCCGACTCCAGTGCCCGGCACTTTGTCTACGAGGAAAACAAAGTGGATTATGTGGTGTGGACCTTCGCCGGAGGCGATTCCGTACAGGTGGAACGCGGCAGCAAACCGGTGGAAATCGTGCAGCGGCAGGTGGCCGGGGTCATCGAGGGCTCGATGTACCAGACCCTCATTGATGCCGGAGCGCCCGCCCTTCTGGCGAACCGCCTGGCCGACATCTACGCCTGGTCCATCGACTTTTACCGCATCCAGGCCGGCGACCGCTTCCGCGTCCTGTACACCGAAAAACTGGTGGACGGCGAGTCGGTGGGCATCGACAGCATCCAGGCGGCCAGCTTCCGCTTCCGCGGCATGGAATTCCTGGCCTTCCACTACGACCAGGACAGCCTGGGCAGCTACTACGACGAGAACGGCCACAGCCTGCAAAAGGCCTTCCTGCAGGCGCCGCTGAACTATACCCGCATTTCTTCGCGCTTCTCGCGCCGGCGCTTTCATCCGGTACAAAAGCGCTACAAAGCCCACCTGGGCACCGACTATGCCGCTCCCACAGGCACCCCCATCCGCAGCACCGGCGACGGGGTGGTGGTGGCCGCCGGATACACGCGCGGCAACGGCAACTACGTCAAGATCCGCCACAACAGCGTCTACACCACCCAGTACCTGCACATGAGCCGTTTTGCCTCGGGCATGCGCAGCGGCAAGGCCGTACGGCAGGGCGAAGTCATCGGATATGTGGGCGCCACGGGGCTGGCCACCGGTCCCCACCTGTGCTACCGCTTTTGGAAAAACGGGGAACAGGTGGACCCCTTCCAGGAAGAACTGCCGCCGGCCTTCCCAATCTCCGAGGAGCACAAAGCGGCCTATCAGCAGCGCATCGAGCAGCTCAAAAAGCGTCTGGAGGCCATTCCCTATCCGGAAGCGCAAACGGCCGAGCCGCAACTGGCGGCCATGGGGGGCTGAAACGCAGCGCCGTGTTGCGCGCGCGCCTTACGGGATGCTGCAGCGGCGGTAGCCGGCCTCAGTTCATCGGCAATTCCACGGGCAGGTCCACAGCGGGCATATCCACCATGTGGCATTTGCGGCAGAATTCCGGCGTCTTGTTTTCGTACCACAGCTGACGGAACTGCCTGTACTCGGGTTTGTTGAGGCAGGTCATCAGGCCCTCCTCAAACACATTGCCAAAATTGAGTTCCTTGGGAAAGGGCTTGGCGCAGCAAGGCGTCATCCAGCCGTCCCAGGAAATGTAGAAGTGCCCCCAAGGCAGATGGCATTTCTGGAAACCGGGCTGGCTTTTGACGTCCCAGATGGACAGTTCCACATTGCCCAGCCGGTCGGCCGTCTCCTTGGCCCGGACCACCTCGTCCTTGAAGGCCTTGGTCTGGAAGAAATCGTAGTAGCTGATGTCGTGTGCCGTCACCGAGGCCACGTTGAACGGCGTCACGTTGACGTAGTCCACGCCGAGTTGGGAAGCGGCTTCCACCACCTCGGCCATGGTGTGGTAATTCTCCTTGACGGCTACAAAATTGAACATCACCTCCGCGCGCTTGCCGCGGGCCACTTCACAGATGGCCTTGGTGTTCTCGAAGAAGGTGTTGTAATCGCTGCGCAGGCGCACCTGTTCGTAGACATCCCCCACCCCGTCCATGGAAATCTGGATGGTGTCCAGCTTGTCCACCAGTCGGCCGGCTATCTCCACGCATTTGGGCAGGTGGGCATTGATGGAAATGGTGGTGATGATGCCCTGGCTCTTGCTGCGGATGTAGTCCACGGCCTCGTCCATCTGTTTGTACATCAGCGTTTCGCCGAGGCCGGTCAGGCCGATGGAGTCCACATACGGATAGACCTGGTCGACCATGCGCTTGAGCTGGTCGATGGGCATGAAGCCTTTGGCCATTTCCTCGCCGTACTGGTACTCGCGGGGACAGGTGATACACTTGAGGTTGCAGTGGTTGGTCACCTCCAGCATCACCGAACTGGGATGGGCCACTTTGGTGCTGCCAACGCTGCGCAGGTACGCCCCCCGGGCCTTGTTGCCGGTGTAGCGGAAAAAGTCCAAACCGCGCGGCAGGTGCCGCACACGGTGGTAGGCTTTGCGCAATCGGCGCTTGTTCCATCCAAATGCCATGGGGCGCAAAACTACACGGTCCGGGGAATCGGCGCAGGCATGGCGCGTCCGGGGCTGGATTCTGGCCGCATGGAGGCCCAGAGCCGGGCGATACCGGCTGCGGAGCGCCTCACGCCAGAGCTTCCGAACCCACCATGCGGCCGTCCTTCATGGACAGGGTCCGATCGGCCATACCGGCCAGGTCGGGATTGTGGGTCACAATTACAAAGGCACACCCGCGCTCCTGGCGCAGCACAAAAAACAGGCGGTGCAGTTCTTCGGAGGTGGCCGCGTCGAGGTTGCCCGAGGGTTCGTCCGCCAGGACCACCCGGGGTCGGTTGACCAGGGCGCGCGCTACGGCCACACGCTGCTGTTCCCCGCCGCTGAGTTCAGCAGGCTTGTGATCCATACGGTCGGCAAGGCCCAAACTGCGCAGAAGGCCTTCCGCCTCCCGGCGAACCGCTTCGCGCGGCTTGCGCGCAATCCACCCGGGCATGCAGACATTTTCCAGGGCGCTGAATTCCGGCAACAGGTGATGGGCCTGAAACACAAACCCGATCTGTGCATTGCGCAGTTGGTCCAGCTCCGCTTTGCGCATGCCGGCAATGGACTGCCCGGCAATGTGCACGGTGCCGGCATCGGGACGGTCCAGGGTGCCCAGGATGTGGAGCAAGGTGGACTTGCCTGCGCCGGAAGGTCCAACCACAGCTACTACTTCCCGTTCACGGATGCGCATATCCACGCCTTTGAGCACCTCCAACTGGCCATAGCGCTTATGGACACCTATGGCCTCCAGGATCGCGGTAGGATTGGCTTGTGCAACACCGCTGGAAACAGTGCCATCGCACCGAGCAGGATCATCCATAAACTGTCAATTCAACCGGCGCCATGGCCAGAGTGTAGCCTTTGGTGGACGGCGGGGATAAAAACTCTACCCTACAGGTTTGAGGTTGCACCAATTGTGCTTTCTTTGCCCCGTCAATTTCTCATTCAGGCACGCGCTGCCAAAAGAACGCAAAATGAAGAAGATTAGCTTGTTCGCTGCCACGGCTTTCTTGGCCGTTACCGCCCTCAGCTCCTGCAACAACTGCATCACCTGCGACTACGCTGACGATGCCATCACCGACACCGAACTGTGTGATGCTTCCCAAGCCGAAGAGGATGTGTTCATCGCTGCTGCTGAAGCTGCTGCCACCCTGGCCGGTACGACCGTGACCTGCGAATAATTCGCAAGCTTAACGGCTTAAAAGGGCCGCCCCCATCGGGGCGGCTTTTTTTGTGCCCGGCTATACCGTCCCGTGAGCGGTTCGGGCATGCGCCGGCAACGCCACCCACGGACCAATTGCACAACACCGTGTCTAGGCCAGGTCGCGGCCGACGCATTTCGAGGTCAAACACCCATGGCCAAAGGCCGCATGATCCCCCTTTCCGCGGCCCGCCGACCGCTATGGAGAAGCCCCATGATCGGGGCACCCGCATGCCCCCCTGCTTTCGTATTTTCGCCGCGGTCCGAAGCAGGACCGGGGCCCCATATCCGGCTCCTCATTCCCGCCACCCTACCGCCACCAAGCGCTCCCCATGAACCTCCACGAATACCAGGGCAAAGCCCTTTTGAAGCAGTACGGCGTTGCCATCCAGGAAGGCATTGCTGTGGACACCCCGGAAGAAGCCGTTCAGGCCGCCCAGAAACTGGGCGAAGAAACCGGGACTTCCTGGTGGGTCATCAAGGCCCAGATCCATGCCGGCGGCCGGGGCAAAGGCGGCGGCGTGAAACTGGCCAAGAGCCTGGATGAGGTGCGCAGCATTGCCGACCAGATCCTGGGCATGCAGTTGGTCACCCCCCAGACCGGTCCCGAGGGCAAGCTGGTCCGCAAGGTGCTCGTCGCGCAGGACGTCTATTACCCCGGCGACAACGAACCGGAAGAATACTACATGAGTGTGCTGCTGGACCGCGCCAGCGGCCGCAACGTCATCATGTATTCGCCGGAAGGCGGCATGGACATCGAGGAAGTGGCCGAAAAGAGCCCGGACAAGATCTTCCGCGAATTTGTGGACGGCGGCAGCACGCTGCAGGGTTTCCAGGCGCGCCGCATTGCCTTCAACCTGGGCCTTTCCGGCAAGGCCTTCAAGGAAATGGTGCGTTTTGTGATGGCCCTTTACAAGGCCTATGTGGGTGCCGATGCCAGCCTCTTTGAAATCAACCCGGTGCTCAAAACTTCGGACGACCGCATCATTGCGGTGGACTCCAAGGTGAGCCTGGACGGCAACGCCCTGTTCCGCCACAAGGACCTGGCCGAGCAGCGCGACCTCAACGAAGAGGATCCTGTGGAAGTGGAAGCCGGCAAACACAACCTGAACTTCATCAAGTTGGACGGCAATGTGGGCTGCATGGTCAACGGCGCCGGATTGGCGATGGCCACCATGGACATCATCAAACTGTCCGGTGGCGAGCCGGCCAACTTCCTGGATGTGGGCGGCACGGCCAATGCCCAGACCGTGGAAGCCGGTTTCCGCATCATCCTCCAGGATCCGGCCGTGAAGGCCATTCTGATCAACATCTTCGGCGGCATTGTGCGCTGCGACCGTGTGGCGCAGGGTGTGGTGGACGCTTACCGCAACATCGGCGAAGTCTCCGTGCCGATCATCGTTCGCCTGCAAGGCACCAACGCCGAAGAGGCCAAGAAGCTGATCGACGAAAGCGGCCTGAAAGTGCAGTCCGTCATCCTGCTCAAGGAAGCCGCAGAGGCCGTCAACGCGGTGATCGGTTGATGACCGGTCTTTTTACGCGTTGCGGGCATGCCGCGTCAGCGCAACGTCAGTTTCCCTCCACCCCGGCAATATCCCATGGCCCATTATGGGCCGGGCTGGATTTGAGCCGCTAGTTTCACGCCTTTATGCGCGTTTCCTCCTCTCGAGCGTTCGCCCTGTGGGCGGCTTTGGCTTTGGTCCTACTGGGCACCCGGTCCCTGCACGCCCAAAGCACCGGCAGCATCCGGGGTTTTGTCTACGAACAGGCCTCCGGCGAACCGGTCATTTTCACCAATGTCATTCTGGAAGGCACCACCATGGGGGCCGCCACGGACGACAACGGCTTCTTTTCAATTGCCAACGTCCCGCTGGGCAACTATACCGTGTTGGTGACCAACATCGAATACGATACCCTGCGGCAATCGGCCAGCGTCACTTCCAACGGAGAGATCGTCGACCTGCGGCTGATGCTGGAAAAAAGCGACATCAAGCTCCAGACGGTCACGGTAAAGGGCCAAACACAGGAAAAGTTTGAAGAGGTCCGCATTTCCACCATTGCCGTGACGCCCAAGCAGATCAACAAGCTGCCGTCGGTGGGCGGAGAGCCCGACCTGGCGCAATACCTGCAGG
>JAUIHG010000329.1 GCA_030432405.1 Bacteroidia bacterium | reverse complement strand
GCCTCCAGCAAGGCAGTAGGGTCAAGCCTAGGGACCTAGGTGGCCGAGGACGAACGCAGCTGGAGGCGTCGAGGGGCCGCGAGGGCAAGGCGGCGTTCTTCAACGGGCTGCTAGCCCCGACGCTCCTCGAGCTGATCGCGCAGCTCGTCCTCGACCCCCTTCACGCGCGCGTAGTGGCGGCGCAGGATCGGGAACACGGCCCGGCGGTGGTAATGAAAGCACCCAAGCCCGAATCCGGCGGCGGCAGCCTATGGGACTTTGCCGCCACGGCCTGCATATTCCACGAGCTTGGGCACCAGGCCACCACGTTCAACGCCGCCGCCTTGGACCTCAACCGTCGGGACAGCACCTTCATGAACCGCGACGGTGTCTTTTTTGCCAATTTGCCGTCATGAAAAGGCCGCAGACCGATGGGTGGAACGTTGCCCTCGTGCTGGTGGGAATCAGGCTTTTCCTGATGGGATGCTCTGGTATCTCTGCATCGTCAGAGGCATCGGCACAAGCATCCGGGCAAGCGCTTCGCGCGGACGCGCGCCTGCCCGGCGAACACCCCGATCAGCACGCAACGGTCAACCCCGACGGAAACACCATTGCCACACGCTTTACGCCACCGCCGGACTTTGCCCGCACGGAGCTGCCGGCGGCTTCCTTTGGGGCCTACCTCCGCAGTTTGCCCCTCAAACCGGACGGCACCGCAGTGCACCTGTACAACGGCCAACGGAAAAACCGCCAGGATGTCCATGCGGCCGTGGTGGACCTGCCCATAGGACGGCGCGACCTGCACCAATGTGCCGATGCCGTCATGCGGCTCTATGCGGAACATCTCTGGGCGCGAAAGCAATACCACCGGATTCATTTCAATTTCACCAACGGTTTCCGGGCGGACTACACGCGCTGGAGGAACGGCGAACGCATTCGCGTGCAAGGCAACGATGTGGAATGGGTTCCGGGGCCGGGGTTTTCGGATGCTTACGCCGACTTCTGGAGCTACCTGGAAATGGTTTTTGCGTATGCGGGCACGCTGTCGCTGGCCAGCGAATTGACGCCCGTTGAACCGGACGATCTGCGCATCGGCGACGTCTTCATTCAGGGTGGGTCGCCGGGCCATGCGGTGCTGGTGGTGGATCTGGTGGAACAGCCCCAAACCGGCCAAAGACGGTTTTTACTGGCCCAGAGTTACATGCCCGCGCAGGAAATTCACGTGCTCAAGCATCCGAGTGCACCCAACCACAGTCCGTGGTATAGCCTTGAAGCCACAGAAACGCTGATCACTCCAGAATGGCGCTTTTCCGCTGATGCCATCAAACGTTTTTCCGAATAAGCGCCCCCTACCCTATGCACCCACTCGCCATGACCACCACTGTACTGCTTTTTTTGCTTTTGGCATGCCAGCCGCCTCAGGGACAGACGCCACAGCAGGCCTCGGAAGAAAAAGCCCGGACGGAAGAGACCATCCAACTGCGGTATTCAACGCCTATCCGGGCCATCCACCACGCACAAAACGGAGACCTCTGGATAGCTTCCCACCGGGAAGGGGTTTGCCGTTTTGACGGCGAACGCTTCCACTACTACACCACCGAGGAAGGCCTTCCGCAAAATCAGGTGCGCACCATTCAGGAAGACGCAGACGGCAACATCTGGTTTGGCATGGATGGTGTGGTGGCCAAGTGGGATGGCGTGCACATGCAGCACATGGAACCCAGGCTTGGACCTCCCACCAGCTCCTGGAAGCTGAGCCCCTCGGATATGTGGTTCAACGCCGGAACGGACTTTGGCGCATACCGATGGAACGGCGCGGCCCTGCACTTCCTCCCGTTGGTTTCAGATACGCTAGAACGGGAGTTTCAGGGCTTGCAGATGACGGGCTATGCCATGCGCCAGGATGGCCGGGTGTGTTTCGCCAGCTATGGCGGCATTGCGCATTTTGACGGCCAGAAGTTGGACATCATCAACGATGCGGCCCTGGGCTATACAGAAAGCGAAGGGTATCTACACGTCCGCAGCATTTTCGAAGACAGCCAGGGCCGCCTTTGGATCGGCAACAACGGCATTGGCGCTTTGGTGGAAGAGGAAGGACAAATTCTGCGCTTCTCCGAAGCACAGGGCTTGATCCATGCC
>JAUIHG010000115.1 GCA_030432405.1 Bacteroidia bacterium | reverse complement strand
ACGCAGGCCGTGGTCTGGCAGCCGCTGAGGCCGTCGGGCTCGGGGCACTGGGCGTCGCCTCGGACACGTCGCCACGATTTCGCAGAACCCGGCTGACCGTCATTTCCGAGACGCCGGACTCGATCGACACATCTTTCAGGGTCAGAGGACGGCGTGGCAGCTTGATGTCATCGGACATTGGTATGACTTTCTTGTCGTCCATTCCTTATCCCACGCGCCTCTTTGGTTTGTCCACTTTTTGCTAAGGACAGGTTATCGCTAACGCGCGGGGTTGCAACACCTTGCGGCGAAGGCTTGATCCGAACGGTGTACTATGCCTTATTGATCAGCCACGTGGTGCTGGCCGCCATTATCCTGCCCCTGGTGCTCTTCACCCTGGCACGGGCCGTCAACGGCCGGGTGGAACAACACCGCAAACTGGCCCGCTGGACCTTTCCGATCTGGCTTTACGTTTCCGTGACCGGCGTCATCGTCTACCTGATGATCGCGCCGTATTATGGTGCCTGAACGCGACGCTTCCCATGAACCGCTCCAACGATATCCTGCCCAAAACCCATCGGATCCACCGGCTGATCCGTCCGCTGGTCCTGATGCTGCTGGCCTTTTGGGCTTCGCCGCTGGCGGCGCAATGCGCCATGTGCACCAAGGCCGCCATGGACGGCATGAAGGACGGGGCCACCACCAGTGCCGGCATCAACGACGGCATCCTCTACCTGTTGGCGTTGCCCTATGTGCTGTTCTTCAGCCTGGCGGGCGTTTGGTTCTACCTGAGGCGCAAGGCACGGCAGCAGCAGGAGCCCGTGGCGGCCGCCTAGTACACCAGGCCCGTCCTTACAGGTCCCCCAGCTGCGGGCGCAGCAGGATTTCTTCCACTACCGTACGCGGGCTCATTTCCAGGATGCTGTGCACCGCTTCGGCGATGTCTTCGGCCGGCATGAGCCGTTCGGGATCCAGGCCTTCCACTCCCGACCAGGAATCCGTCCAGGTTGCGCCCGGCAGGATGGCGGTGACCCGCACGCGTTTTTCCCGCAGTTCTTCGCGCAGGTTGCGCGCCATGCCCAGCAGGGCATGTTTGGTTACGCCGTAGGATGCACCGGCGGGATACGCCTTTTGGCTGGCCGTTGAGCAGACAAAAACCACGTCACCGCTTCCACGCTCCACCATGGCCGGTACCAGCAGGCGGCTCAGCCGGTAGGCGGAATAGACGTTGACGGCCATCATGGTTTCCAGAACCCCATCTTCCTCCTCCAGCATGGCGCCCATCTGGAAGATCCCGGCGTTGTGCACCAGGGCGTCCACGCGCGGCATGCGCTGCTGCACAAACCCGGCAAAAGTATCCACCTGGGCGGCCACGCCCATGTCGGTGGGCAGGGTGTGGACCACCGCATCCGGCGCCCATTCCTGCACGGCGCTTTCCAATTCGGCCAGCTTTTCCGGACTGCGGCTGCACACGGCCAGTTCCCAGCCCATCGGGGCCAGGCTCATGGCCAGGGCTTTGCCGATGCCCCGGCTGGCTCCTGTCAATACGGCATAACGTTTCTCCATGGCCTTACGTAGGAATAGGGTATAGGATTGAAGGCCGAAACTAGTGTATTGCTGCAGTACACCAGGCAGTCGCCGGATGCACCGCAGCCGCACCTGCGCCAGCGTTGCGGGAGATCATGTTGCGGTGGCCAGAAAAAGCGTTCCGAAGTGTTCGCCGGGTGCCCGGCGAAAAGACCTAATTTCCGCCCGCATACCGCGTCAGCTCCATGCATTTCTTTTCCCATTTTGGCCGCTACCTCCGCATGCTCGCGGCCATGTTTGTCCGTCCCGAGCAGTTCCGCATGTATTGGCGGGAAACCCTGCGGCAGATGGACGACATCGGCGTCGGCTCTTTTCTGATCATCGCGGTGGTCTCGATTTTCATCGGCGCTGTGACGGCGGTGCAGACCGCCTACCAGATTTTCGGCAATTCCCTGGTGCCCGGCTACTACTTGGGCTGGATTGTGCGCGACACCACCATCCTGGAACTGGCGCCGACCTTCAGCTGCCTGATTCTGGCGGGCAAAGCCGGGTCCAACATGGCCTCCGAACTGGGCACCATGCGCATTTCAGAGCAGATCGACGCCCTGGAGATCATGGGCGTCAGCACCGAAGCCTACCTCATTGGCCCCCGCCTGCTGGCCTCGATGATCGTCATTCCGCTGCTGGTTTCGGTCAGCGGCTTTTTGAGCGTGGTGGGCGGCTATACCTCCACCATCGCCTCGGGTTACGTTACCTCCGACGAATTCATCCAGGGCACACTGACCTATTTCAACCCCTTCAACGTTCAGTTGATGCTGCTCAAGGCCGTGGTCTTTGCCTTCCTCATTGCCTCGGTGTCCTCTTACCAGGGCTTCTACGTCAAGGGGGGCTCTGTGGAGTTGGGCCGCGCCAGCACCCGCGCGGTGGTCTATTCCTGCATCCTCATCCTCTTTTCGGATTACGTGATCGCCGTTCTGGCCTTGTAACCCGTGCCTTCGCCGTACCGGCGAACACCCCACCCAGCCGATTTCCCCACCGTGATCGAAATCCGCGACATCCGCAAATCCTTCGGCGACCAGTCCGTGCTCAAGGGCATCAGTGCCCGTTTTGATGCCGGAAAGACCTCGCTGATCATGGGTTCCTCGGGATCGGGTAAAACCGTATTGATCAAATGCATGGTCGGCCTGTTGGAGCCGGACTCCGGCCAGGTCCTCTACAACGACCGCGATTTTTTTGCGATGGATTCCTCCCAGCGCAAGCAGGTACGCACGGAAATCGGTTTCCTTTTCCAGGGATCCGCCCTGTTCACCTCCATGACCGTGGAGCAAAACGTCATGCTGCCCCTGTCCATGTTTACCAACTGGAAAAAGGAGCGCATGCTGGAACGGGTCAATGAGGTACTGGACCGCGTAGGCCTGGAAAACGCCAACCATAAATTCCCTTCGGAGATCTCCGGCGGCATGGCCAAGCGCGTGGGCATTGCGCGGGCCATCGTGCAAAAGCCCAGCTACCTGTTCTGCGACGAACCCAACTCGGGCCTGGACCCGCGTACGGCCGGCCGCATCGATGCCCTCATCCAGGAGATTACCAAAGAGAACGGCATCACCACCATCATCAACACCCACGACATGAATTCGGTGATGGAAATCGGGGAAGCCGTCTTTTTCCTGCTCAAGGGCGAAAAACGCTGGGAAGGCCACAAGGACCAGATCCTGGAATCGCAGGACGAGGACCTGGACCACTTCATCTTTGCCAGCCCCTTCCTGCAGGACGCCAAGCAGGCCATGCTCAAACATGGCGGACGCGGCCATTGAAGCCGTTCTGAACGTCTGCCGGGCATGCCGGAGCTCAGGCCGTCGAGTCCTGGACGCTCAAGGTTTCGCCCGAAGGGCACTCAGGGCCATCAAGACCCAAGCGGCGGTCAGCAGCAGGCCACCGAGGGGTGTGACCGGCCCCAGAAAGGAGGCGGATCCGCCTGCGGCCGAAGCCATGCCCATGCCGTACAGCGAACCGCTGAACAGCAGAATGCCCAGCCCAAAGCACCAACCGGCCGCTCGGGCCAGGCCCGGATGCAGGTGGGTCCAGGCGGAGGCCAGACCGAGCAGGGCCAGGCTGTGCCAGAGGTGGTAGGCCGCACCGGTGCGGTAGGCATCCAGCAGGCTGGGCTCGATGGGACTGTTTTCCAGGCCATGGGCGCCAAAGGCCCCGAACAGGACGGCAGCGGCGCCGAGCAATCCGGCCAGGATCAGGAGTTTTCTCGGCATGGCGTGCATAGCAGAGGGTACAAAAGGCAGCCTTTGGCCCGACGGGCGTGGATTGTCGGGGGCAAGACCGGGACCAGCGGGCCTTAAGTTTGCCCGCAGGATCGAAGCCAAAACTACGCGGCCAAACGCTATGGGGAGCCGCCATTGGCGCATGCCGCACAAAGGATTTGCCTTCCACGATGCAGGCCCGATCCGCGCCGCCAAATACTCCTTTGCCTGTGACCCGAAGCCTCTGGATTGGATTGCTGGCTTTGCTGCTGCTGGTCGGTGGCAGCATCGCCGGATACTTCCTGCTGCAAAAGCGGCTGGTGCCGCTGCAGGCCGTAGCGGCCATGCCGCAAACCCCGATGCTGATCCTTCGCATGCCCGGTGCACATCGGTGGCCTGCCTTGCCGGCTGGGCAATTGCCACAGGAAGATCAGCAAGCCCACGCCATGCTGGATCAGGCCCTGGACTACACGCCCTTGGTAGCGGGCTTGCACGCGGTCTGCGCGGCCTGGCGTGGAGAACAGAGCCAGGCGGAATCGGCCCCGTCCGACAGTACGGCCTCGCTCAAGCCCAGCGCCTCATCCGACAGCAGCACCGCAGCACCTGCCGCGGCGGTAAAGCCCCAGTCCACTCCGGGCGCCTCCGGCGAAGCCCTCTGGGCCGCCGCCTACCTCGGTGCCGGAGGGCGGATCGATTGGCTCCTGGTCCGCAGGGAAACCGAAGGCCGCGGCTTCCAGATTCCCGGCCTCAGCGCTGCACAAATCCCGTCCGCTGCTCCCAGCTTTGAAGGCATTGCCCTGGAAGCTCTGCCGGATGGCCGCTGGAGCTTCCGACACCGAGGGCTGCGGGTTTTGGCAGCCAACCGCTCGCTGGCCGAAGATGCCGTGCGCTGTGTACTGGGCATCGCCGAGCCGATGGCCGATCCCGATTTCGCGCGCTTGCGCGCACAGACCGGAAAGAACCGGGAGACCACCCTCTACCTGCACCTCGAATCCCTGTCCGCTTATCTGGGCTTGTTTGCCGAAGCCGAGTTTGGCGCTGCGCTGGAAGGGCTTGGTACGCTCAGCCGCTGGATGGCCACGGACCTCAAGCGCCTGGAAGGCCTGCTGTTTGCAAGCGGTTATGCCAGTGGTGCCCAGGATCTGGCCGCGCGTTTCCCGGTGCCGGGTGTGGCGGATTGGCGGATTGACGAAGTGCTCCCGGCGCGCACCCGCGCCTTCTGGCGTGTTTCGGCCGGTGCGGACGGGCAGGGGCTGTTCCGTCCCGACTATGCCCGGTCCACCGCCGACCTGGACGATCCCTGGCGGCGCATGCTCGGCCAGGAATGGGCCATGGGTCTGGTGGATCCGCGTGGTGGCGACTACACCAAACACGCCCTGATGGTGCTGCGGGTGGCCGAGCCGGAAACCGTGGACGAGACCCTGGCCCGGATTTCGGTGGCCGACGGGGTTTATGAAGGCCAAACGGCCGAACGTGCCATCCGCCGCCTGGATGCGGCCTCGGCCGAAACACCGGCGCCCATCAGCCTGCGTTTTGGCCGCAGCCTGACGGCGTTTGATGCTGCATGGTTTGCGCAGGTGGAGGGCTTCCTGTTGCTTTCGCCAGACAGGCGGCAACTGGAACAGGCCCTGGACGCCTACGAGCGGGGTGCGGTGTTGCGCAGCAATTTGGAATTTGCCGCGTTCCGCGAACGCCTCCTGCCCGGAGCCAACGCCACCCTCTATCTTGACCTGCCTGCCCTGGCCCCCCTGGCCGAAGGCATGGCCCTGCCGCGTTTCCGCGAAAGCGTGTCCAAACGCCTGGCTGCCCATGCGGGACTGCGTCCCTTGGCCCTGCAATGGGACCGTTACCGCGGGGCATTCCTGGCCAGTGGCTTTTTGGGTTCCGGCGCAGCGGCCGGCGGCAGCGGACCCGATCCTGGCCCTACGGATGCGGTGAGCCTGTGGCGCCTGCGCCTGGACACCGTGGCGGCGGCCGCTCCGCGTTTTGTCACCGACCACCGCGACGGCCGTACGGAATTGCTGCTTGAAGACGCCGCCCACCGGATATACCTGGTCGACCCTTCAGGCCGCATCCTCTGGAAGCGGGAACTCGACGGTCCCATCCTGGGCGAGGTACACCAGATCGATTATTACCGCAACGGCAAACTTCAATTTGCGTTTGCCACGCCGGGCCGCATCCATTTGATCGACCGCAAAGGCCGCGATGTGGCCGATTTCCCCATCGCGCTCAGCGCCGGGGCTTCCACCGGCCTGCAGGTCTTCGATTACGAAGGCAAACGCGACTACCGCCTGTTTGTCGGCGGAGACAACGGCTTTTTGTACGGCTATTACCAGACCGGCAAACCCCTGCCCGGTTGGAGCCCGATGAAGGGTTTTGACGGGTTGGCCCATCCGCCCCAACACACGGCCGCCAACGGCAAGGACTACATCGCCATATCCGGCCGTAACGGGAAAGTCTATCTGAAGGACCGCCGCGGCAGCAACCGGATTTCGCCGAAGGCGCTGGGCGCACCCTTGCTCGACGGATGGTCGGTGATGCCGGAAAACGGCGAACCCGTTCTATTGGCCTGCGACACCTTGGGCACCGTCTACCGCCTGCACCTGGACGGCACGCTGGACCGCCGCGCCAGCCCCCGCATCAACCGCCGCAGCCGCTTTGCGGCCCGAAACCTGGACGCCCAGGGCAGCAGCGAGTGGATCACCCTGACCGATCGTGCCGTGCTGGCCCGCAATGCCGATGGCGCTCCGCGCTGGGACTGGGAACTGCCGGATGCGGGTCCCCACGGATGGAGCCTCTACGGCGAAGGTCCACGCAGCCTGATGGCGGTCTGGTCGCCGGCCAGCGGGGAGTGGGTCTGCTTGAACGCCTCCGGCGAACCCCTGCCCGGATTTCCGACCGCAGGGGGAGGGCCTTGCGCCATCGGACCCTTGAACGGCTCCGGAAGCCGCGTCTTTGTGGGCACCGTGGGCAGTGTGGTGGAAGCGCGGACCCTGCCTTGAGCAGAGCCTTGGAGTGCGGCATTCAGTCCCGTGCCAGTCCCCACTGGATGGGGCCCAGGCCCTGCTTTTCCAGCAGCGCATTGGCCTGGCTGAAATGCCGGCAGCCAAAAAAGCCGCGGTGCGCCGACAGGGGCGAGGGATGCGGCGCGGTGAGGATGTGGTGTTTGCCGGCGTCGATCAACGCGGCCTTGTCCTGTGCAAAACGGCCCCAGAGCAAAAAGACGATGCCTTCCCGCCATTCGGAGAGGCGGGAAATGGCCGCATTGGTAAAATGCTGCCAGCCGATTTTGCTGTGGCTGGCGGCCTCCCGGGCGCGCACGGTCAGCATGGCGTTGAGCAGCAGCACACCCTGGGTGGCCCAAGCCTCGAGGTTGCCGGAGGCGGGAATGGGCGCGCCCACATCGTCGCGCACTTCCTTGAGGATGTTCTGCAGGCTGGGGGGGTGCGGGATGCCATCGGGCACCGAAAAACACAGGCCGTGGGCCTGGCCCGGACCGTGGTAGGGATCCTGGCCGAGCATGACCACCTTGACCGCATCAAAGGGCGTGGCGTCAAAGGCGCGGAAGATGTGTTTGGCGTCCGGGTAAACGGTGTTGCCCCGCTGCCGCTCCTCGAGCAAGACCCGCTTGATGTCGGCCATGTAGGGCTTGTAAAACTCCTCGGCCAGGGCGGCCTTCCACCCGGCTTCGATGCGCGGATTGATGGCGGGTTTGTCAGCAGGCATGTGCGGGACGCGTTGGCTGCTCCTGTGTTCCGGGACGGTGGACCGGTACGGCGCAGTAAACCAGTTTCCGTCCAAGATAGGCCCTGCACGCAAGCTGACCCTATGTCCTTTTTAAAGCGCCGTCAAGACGCCGCTTCCGCTTTGCCCTCCTTTGCCTCCTCTTCCTGTTGGCCAACCAGCTCAAAGGGCGCAAAGAGGTCCTGCAGGCGTTCCCGATCGTCTTCCACCGGATCGGCCTGCAGGGCGGTGTCCATGACCCTTCGCGCATACGCGCGAAGCGTTTGCGATTCCCGGCTGTCCCGGTCCACGCTGTAGAGCGTTTGCAGGCTTTCGAGCAGATGCGCGGCAATGTCGGGAATCTGCGCGCCAAATTGCCGGATGGGGTCAAAGGAGGCTTCCAGGAAATCCGGAAAGCGGTCGGCATCCGCCACCACCAGGGCCTGGCCGTCTTCGCGGGCCAGCACCCGGTTGGGAATGGAGCGCTGCAACAACAGGGCCAGCGACGAGGTGAGGTGGTCGATGCAGATGTGGGCCGTATTGGGATCGTTGATGCCTGGAGAGAGTGACTTGGTGGCGATTTCGGTCACCTGCCGGATGGCAAAACCCGTGTCTTGCTTGTAGGTTTTGGAGCGGTAAATGCTGAACGCCGAACACAGGGCATCACGGTGCTCATCGGACAATTCCTCCTCGGCGTGGCCGTGCACTTCCAGGATGGGCTTTTGCTCCACCACAAAGGAGCCGGGTTTGACCAGGACCTTGATCAACCAGTCTTTCTTGTCGGCCAACTTGGCCAGGCTATCGAGGTTGATGTATTCCACATAACCGGTGTCTTTGGGGAAACACGGAGAGCGAAAGCGGTAGGATTCCGTCAGCGCTGCTTTTTTGTTTTCGGTCATCCAGGCATCTTCTGCGCCTTCCGGATACAGCTGGTGCAGGTTCTTTTCAATCCGCTTGTTGAGCGTGCGCACAATGCGGCTGGGTTGAATGCTTACGCTTACGTTGTGGATGAAGAGGATCAACAGGCCGCTGTTGACGATGCTCAACAAAATGGCGGTGGCCACCGACCAATGGGGCAGTTCGGTCAGCCCCGCATCGTCCTTGATGGTGTTGACCACCAGCAGGCTGAACAGAAAGAGCCCCAGGAATTGGCCGAGGACCACCTGGTTGATGCGCTCATACATGAAATTGTTGAGCAGGCGCGGGCCGAGTTGCGCGGAAGCCAATTGCAGCACCACCAGGGTGATGGAAAACACGGTACCCGCAATGCCGGCCATGGCCCCGGCAATCATCGACAGGACCACCCGGGTGGAGGCGGCGCTGGTGGTGCCAAACCAGGGCACCTTGGCTCCGCTGGGTTCGGTGGTGCCGCCAAGGGCATCGCTGATGTCCGCGCCGATTTCCTGGCCCAGGTCCAGGCTGTCCATCCACAGGGTCAGGAAAAACAGCAACACATGCGCCAGGATCAGCAGTCCCGGAACAAACCAGAAGCTGGACATGATCTTGTCAAAGCGCGTCTGAAGCTTGGCCAGGGGCATGCGGAAAGGTAGGACCATTTGCCCGTGCGGGCGAACACATCCGGCCCCGTGGAGGAGGCTGCGGTGACCCGCGCGGTGTACAGGTGCCGATCCACCGCAGACCGGTGCGCCGGCATGCGGGATCAGGGTTGCTCCAGCGGCTCCAACGCCGGCCAGGGCGACCAGGGCAGGGCTTCCACGGCGGCCTTCCAGTCTGCATAGGGGCCTTCGAGCAGGCCGTTGACCCGATCGGCAAAACGGCGCACGTGGCCGTCCAACTGGCCCAGGGCGGTGCTGGCGTTCGCCGAAGGCGCTTCGGTTTCATCCAGGTAGGAGCCGGAGCGCCACAACAGATCCGTGAGCCGCGTTTCTCCGTCGATGCCCTTGAAATCTTTTGGTGTAAGGGCCAGGGCTTCCACAGCGTTCAGCGAATCCGTCAGCGTTTTGGCCGGTTGCTTGAGTTGCTTTTGCAGGCTGTCCGGCAAACGGGCGGTATTGGCCTTCATGCGGTCCATGGCCTCACGGATCGCGCGGATGCGCTGTACCCCATCGGCTACCGTTTCCACCTGTTCGAGCCAACGGTCGTGCATGCGGGCGTATTGGCGGCGGGCATTTTGGCCGGGTTCGGCCCTGCGCGGATCGGCCAAAACGTCCACCTGCGTGCTGTCGCGGTGTTTGCGGTCTTTGGCGTCGGTCCATTCCAGGACCATGCCGTAGGTGCCTGGCGCTACATGCCTGCCTGCGGGATCGTCCGCCTTGGGGTCCGGCTTGTTCCGGTTGGGCCAAAAACCGCCTTTGCGCCGCAGGTCCCAGCCAAACCGCACAAAACCCGTATCGGCCTTGACCTTGAAATGCCGGATGGTATCGCCTGCCGGCGAAAACACGTAGGCATGGATGTGCTCATCGGCAGCTGTGCGGGGCTTTTTGCTGGTGCTGCTGTCGCTTTCCAGCTCTGGTGCCGCCAGGTCTTCGCCGCTGCGCTTTTCCGGAATGACTGTTCCGGAATTGGAAGGGCGGTCCTTTTTGCGTTTGGTTTTTTTGCCTTTTGTATCGGTGGGTTCTTCTGCTGGAACGATTGGTACAAAAGCATCCGGTGCCAACCAGGCCGTCAGGCGGGCTCCGCCGCCCCGGTTTTGGCCCCGGAATCCGGCATCCGCATCAAAGCGTACTCCGGGCGGTTGTTTCCAGGAGGCCAGCACGGCATCAGGGGCGTCAAAGAACACCAGGGGCTGCTCCAGCAAGGTTGCACCTTCACGCGCCCAGCGCCGCAGAGGCTCCAGGTCGTCCAGGACCCAGGCGGCCCGGCCGAAAGTGCCCAGGACCAGGTCGCCCTCGCGGGACTGGATGGCCATGTCCATGACGTTGACCTTGGGCAGGTCCCGGCTCCATGGACGCCAGGAGCGGCCACGGTCCAGGCTGAACCACAGGCCACGGTCGCCGCCCAGGAAGAGCAGGTCGGCCACCTCCGGGTCCTGCACGATGCTGAGCATGTAGGAAGGGCTGAGCTGCGGTCCGGCGATGCGCTGCCAGGTGCTGCCGTAGTCGGAAGTGTGCCAGGCGTAGGCTTCCCAGTTGTTGCGGCGGTAGTCGTTGGCCACCACAAAGGCTTCGCCCGCCGCGTGCGGCGAGGCGACCAGCTGCGGAATCCAGGCGCCAGCGGGAAAGCCCGGCAGCCGGGCCGACAGCTCGGTCCAGCTGGCTCCCCCGTCCCGGGTGAGGTGCAGCAGGCCGTCGTCGGAGCCGGTCCAGACCACCCCCTGTTCCACCGGGCTGGGTGCGATGGCCGTCAGGGCGGTGAAGTTTTCCGCGCCGGTGGCGTCGATGGTCAGCCCGCCGGACTGGTGCTGCAACTGGCGGCTGGAATCATCGGTGGTCAGGTCGGGGCTGAGCAGCGTCCATGTGCGGCCGCGGTCCGTGGAATGGTGCAGGAACTGGGAGCCGAAATACATCGCATCAGGATTGTGCGGGTCCAGGGCCAGGGCCGCGTTCCAGTTGAAGCGCAATTCCTCGCCTTCCGGGTGGGTGGGCACCAGACGGTGGCGGTGGCCGGTTTCCCGGTCGTATTCCATCAGGTTGCCGCCCTGCCACATGGCATAGCCGTAGCGGTTGTTTTCGGGATGGGGCTGCACATCAAAGCCGTCGCCGAAGAGGACTTCCTGCCAATTGGCGTTGCGGATGCCGCCGGACTGCCACACGTAGGCCGGCCCCACCCAGGAGCCGTTGTCCTGCATGCCGCCGTAAATGTGGTACGGTTGGTCGTTGTCCACGGCGATGTGGTAATACTGGGCCAGGGGCAGGTTTTCATCCAGCTGTAGGAAAAGCTGCTGGACGCGCCAGGGCAGCGCCGCGGTGCTTTCAATGTCGGCGCGGGCCGC
>JAUIHG010000328.1 GCA_030432405.1 Bacteroidia bacterium | reverse complement strand
ATGCACTCCAGGGGCGTATAACCCCAGGGCTCGTAATAGCTCGGGAAAATGCCCAGGTGGCAGCCCCGCACAAATTGGCCGTAGTCCATGCCAAACAGCGGACTGGTGGAGGAGATGAAATCGGGGTGGTAGACCACCTTGACCTTGTCCAAAGGAGAATTGACCAGGGGCCCTTGGCGAAGGCTGTCCAGGACCTCATCGCCCTGATCGTCGACCAGGTTGTGGGTGACCACGATGGGCCAGTTTTTGCTTTTCCAGCTTTGGATGCTGCGGCGGTATCGGAGCTTCCAATAATCGTCCACCATGTCGCGCAGCGGGGGCAGGCGGTGGTCTTCGCCGGAGGCGGCAGCGGCCAGGAAAAGCCGTTCTCCAATCTGCTCCTGGATGGCCTTGACGTTGCGGCGGATTTCTTCCAATACCCCGCGGGTCTGCAATACTTCCGGATTGATGGAGTGCGTGGGGCGTTTGGTGACAAAAAAGCAGACCACCGTTTTTTCGGTGCCCGCTTCCAGCATCATCCGGTTGAGGCGCTTGAGCGCTTCGAGGGTCAGGTCGTAGCCCTTGTTTCGGAATTCGTAACGGCCGGACGTAAAAAAATACAGGGTCTTGCCGAGGTCAAACGCGTAGCTGGGGAAAAAATGCCCCATGACAAACTCGTGGATCTTGGCCTTGAAGGTGTCGTGCCGCACCTGCACCTCGTAGTTGGTGGCGTAGCGGTCGATGTTCAAGCCGTTGGGCGTGACCTTGTGCGGTTTTCGGCCCAGCAGGTATTCGCATTCCAGGCCGGTGATTTCGCTGACGGTGGTGAACACATCCGCCACCCGGGCGGCGTTTTTTTCAATGCCGTGGATGCCGCCCAGCGCATAGCGGTCGGCCTCTGCCGCGTCGTCGTAGCGCGAAAGGTGCTGGTAGAATTCAGGATCGTGCATGGCCAGCACCCGCCCCAACATGGTGGCATGGGTGGTGAACACGCTGCGGATGTCCGTCCCGTCCAGGTGTGCACCCAGGAGTGGCGTTGCCCCCATCCACTCGTGTCCGTGCACGATCAGCGGTGTGCCTTCCTGATTTTCCTCGGCCAGTACGGCCAAAAAGCGGCGCACCACATCGCCCCACAACAGGGCCTGGTCGTAGAGCTCGTCGCCTTCCCGTACGGGAATGCCGAAGCGCTCGGCAAACTCCTCCTTGATGGCGCTCAGTCGATCGAAGGCGCCTTCGGATTTTAGAAGAACAACCCGCGGCCGGCCAGTGACCAGCCAGCGCCCCTGCACGGCTTCCATGCCCATGGCACGGAAACGTGTAAGGGCGCGACCTATGGCGTCCCCACCGTCCGGCATGGGGTCAAACTCCGCGGCCACGCTTTCGCCCGTCCAGGGCCCGATCATGGCGTAGCGGTCCCCCCACTTCTCCACGGTGGCCGGCAATTTGGAACGGATGACGGTGTAGATGCCGCCCAACTGGTTGCAGACCTCCCAGCTGACTTCCAGCAGCTGGGCCCTGCGCAATACGGATTCGGGAACCATGGCCATGCGGCTAAGTTAGCCGTGGCATCGCATCCTGTTTGCAAAGCCTGGCCGCATGCAGCCCCAACCGCTTCAACACCCCGGCGCCAGGAAATACCAGGCGCGGCCGCCCAAATCCTCCTTGCCCAACACACCGCTTTCTTTGAGCGCTTCCAGCGAACGCGCCGCCACCGGATAGGGCAACTGCATGAGCTGCATGTACTCCTTGATGGAGATCTGGTCGTTGTCTTCGAGGTAATTGACCAGCCCCTCGTTTTCGGCCATCAGGATTGGGATGGGATCGGCCGACTGGCCGGCGGCCGCCAATTCGGCTTCCGCCCCCGGAGCCAGAATGGATTCGTCCGCCACGCGGACATAGGGCAACCAGCGCCCGGCTTCGTCCAGCGCGCGGTGCTCCTGTGCGGCACGGGCATCGGTGTCTCTATCGCGGCCAACAAGGTCCCCGGGGTGCGGGCGGCCCTCGCCAGCGAGCCGTTCTCGGCTCGCATGGCCCGGGAGCACAACGACGCGCAGGTCTTGTGCATCGGCGCGCGGGTGGTTGGTCCTTCCCTCGCGTTGGAGATCTTTGATGCCTATCACGGGGCAAGCTTCGAGGGTGGACGGCACCAGCGTCGGG
>JAUIHG010000327.1 GCA_030432405.1 Bacteroidia bacterium | reverse complement strand
AGCAATGCTTTTCTGGCGGTCCTGCTGCACGTGGGGGAAAGCAGGCTGCATCCCTAACGGCGTGTTTCAGAAAGCTGGACGACAACTGCGGCGCTAAAGCAATGGCGAATTCACCATGCCGAAAAGCTGGCACATTCGAATGGAAAGTCTTGTTAATCAATCGTTTGCACGAAGCTGTACTGTATTCGAAACGCTGCGTCTGCCGGGAATTGTTTTTGCCTAAGCGTACAAAGTACACGAACATCGCATCGTCCAATCGGGCCTGATGCAGCACTACCATGTGGACCTGCTGTGGGGCTCTTGCTCCCCGATGGGTTCGGGACGCTTCGATGGACGTTTGGTCGTGTGTTTCTGTGCATTAGACAGCCTTAGGCTGTCGATCGTTCTTGCTTTGTCGTTTTGTTTTACGGGTCGCTCCCATTGGGCGGCCCGTTTTTTTATGCCTGCTCACTGCCTCCAAAGCCAAAGGGGCGGGTAGCGGCCATCGCTGCTGCGCAGGGCATAGCTGCCCGTCGGCAAGTCCGAAAGGTCCGGATGGGCTTCGCCCGACGGGTCCAGCAAGCCATGTTGCAGCACGCGGCCCATGGCATCCGTTAACTCCCAGTATATAGGCCGGTTGTTTGGCGCTTGCTCAAGCAAGCGTACGGTGCACGTGCCGGCAGTGGGGTTGGGGTAAACCTGCCAGGATCCAAGCTCCCCGGAAGCAACAGGAGCTTCAAAGGAAACGGCGGCATGCGCCAGCAATGTGGTGTCTGAGGAACGGCCCACTTCCAATAGCCGGTAATAGCGCCACCCCCGATGAGGTCCTTCGTGGGTGTAGCGGTACGCTTGGTAGGTGCTGCTTTGCACGGGGCCTTCCAGGCGAGCAAGCGGCGCATAGTGAACGCCATTTTCCGAAACCTCCAACAGGAATGCGGTGTGATCCCAGGTGGCGGCCGTGCTCCAGGTCAATTCGGCGTTTTCGCCGGAGGCGAAGGCATCAAAAGCCAGCAGCGTGACAGGAAGCGCATCGATATTGCCGTAGCCGAGGGCAAAGGTGCTGAACCCCTCAAAGGCCGAAGGGGAGGAGGTGGAGGTGACCGAACCGGCTACCGGATTGTCGTCATCGTAGGCCGGTGTACCGGTTCCGCCAATGTCGATCCATTCCGATGGCGCAGCAGTGGTGTTTTTGCAGATGCGCAGCACATCGGGCTGGATGACCTCGTCGTCGGTATCGAAATACAGGGTGACCTGCGGTTCCTGTCCGGGTGCTGTGCGGATGTTGGCGTCCGAGGCCAGCCCTGTGGCATCTTCAGCGCGGCTGATGGTCCAGTACCGGGTTTTGGACACGGAATCGATGTCCATCGGCAAGGTCCATAACAGGGCTTCTGCGGAGGATTCCACCAGGGCTACATCGTACCGGAAAGCCGCGCCACTGCTATGGGCCACTTCCAGGTATACCGGACGCCAGGCCGTGCTGCTGCCCACCGGGAAACTCAGGCCGCTGCGCACCGTTGCGCTGCTGGTCATGACAATCCGCATGGGACCCTGCACGTAACTGTCCGAAGAACCCAGGCCGCTTGTGGTGGTTTCGTCGGTCAGGATGAGCAGGTTGGTGGCGTCGGTGGCCAAACGACCGCGCGTCAAAGTGAGGTTGTCGTTCAGCACCACGGGTACCTGGAGGCTGAGTATGCTGCCGGGATCCAGCTCAAGGTGCATCGTTTCGATGTTCATCGGGTAGGCCACATCTCCATGGATGGCGCTGTGCCCGCCACGGAAAACACAGCGTTCCGAAGCGGCGCCACCAAACGCGATGGACTGCATGCTGCCGCCCAGATTGATGGGGCCTTCAAAAGCGTTTGTTCCGTTGTAGGCCACTTCCAAGGCTCCTGTGCTGGTGCACTGCACATGAAGGCTATCGGTAAAGGTGTCGCCGCTGTTGTTGGCCATCCGCAAGCGCCCCGAGCCGCTGTGGATGATGTGGACCGGACCAAAGGTGTTGCCGCCGTTCCAATTGACGTTGCTGCTGCTCCGGTTGGTCAGGGTACTGACGGCACCGGCGCCGCCAATCTGGTTGCTGTTGTTTACGGCCAATGTGCCCGCGGCATCGATGGTATTCCCGCCGCCCAGCAGGCTGCAACCATCCAGTTCCAGTGTGGACCCTGC
>JAUIHG010000114.1 GCA_030432405.1 Bacteroidia bacterium | reverse complement strand
CCGTACCGGCGAACGCTTCCCGCAACCGTGGCAATGAGCCTGATGAGCACAAAAAGCCCGCTGCCGTTGAACGCATGGAACAACGCACAGCAGACCACAATGGCTGTCAAGTGCCCGGCTTAGCGGGTGTAGGGAACCACCACCGAAGCGGATAGAATACCCCGTTCATGCTCAAGCACCAGATGGTACATGCCGCTGTATAGGTCGGGCAAATCAAAGGTCCACTGCCCTTGTTGCGCTTGTCCCGGGGGAATGCGGCCGGAATGCCGGGCACAGCCCTGGACATCGTACAGGGTCCACGCCATCGCTTGCTGGCTGGGCGGGAACTGCGCCTGCAAACGGGCATCTTGGAGCGGATTGGGCCAGAGCCTCAGGTCGTTTTCGCCGGAGGCGAAAACAGGATCCAGCGCAGTGGTGCTGGTGTCGGTCAGCGGGATGAGCCGGTCGGTCAGGTCCCCTTGCACCCATACGCCAAAGGAGCGGGGCGGCAGGTCCAAATAGACCTCCGAACTGCCGTTGACGATGGCAAAGGGTTGCGCGGACACGCCAAAAATGTCGGTGAGGGTATCGCCGATGGGCACGGCTCCGGTGTTGAGCGTATGGTCCACACGCAGGCGTTCGCCCGCAAAATTGATGGCCACCAGCACCGAGCGGCCGGAAGGGCCTCCGTGGAGCTGGTAGATGAGCGAGGTGTTGGAAAAACCCTCCAGGTAGGTGCCGGAATAAAAACTGCCAAAGGCGTTGAGGTAGTCCACATTGGACGAGCCGGAAATGTAGCGGCGCAAGACCTCCAGGAGGCCTTTGATTTGAAAGTGCATCGGCCCACCATCGTCATAATCGGGGTAAAACACACAAGGCAGGCCCACACGGTTGTTGGTCAAAATGTAGGCGTAGGCCAAAACGGGGTCGTTGGCCACCTCCTGACCCGGGTAACGGAAATCGTGGTTTTCGACGAAGGTCACTGCGTCAAAACCGCTGGCACCTGCCGCATCCACCATGCCGGACTGGAAGACGTTGCGGACGTCGTAGCCAAAAGCATCGCAGGCGCTTTTGAGGGCTTCGCGCAAGGCAAAATCAAAGGCCCGCAGACCGATGGCCGAACGGGTATCGGCATCCATGGCCGCAGAAGCGCCGTCCACCCAACCCTTGAGCAGAAAGGGATTGGCGTCGTAGAATTCGCCGACCACCATCGGCGGATTTTTCCCGGCATCGTGCATGCGGTCCATCATGTCGCCGACAAACCAGTCCGGGAAATGCTTGATGGCGTCCAAACGATACCCGCGGATGCCCGCTTCGTCCCACATCCATTCGGTCCAGTCGAACAGGGCGTCCTGCACAAACGGCTGGGTCTGGTCGATGTCGTTGAAAAACCACATGCCGTCCCAGTCGCCGGCAAGCTGCGTGGGATTGCCGTTCGGCCGGAAGGCCAGATAATCCAGGGCCCCGCGCCCCGAGGGCATGTCCGTGAAATCCGTGTAGGTCTGATAGCGCAACTGGCCTTGAACATCGGCTGCCACAGCGCCGTTCCAAAGCCCGTAGATGTAGTGGTCCGAATAATCGCCCAGGCCACCGGCCTGGTTGCTCAAGACCAACCATAGCGTGTCGCCCGCCGGATCAAAGTCGCCCGCGCCGAGCGTCAGGGCAAACTCATCGGTGCGGCAGGCATCGGCATCGGTGGCCGCTTCCATGCGCCGGCCGAGCTCCAGCACATCAAAGCTTTCGCCGCAATCGGCGCCTCCATTGGCCGCCGTTTCCGAAAGCGGAGGGAGGCCCCAGTTCGGTCCCACTGCATTGGTCCAGGCCATGACCTGGTAGGTTTTGTTTTCGAAATTGGGGTGCTGGGAAGCCGAGCGGATTTTGAGGTAATATGTCCCCGTGCCATTGCCCGTGCCGCCACCGAGCGGCAGGTAGCAACGCCAGCGGTCAGAAGGCATGGGCTGATCCCCGGATGCGGCCTTGCTGAAATCCATGTTTTCGATCCAGCCCTCCACAGCCGGATTGTCTTCCGCCGCCCCGCCGTCGCGGTGGTTGTACACCATGTCGGCAATCAGGGTCAAGCCGGCGGCTTCCATCTGTGCCCGGGCCGCATCGAATTGGCTGCGGTTGCCCCAACGCGCCGCACCAAATTCGCCCAGATCGTACCAATCGCGGGTATCGTAGCCCACGCTGAAACCCCCACCCGAACCCTTGCTGAGCGGCGGCAGCCAGATTTGTGTAAAACCGGCCTCGGACAACTCAGCGGACTGTTCACCGAGCTGTTGCATCCAGGTTTTGCCGCCCACCGACAACGGATAATCCCAGTACCAGCCCTGGAGCATCACGTCCGGAACGGGAACCTGCGCCCGCAGGGCGAAGGCAAACACCAGGCAAGGGAGCACGACGAGGCCCCGCAGGGACGGGGTGCGGCGCACAGCCATCAATACGGACATCAGCATGGACATCAGGGTGTGCATCAGGGTTGTGAAATTTTTGGGCGAATTTGGCGTCATGGCCGACACTTCGTGTACGCCGTACACCAAGCAGGGGTTCACAGCCCAAGTTACGCCCGACACCGGATCGGGCGGCATCGGATTTGCACCCTGGACCAGGACGTTCAAGATGCTGATCTTCAGCGCTTTGCTTTTACCCCTGACCGTATGCAGCGGACAGATTGCTGAAGGATCCGTGCTGGAAAAACACCGGTTGCCCTTGCGGGAGGTCCGGATTTCCGATACCCTGCCTCCCCCCGCGCGCACGGTGCGCGTCTGGCTGCCGCCTGGATACCCGGACGCAGCCCCTTACCCGGTGCTTGTGCTCCTGGACGGCCAGAACCTCTTCGATGCTTTGACCGCCTATGCCGGCGAATGGGGGGTGGACGAGGCCCTTTCCGCTCGGCAGGCCCTTGGTGCTGCCGTGCCGGTGGTCATCGGCGTGGACAACGGCGGTGCCGACCGGATTGCCGAATACAGCCCCTTTGTGCACACCGAATACCCCAGCGGCCGGGGTGCCGAGCACCTGGACTTCATCGTGCAGCGGGTTTTGCCCTGGGCACAAGACCGCTTTGCGCTTTCGCGCGAACGCGCAAAAACCGGCTTTGGCGGTTCTTCCCTCGGCGGCCTGATGGCCGTTTGGGCAGGCCTGCAGGAAAATCAGCCGTTCGGTTTTTTGTTGGCTTTCAGCCCCTCGTTGTGGTTCAATCCCGAAGTTTTGGACGCTCCGTTCCAAAACATGCCGGACAGCCGCTGGTACCTGGCCATGGGCAGCCGGGAATCCAGTTCCGACAGCCTCCAGGTCCTGCAATTTGACCGCAACGTCTTGGACCCCAATGCGGGCAATGTGCTGGAGCTGGGCAACCGCCTTCGCCGGGCCGGATACGGTCCGGCACGGTTGCGCGTAACCGTGGACCCGGAAGGCCAACACAACGAAAGCACCTGGCGCCGCTGGATGCCCCAAGCCATCACCTGGTGGCTGGACGCGCCGCCTGCCGCATCCCAAACCGACCCTTAAGCCCTGGCCCATGCCCAGCCCCAAACCCTACCTGCTTCCATTGCTGCTGCTGGGCGCCATCCAACTGTGGAGCGCCTGCGGCGAACAGCCCGGTGCGCCGCACAACGCCGCCCTTGGACCAGCCCTGGACGCCTACCCGGAGCACCCCTTGCTGGTCGGTGCTGCGCACGCCGCCCGCCTGTCCGATGGCACCAGCGACCTGGCCCTGGCCGATTGGTTCGGACCGGATTTTGTGGCCGATTCGGTGGTATTTGATCCCGCCATGCGCGGCAAAGCCTCGCGCAAACGCCTGGGGCTTACACCGAGCCGGGAACTGGCGGCCGTCTCCAACCTCACGGTGTACAAAGCCGGAGCGGCCTACGATATACCGGTTTTCCGACCCTCCACGCAGAACATCGAGTTGACCTACCGCCCTCCGGCAGGCCAGGATCCGGACAAGGTCCAGATCGCCGCGGGTTTCAACAACTGGAATCCGGCCGCGCACTTCATGACCCGCGACGGCGGTGTTTGGAAAACCCGCTTGCCCCTCAAACCCGGCCGCTACCCGTATCAACTGGTGGTGGACGGGCAGTGGATGCTGGATCCGGCCAATCCGGACTCCATGGACAACAACATCGGCGGTTTCAATTCGCTTTTGCGCGTCCAGCGGCCCGACGGCCTGCCTTTCCTGCGCCCCGTGCGTGCGGACGATGACGGCATCCACATCAGCGTTGGCCTGGAAGGCCGCGAAGCCGGAAGCGGGAACGCCGATTGGGACCATGCCGTGTGGTGGAATTAC
Source organism: Bacteroidia bacterium (assembly GCA_030432405.1). Taxonomy (GTDB): domain Bacteria; phylum Bacteroidota; class Bacteroidia; order Chitinophagales; family BACL12; genus WGOA01. The sequence continues at coordinate 7,335 of JAUIHG010000114.1, read as the reverse complement.
CGTTTGTTGGGGTCCGAGCACGTGCAGCGCAGCGCCGAAGGCCTGCGCATCCTGCCTCCCGAACAGGCTGGGGACGCGGACGGCGGGGTATTGACCGTGATCGCCTGGACCGGCGAAGGCCGCTCCAACGACTTGCGCATTCCGCTATCCAAGGGGCGTCCGGTGATTGACGTGCAGACCGGCCCGGCGGGCGCTGCGGCGGGTTCAGCTTCGGGAGCCTATGCGGCCCAGACCATGTATTTCGCGCTGGTGGACCGCTTCGCCAACGGCGAAAAAGGAAACGATGTGCCCTCCGACGATCCGCGGATTCTGCCGCCCGCCAATTTTTTTGGCGGGGACCTGCAGGGCCTGCGCGCCCACCTGGACTACATCCAGGAGATGGGGTGCAATACGGTCTGGGTCTCCCCCATTGCGCGCAATCCGGAAGGTGCTTTCCAGGAATACCCCGAACCGCGGCGCTGGTTTTCCGGCTATCACGGCTATTGGCCCGTCAGCTACCACGAAGTGGATCCGCGCTTTGGGGGTGATGCCGCGCTGGATGCCCTGGTGGAGGAAGCCCACGCCCGCGGCATGCGCGTATTGCTGGATTTTGTGGCCAACCATGTGCACGAACAGCATCCCATGCTGGCCCTGCATCCCGATTGGACCACGGACCTGGATCTGCCGGACGGCCGCCGCAACTTGCGGCTCTGGGACGAGCAGCGCCTGACCACCTGGTTCGATGATTTCCTGCCCAGCCTGGATCTGCAAAATCCGGATGTGGTCCAGGCGGTCACAGATTCTGCACTGTTTTGGATCGATCGGTTCAATTTGGACGGATTCCGCCACGACGCCACCAAGCACATCCCCCTGGCCTTCCAGCACCAACTGACCGCCAAACTCAAAAACAGATTCCCGGACCGGCCTTTGTTTCAAATTGGGGAAACCTTCGGCGAACGCGAATTGATCGCATCCTACCTCGGCCCAGGCCTGCTGGATGCCCAATTTGATTTTCCCTTTTACTTCGGCACGCGTACCGTACTGACCGCGCCCGATCCCGATTTGCGCGGCATCGCCGAAGAGCTGCGTGCCAGCCTGGATGCCTACGGCCACCACCACACCATGGGCAACATCACCGGCAACCACGACATGGCGCGTTTTGCCAGCCTGGCCGGTGGAGGCATCGCCTCCGGCGAAGACCCCAAGGAAGCCGGCTGGCAACGCCGCGTTGGCCTGGGCGACTCCGCACGGGCCATCCAGCGCGCCGAATGGCTCATCGGCCTGAACGCCGCCATTCCCGGCATCCCCATCATCTACTACGGCGATGAGATCGCCATGGCCGGCGGTGGGGATCCGGACAGCCGCCGCATGATGCGTTTTGGAACGACCGGTCCGAAAACCGACAGCCTTCGCGCACGCGCGGGCCGCTACATGGCCCTGCGCAGCACATCCCCCGCCCTGGTTTTCGGCAGCACCGAAATCCTTTCAACCAGCCCGGAGCATTTGTTGTTTTGCCGCGAATGGTTCGGCGAGCGGATCTACGTGGGCCTGAACACCGGAGCTGCCACGAAGGTGACCGGGCGCAACGGCAACGCTCAGCATCTGCCCGAAGGCCTGAGCTACTTTCGCGAACAGGAGGCAGAGGCTCCATAGCCTCATTCCGACCGCACCAGAAAAGCAACCGTTCCCATGCTGCCCCACGTCAACCCCACCAGCACCCGTGCATGGCGCGACCTGCAGGCCCATTACGGGGCCATGCGCCACACGCATTTGCGCTCCCTGTTTGCCGAAGACCCGGAGCGCTTTGCGCATTACCACGTCCGTTTTGAAGACATCCTGCTAGACTACAGCAAACACCGTGTGGATCAGCAGACCATGGACTTCCTGTTTGCGCTGGCGCGCGAATGCCGCCTGCCCGAAGCCATCCGCGCCATGTTTGCCGGCGAGGAACTCAACGCCTCCGAAGGCCGCGCGGTGCTGCACGTGGCGCTTCGCCGCAGGCGAGACGGGGAACCCATCTTGGTGGACGGGCACAACGTGCTGGAGGACGTGGACGCCGTGCTGGACCGCATGCGCGACTTCACCGAAAACGTGCGCCTGGGCCGCTGGACGGGATACAGCGGTGCCGCCATGACCGATGTGGTCAACATCGGCATCGGCGGTTCAGACCTGGGCCCCTTGATGGCCACCGAAGCACTCAAGCATTTCCAGGGACCGCTCAAGGTCCACTTTGTCAGCAATGTGGACGGCACGCATCTGGCCGAAACGCTCAAGGGCCTCAACCCGGCCACCACGCTCTTCCTGGTGGCCTCCAAGACCTTCACCACCCAAGAGACGATGACCAACGCGCACAGCGCGAAGGCCTGGCTGCTGGAGCATGCCGCCAAAAGCGTGGACGATCCGCAGGCCCAGGTGGCCAAGCACTTTGCGGCCATGTCCACCAACACCGAGGGCGTGCAGGCTTTCGGGATCGACACGGCCAACATGTTCGGATTCTGGGATTGGGTGGGCGGACGCTATTCGCTGTGGTCGGCCATCGGCTTGCCCATTGCCCTGTCGGTGGGCTTTGCCAAATTCCGCGACTTGCTGGATGGGGCGGAAGCCATGGACCGACACCTGCGCGAAGCGCCGCTGGAAGAAAACCTGCCCGTGATCATGGCGCTTTTGGGCCTGTGGTACCGGAATTTTTTCGGGGCCGAAAGCCATGCCGTACTGCCCTACGACCAATACCTGCACCGTTTTCCGGCCTACCTCCAGCAGACCGATATGGAGAGCAACGGCAAATCGGTAGACCGTACAGGGCAGGATGTGGATTATGCCACGGGCCCCATTGTATGGGGCGAACCCGGCACCAATGGCCAGCATGCGTTCTACCAGCTGCTGCACCAGGGCACTACATTGGTGCCCTGTGATTTCATCGTACCGGCCACCAGCCACAACCCCATCGGCGACCACCATGCCAAGCTGTTGGCCAACTGCTTTGCCCAATCCGAAGCCCTGATGAACGGGAAGACCGCGCTGGAAGCCCGGCGCGAACTGGAAGCCGAAGGGGCCGAGCCTGCGGCCATCGAAAAGCTGCTGCCTTACAAGGTTTTTGAGGGCAACCGCCCCAGCTCCACGCTGCTGCTCAAGCGGCTGGACCCCCGCAGCCTGGGCAGCCTGATTGCGCTCTACGAACACAAGATCTTTGTGCAGGGCATCTTGTGGAACGTCTACTCCTTTGACAAATGGGGGGTGCAACTGGGCAAACAACTGGCTGGCAATATCCTGCCTGAAATCGGCCAGTCCAGCCCGGTGGAAGGCCACGACGCCTCCACCAACGGCCTGATCAATACCGCCAACCACTGGATGGGTCATTGACCGGCACCGCCCCAGGCTGCACCAACATCCGAACCGAATTCGAACCAACCGCCATGCGCTACTCAATCTGGAACAAACGGTCTAAAAACAACCTCGCTGCACTTTTTCTCGTGCTCCTTGCCGGCCTGAGTGCCTGCACCGCCGACGGAGGGGGTGCCGATCACAGCAGCCGGACTGAAGTGCCTGCCGGCGAAAACCAAACCGGCGACGGCAGTGCCCCGAAATGGAGCCAGGATGACGTGATCTACGAAGTCAACGTGCGGCAGTACAGCCCGGAGGGCACCTTCGCCGCGGTAACGGCGGACCTGGACCGGATCGAGCGCCTCGGTGTGGACATCCTGTGGTTGATGCCCATCCATCCGGTGGGCGAAAAGAACCGCAAAGGCGGCCTGGGCAGCTATTATGCCGTGCAGGACTACAAGGGCATCAACCCGGAATTCGGTGATGAAGCCGACTTGCAGGCCCTGGTGGATGGCGCACACCGGCGCGGCATGCACGTCATCCTGGATTGGGTGGCCAACCACTCGGCCTGGGACAACGCCTGGATCACCGAACATCCCGATTGGTACACCCGCGATTCGCTGGGCCAAATGCAGGCCCCGGTGGCCGACTGGAGCGACGTGGCCGACCTGAACTACGAAGCCCCCGGCCTGCGCAACGCCATGGCCGATGCCCTGGCCTACTGGGTACGCGAGTTTGACCTGGACGGCTACCGCTGCGATGTGGCCGGCATGGTGCCGTATTCCTTTTGGGATTCGGTGCGCACGGTGCTGGACCAGATCAAGCCGGTCTTCATGTTGGCCGAATGGGAAGACCCGGCCATCCACTCGGCCTTTGACATGACCTACGCCTGGGACCTGCACCACCGCATGAACGAGGTGGCCAAGGGCAAGTGGCCGGTGGACAGCATCCGCAGCTATTACGAAGGCAAGGGTGCCCGCTTTGCGGACGAAGACTACCAAATGGTTTTCACCTCCAACCACGACGAAAACTCCTGGAACGGCACGGTCTTCGAACGCATGGGCGATGCCCACAAGCCCATGGCCGTGCTCTCTTTCACCGTCCCGGGCATGCCCCTGATCTATTCGGGCCAGGAAGCGCCGATGCGCAAACGGCTCTCCTTCTTTGAAAAGGACAGCATCGAATGGAACGGCCACGCCTACCAGGATTTCTACGCTACGCTCTGTAGCCTCAAGGAGGAGCAAGTGGTCCTGTGGAACGGCGCGGCCGGGGGACCGGTCAAATGGTTGGCCACCGATGCCCAAAACCGGGTCCTGGTGTTCGCCCGCGGGGCGAACGATGAGGTGCTGGTGGCCCTCAACTTCGGCAGCTATGCCGTGGAAGACATCGCCATTGAAGCGCCGGCAGGTCGTGCGTATGCCGAACTGTTCAGCGGTACCAAAGCCAGCGGTCCGCAGTTGGCCAGCCTGGACCTGGAGCCTTACGGCTACGCGGTCTGGGTGCAACACTGATCCGCGGGCCGAACAGGCGCATGGATGCCTGGTGTGTCCAGCCCCAACTATATAAATGTTGCAACACCGATGTGCCGACATCGGGTGATGGAGAGGTCATCTGGGCCGCCTCGCGGTGTAAAATGACAGGCTTGTCAATTCCCGAAACATACGGTACCCTATTGCCGTACAGAAGGAAAGACCATTCAGGCGGCTCCGCCCTACCTGTCGTGCACTTGATCCACTGCTCCCTTATGGCCCGTTTCGGATATACGGGCCCGGCAAAACGCCGCTTCCGGCCCCAGCCCCCCCGGTCGGGTGGCCGCTTTCGGCCTGGCCCCTGCGCGGCGCTGCTGCTGGGATTGGTGCTCTATGGCCTGATCGGGGTTTCGCCCGTACGGGCGAATACGGGCTCCGACATCAGCCCCGACTCCACTGCGCTGCAAGCCTCCACCGCGCAGGCGCAGGCCCCGATCATGGACGCCGCCCTGCGGCACATCGACAGCCTGGAGGAGGCTTTGCGCCTTGTCCAGGGTGATGCCGTACAAGAGCAGGCCCGATTGGAACGTCAGCTCGCGTACGCCTACCGCAAGGAGTACCGCTACCACGAGGCCCTGGAGCATTTCAACCGGGCGTTGAGCCATATCCGCACGACGGGCTCCACCGAGGAAATCTTTGATGCCCTCACAGCCATAGGCTACACGTACTACGCCATGTACGACTATGCCCGTGCCCTGCCTTACTACAACCTGGCGCTTGAACTGGCCAATGCCGACCGCAACGACTCCCTGAGGGCGGTGGCCTACGACTGGATGTCGCTGCAATACCTGTACTCGGATGCCTATGGGCAGGCTATCTCCCACCAGTTGGAATCCATCAAGCTGCGCGAAGACCTCCACGACAGCTTCGGCCTGGCCGAGTCCTATTATTCCATGGGGGACATCCTGGGGCACCAGAAAAAACTGGACGAATCCAAGGCGTACTTCCGCCAATGCATCCGACTGGCCACGCAGTTCAGCCAGGAATACCTGCTGGTCGGGGCCTATGGAACCGTGGGCCAACACTTCATCGAAGAACAAAACTGGGATTCAGCCTACTGGTACGCTTCCGTGGCCCTGGAGATTGCGGAATCCGAAGGCATGGACTATGGCCTGGCCTTCTGCAATTCCGTGCTCGGCGATTGCCATCGTGAACGCGGTGCGCTGGATTCAGCGGCCATCCATTACCACAAGGCGCTGGAGATGGCCCGCCGCATGCAGGACCCCGAGCAGATTGCCACAGCGCTTATTGGCCTGGGGCAGCTGGCCGTGCTGGAAAACCGGGAAACGGAGTCGCTCAGCCGTTTTCGCCAGGCCCTGGCGCTTGGCGTGGCCTACGACCTGCGCAAAGTGCAGGAGGATGCGCATACCTGGCTGGCCAAGGGCTTCGCCCATTTTGGGCAGTTTGACTCAGCCTACCGCTACGCCGAAGAACTGCTGGCCGTCAAGGACAGCCTTTACCACGAGCGCGCCGAGTCCATGGTGTCCACCCTGGAAGCCCGCTACGGCATCCTGCAGTCCGAATCCGAACAGCAAGCTGCCCTGATGGCCAAGGATCATCAGTTGCAACGGGTGCGCGCCATGGGCATGGGCCTGATTGGCATCTGTGTCCTGGTGTTGGCCTTTGTGCTCTGGAAACACAACCGCAAGCAGCGCATTCTCAATGCACAGCTGGCCAAAGGCAATGCCCGCTTCCAAAAGCAGAACACCGAACTCACGCAGGTCAACGAAGACCTCAAACAATTTGCCTACGCGGCCTCCCACGACCTGAAGCAGCCCCTGAAAACCATCGGCAATTTCACCGGCCTTTTGAAACGGACCCTTGGCGCCCAATTGCGCCCCGATACAGAGGAGTTGATTGGCCATATCGAGGAGGCCAATGCCGACATGCAGGAGCTGCTCACCAGCCTGCTGCGCTACACCCAATTGGAAAACAAAGCGGATTCCTATGAGGACCTCGACCTCAACCGGGTGCTGCAGTCCGTGCAGCTGGGCCTGACCAACCTGATCCAGGAAAAGGACGCCAATGTGCTTTGCGCCCATATGCCCATGTTGCGGGCCAACCGCGAACACATGCGCCAGCTGTTCCAGAACCTGATCAACAACGGCCTGAAATTCAACGACAAACGGGCGCCCGAGGTGATCGTGGATTACGAGGACCTGGGCAACAAGTACCGCTTCTGCGTCCGCGACAACGGCATCGGCATCCGCCCGGAAGACGCCCAGAAAATCTTCGGCCTGTTCCAACGGGTCGGTGAACGCGACGACATGGCCGGCACCGGCATGGGCCTCTCGATTGCCAAGCGCATCGTCTCCCAACGCGGCGGCGAGATCTGGGTAGACTCCCCGCCCGGACTGGGCAGCACCTTCTACTTTACCGGACCCCTGACCGTGCCGGTTCAGGACCCCGGTTCGAACACCACGGGCAGCGAGGGCTCCCCGCTTCGGAAAGTAGCCTAGCAGCTGAAACTACCGGCTGAAAACCGTGCGGCTGAAGTCCGTATGGC
>JAUIHG010000326.1 GCA_030432405.1 Bacteroidia bacterium | reverse complement strand
CCAGCACCGGCGAAAACCTCTTGGAGCTGACCCGCGAGCAGCCGGTGCTTTTGGTTTTTTTGCGGCATTTCGGCTGCGTGTTTTGCAAGGATACCCTGGACCACATGGCCAACCTGCACACCGAATTCGAGCGCTGCGGTACGCGGGTGGTTCTGGTGCACATGGTCTCTGAAGATGAAGCGCGGGAGCATCTGGACGTGTTTGGACTCTCGGACCTGACCCAGATCAGCGATCCGGAGAGCATGCTTTACAAACGCTTCCGCTTGCGGCGCGGTCGCGTGACTGAATTGTTCGGTTTCAAGGCCATCCGCACCGCCATTCGGCTGTACCTGCGCCGTGGGTTCACCCTTGGGCCGGAAGCCGGCGACAGCCTCCAAATGCCCGGCGTCTTTCTGCTGGACCGAGGCCAGGTGAAAACCGGTTTTGTGCACCGATCGGCCGCCGACCAACCCGATTACGACCGCCTGTTGGCCGCCTGCTGTTCCTGACCGGCAACGCCGAACCCTTCCGGTGAGCCTGCTGATGATCGGCCTGTCCTGCGTCGGGCATTTTGTCGATCTTTCCGGGCCATCCGCCCAGCCCATTTCCGATGGATCCCAATTCCAGCCGTCCCGGTCAGGGGGGCTTCGGCTTCTCTGCGGTCTTTCTGACCTCCCTGTGCACCATCCTCGGTGCCATTTTGTTTTTGCGCTTCGGCTATGCCGTGGCCAATGTGGGTTTGTTGGGCACGCTGGGCATTGTGTTGCTCGGCCACCTGGTCACGGTTCCAACGGCTATGGCGGTGTCCGAAATTGCCACCAACCGGCGGGTCGAGGGCGGTGGAGCCTACTACATCATCTCCCGATCCTTCGGGATCAACATCGGAGCGGCCACCGGCATTGCGCTGTATTTCTCCCAGGCCATTTCGATCGCGTTTTATGTGATCGCCTTCGGCGAAGCCTTCGAACCCGTGCTCTACTGGGTCCGCGAGACCTATGGCTATAGCGTGCCCAAACAGGCCATCAATATTCCCGCCATGGGACTGATGACCCTGCTGATGCTCACACGTGGTGCGGACGCTGGCATGAAGGCCCTGTACGTGGTGGCCGCCATTCTGGGCCTGAGCTTGGTGCTCTTCTACGCCGGCGGCACGGACTATGTACCGCCGCCTGAAGTATGGTCGGACCAACTGGACCGGGGCGACGACTTTTTCATGGTGTTTGCCATATGCTTTCCTGCATTTACCGGTATGGCGGCGGGACTGGGCATGTCCGGAGACCTCAAGGACCCCAAAACCGCCATCCCCATGGGCACCATGCTGGCCACCGTGGCGGGCATGCTCATCTACGCCACCGTGGCCGTCAAACTGGCCTACAGCGGTTCGCCGGAGGCGCTGAACAGCGACCAGTTGTTCATGAGCCGCGTGGCCGTTTGGGGCCCCATCATCCCCATTGGGCTGGCCGCTGCCTCATTGTCTTCAGCCCTGGGCTCCATCATGGTGGCCCCGCGCACCCTTCAGGCCCTGGCCAATGACCATGTGTTCCAAAGCGGGCGGATGAACAGCTGGCTCTCGCGCACCAAAAAAGGCGGTTCGGAGCCCATCAATGCCGCCATGATTACAGCGGCCATCGGGTTCTTTTTCATCGCCCTTGGCGAACTCGATCTGGTGGCCCAGATCATCACCATGTTTTTCATGGTGACCTATGGGGCCATCTGCCTGATCAGCTTTTTGGAACACTTTGCCGCCGACCCGGCCTACCGCCCTTCCTTCCGTTCGCACTGGGCCCTGAGCCTGCTGGGCTTCGTGTTTTCGGTCTATTTCATGTTCCGCATCAGCCTGGGCTTCACCGTGCTTTCGGCTGTGCTCCTGGTGCTGATGTACCTCAGCGTGACCTGGAAGCGCAAGGACCGGCACGGCATGGCGGCCATATTCCAGGGCGTGAGTTTTCAGCTGAGCCGGGGCCTGCAGGTGTTGCCGGCTCACGAGGCGATGATCGCGGTCCGCATGCTCAGATCCGCCACAGGCGGCAGGACCAGCCCGCCTCGACCGGCAGCATCAGCTCGGGCAGCTCGCAGAACCGGCGATGCACCAGATAGTACATGCAGGTCTCGCAGGGCTGCTCGAGGCCGTCGGCCTCGACCGGGTGGTCGGTGAAGCCGGCGATCACCAGCTTGCGCCCGAGA
>JAUIHG010000325.1 GCA_030432405.1 Bacteroidia bacterium | reverse complement strand
TGCTGTTGCGGATGGCCGCGCTGCCCATGAAATTGAGCAGACCGCCGCCGCTGCCGCTCATGCCGGCTGCCTGGTTGTCCCGGATTTCAGCGTCTTGGACAATCAGCGTACCGCCGTTGTTGAACAGGCCGCCGCCGCCGTTGTCGGCCGCGTCGCCGTTGGCCACGTTGTCCTGCACCAGGGTACCGGTCACCAGCATTTTGCCCACGCTGTTCCAAAGACCACCGCCTTCAGACGCTGCGGTATTGCCGATCACCGATCCACCGGAAATGGTGGCATCGCCGTCGCCGGAGATGTGCAGGCCACCGCCGTTGCCGGGCATGGCGCCCGTGGTATTGCCGATCAGGTCGACATTTTCCAGCAGAAAGGCGCTGCTGGCACCCGACTGGTCTTCGATGCCGCCGCCGGCGCGGGAAGCGCTGTTGCCGGTAAAGCTGGTGTTGCGCACCGATGCGCTGCCCAGGAAGTTGAGCAAACCACCACCGCTGCCGCTGGTACCGGTAGCCTGGTTGTTGTTGATTTCACTGTTGTCCACGAACAAGGCTCCGCCGTTGTTGAACAAGGCTCCACCACCGTCGTCCAGGGCATCGCCCATGGCCACGTTGGAGTTGATCATGCAGTTGCGGACCAGCATGGTGCCGGCACCGTTCCACAGGGCCCCGCCTTCGCGCGCAGCGCTGTTGTTGATCAATTCCGAATCGGTGATGCGCAGGTTGCCGTCACCGGTGATGTGGATGGCGCCTCCGTTGCCGGGTGCGGCACCCGTGGTGTTGCCATCAAAAGAGGTGAGCTTCAAAGAGACCCAGGTCGTGGACCCGGAATTGTCTTCGATGCCTCCACCGGCGCGGCTGGCGCTGTTGCCCGTGAAGCGGGCGCCGTTGCCCGCCACGCTGGACATGGTACCCACAAAAATGGCGCCGCCGCTGCCGCTGGCACCGCTGGCGCTGTTGCTGCTGAACCACACGCCGTTGATGAGCTCCAACTGGCTGTTGTCCAGGTAAATGCCGCCGCCACCATCATCGGCGTTCGGACCGGCTGCTTCGTTTCCGTCGATGCGCACATCGTCAATGCGCAGCATGCTGTTGCTGGCCATGATGGCTCCGCCGCGCATGGCGTGGTAGCCGTCTTTGAGTTTCAGATCGGCCAGGAGTACTTCCGCATCCATGATGCTGAAAATGCGGCTGCTCATGCCACCAGAAAGGTGGGTGTTGGTGGAGCCGTTGCCAGTAATGCGCAGGTCTTTGTCGACGGTTACTGGACTGGTCAGCAAGATGGTGCCGCCGTCCAGGCTGGCGTCAAAGGCAATGCGGTCGCCGTCCATAGCGCTGGACACAGCATCGCGGAGGCTTCCGGGCCCACTGTCCGCACTGGACGAAACAGTGATGGTCGCTGCCAGGGCCGGCCCGGAGAGGGCGGTCAATAAGGCCAGCGACAAGGTTTTGAATGGGGTTTTGGTTCGGGGCATGATATATGGTTTTTGGGTCGCCATACGGCGCAAACGCCGCCGGCAGAATTGCCGACGATGCCCGATCTACGGAATGGCCTTCCGGCTGGATTGCTATGAGGTAGATTTTTTTTTGCTGTGCTGGCCGGTTGGGGCATCCAAGCGGTCAACGCCCACCTTTCGGCCTACTTTTCCGGCATGAAACCCCGCATCCACATCCTGACCCTCGGCGTATCCGACCTGGACCGCGCACGCCGTTTTTACCGCCAGGGCCTCGGCTGGTCCGAAAGCCGGCACAGCAGTCCGACCATTGCCTTTTTCCATATGGACGGTGGCCTGGTTTTGGCCCTCTATGCGCTGCACGCGCTTGCCGAGGATGCAGGCATGCCGCTGCCTTCGGGTGCGGATTCGGGTGCACCCGTTTCGCCGGCAGGCGAACACGCCTTTGGGGGCCATACCGTGGCCCAAAACGTGGGCTCGGAGGCCGAAGTCCGCGAAACAATCCAGCGCGCCATCGCCGCCGGGGGCCGCATGTTGGTGCAGCCCGAAACCGTCTTTTGGGGCGGCTTCCGCGGCTATTTTGCCGATCCCGACGGGCACCCCTGGGAGGTGGCCTACAATCCGGGTTGGCCTATTGATCCATCGGGGGCCTTGTCCGCCGAATAAGCGTATGGGGGGTCAAACGAGATTTTAATTTGTAGCAAAACAAGGACAGCATCAAT
>JAUIHG010000113.1 GCA_030432405.1 Bacteroidia bacterium | reverse complement strand
AATCCGTGGACAAGGTGGACCGGGTCCTGTATCCCGGATTTGAGAACCACCCCAACCACGCCGTGGCCAAGGCCCAGATGCGCGATTTTGGCGGCATGGTCAGCTTCACGCTCAAGGACGATACCGAAGCGGCGGCCACCGACGTGCTGAAGAAAACCCGCGTATTCACCCTGGCCGAGAGCCTGGGCGGGGTGGAATCGCTGATCGGCCACCCGGCTTCGATGACCCACGCGTCGATTCCCCGCGAACAGCGCCTGGCCAACGGCCTGACCGATTCGCTGATCCGCCTTTCGGTGGGCGTGGAGGATGAGAAAGACCTGATCGAGGACCTCAAGCAGGCCCTTGGCTGAGCTGGGCAGCGGGCCCATGCCGCGGTCTGCGTTGCGCGATCTGCTCGAAGACCGCTACCGGCGTTATGCCCGCCCGGAATTCATTGCCACGGATCCGGTAGCGCTGCCGCATGCGCTGAGCGAACCCGCCGATCGGGAAATCATCGGTTTTTGGACGGCCATGTTGGCCTGGGGCCAGCGCAAGACCATCCTGGCCAAGGGGCGGGAGCTGCTGGACCTCATGGAAGGCCAGCCGGCTGCCTTCATCCGCGGCCACTCCGAACGGGAGCGCCAGCGCTTCCTGGGCTTCAAGCACCGCACCTTCAACGCCACAGACGCGCTGTGGTTTCTGGAATTTTTGCAGCGCCACTACCGGGCACACGAAAGTCTGGAGGAAGCCTTCGCCCGGCATATGCCGGCGAACGCCCCGGACGTGGGCCCTGCCCTGGCCGGGTTTCACCGGGATTTTTTTGCCGACCCCGATGCGCCTTTACGGACCCGCAAACACGTGGCCACGCCGCAGCGCGGCAGCTCCTGCAAGCGGCTGAACATGTTTTTGCGCTGGATGGTCCGCGCGCCGCGCGAAGGCGTGGACTTCGGCCTGTGGACCCGCATCCGGCCGGCGCAGCTCATCTGCCCCCTGGACGTGCACGTGGACCGGGTGGCGCGGCGCCTGGGCCTTTTGAAACGCAAACAAACCGATTGGCGGGCGGCGGTGGAATTGACCGCGCGCCTGCGCGAACTGGACCCCACGGATCCGGTTAAATTCGATTTTGCGCTTTTTGGAATGGGCGTTCTGGAAAAGCCGGATTAGGCCCGGGTCGGCGGCTATTGCTGAAGCAGGCCGCTCAGGTCGAGCGCGCCTTCGCCCAGGGGCACAAGCAGGCGGAGCTCGATGTAGGGCCTCCAATCTTCCGACAGCACGGGGATGTTCTCGGGATTGAACCCCTGCTTTTTATACACGTCGTAGATGGATTCGATTTTCGAATCCTGGGGTATCCTGGGGTAGTTGTGTTGGGTGTGCTCCTGCACCACATTGTTCAGCCCCATGTGCAGTTGAAGCCAAAAGGGCGATTGCCCCAGGCGGTAGCCCGTCCAAATGCCAAGCTGTGCGGTCCATAAACTCGTATTCGCCCGCAGGGAATCCACCTGGCGGGTCCATTGCGTCCCCCAAATCAATTCATGTTTTCGGTGTCCATAGCGCGTGAACCCAGTCTGCAATTTCGTCCCCAGCTCCCAACGCGGGAGGGCGTTCGCCGAAGGCGGATCAAAGCGGTACCGGTACTCCACCGTTTTGGGCAGCAGGACCAATAAGCGGTGTCGCTTGTTGGGTGCCCATTGCATACCGGCCCAGGGAATGGGCATCCACATCCGGTCGTCGTAGCCCAGGTAGCCGCCGGCAAACCACATCAGGTTGGGCAAAACCGCATGGGCATATCCCGCGGCACCGTGCACACGAGGCCCAATCGATGTCCAACTGGGCCGCCGGTAATTCCATTCCTCCAGGATCAGCTTGGACAGGCGCCCGCGCACCCGCCAGAGCAATTGCCCATGTTTTCCCACACGGTGGGTGGCCGATAACCCGACATGGGCTTGGGCCAGCCAGGATTGCCAGGGGACCGAGGTCCGGTCCCGCCTCAAGTTTGGGATTCCGGCACCCAGGCCCAGATCGAGCATGTACTGGTGGAATGCTGCCCCGTTTGCATGGGCCCGCTGTGCTGCACCGGCGTTCAACAGGATGCCGGCATGCAGCCACTGCATTTGGTATTGTGGATCTGCATAGCCCTGCGCGCTCCAGCGCGTGCTGCCTGCATCCAGGTGGTAGCTGCGCATCGGGGTCCAGGCGCTGGAGGCAGGATCCGCGTGGTGCAAAGCGGTTTGCCCTTCGGGCGAAGGCGTTTGTGCAACAAGAGCAGGAAGGGCCCATGCCAGACCCAAAGCGAGGAGGAGGGCTTTGGCGTTCATATGCATAGGAAGTTCGCCTATATCCGGCGAACCTCAAAATGCATTGGTGAACCCACTATGGAGCCATAGGCTGTGCCAGGCTTCGGATGGTTTTGCTCGATTCGGCAACCAAGCGGATCTCCAAATATGGCCGTGTCCTCCGTATCCAGGGCCTGGAGCGTGTGCTGAAGGCATCCCAGATCCATTCGGGCTCATCCCTTTCGAGTCGATTGAGGATTCTTGGATCATCGTCCTGAAGACTGCCTGGAGCTACACTATAAAGTTGCCGACGGTATGGAATCCAACCGCCGCGGCATTGAATCCAGTACGGATGATTCCCAATTCGGCGACCGACCCAGCCACCAAATCTCAACTCCCATAATGTTTGGTTTGCTCGTGTTGGAATATTGAACCCTCCAGGCGTCAGGTAGTTACTCGGTGTTATGCCATACCGATCCATGCTCCAACGGATTTCGGTACTCCAAATCCATTGAGCCGTGTTAAGCTTCCCGTCCTTCGGGATGCGGCGTTCGTAAACGAATTCTCTCGGCAGCAGCAGACGCACCCGTCCGCCATTTTGTTTTTCCTTCTGAAAGCCAAACCATGGTACTGGAAGCCACATCCCATCGTCATAACCCAGATAGGCACCACCAAACCAAACTCGATTGGATTCCATGGTGTGTGCGTATCCAATGGCACCGTGGGTGCGAATGCCAATCCTTGGAAGTGCGTGAGAATCTCCAAAAACAAAATAGGATTCCGCAAACCAAACCTCGGTGCTCCAAACTAGAAAACTCCGGAGTCCTAATGGACGAATTCCGGATAGTCCAACTTTGATTCTTGCAAACCCTGGATTGGAAAAGTCAACATCAGTGATATCGCCTGTCTCAGCTTCAAAGCAGAGGAACCGCTCCCTGAACAACCCTTTTGTTGTAAAATGCTCACGTGCTTCAAGGCGGGACTTAAGCGGAACCGTGGCCCGCATATAGCCTATATGGTAACCTTCTAACTGTTGCAAGCTGCTCTCTCCACCGATCTGGATGCTTGGTGCTATGCTGCCGTCGAATGGAAGGAGATTTTGATTTTGCTTTTGTGATGCAGCATTTCCAGCACTTGCATCCAACGTTTTCGACGCTGTTTCTTGGGCTTGAGCAGTCTGTTGACAATTGCCCGGTAAGGCAAAGTGCAAAATCACTGCCAGAATCCAGAATTGTACAGGCAACGGTGCAGGTGTCATGGATTCTGCTTTATGGCATCAACACCCGGCCCAGATCGAGGCCCAGCCAGTCTTTGCCGAGGTCGGCGATCAATTTGATTTCCATGTAGGGGCGAGGACCAAGTCCCCAGTTCTGGCTTTCCAACGCAAAGGCATCCCAAACCCATTCGGTATTATAGGCAGAGCCCAAAGGCATGCTGGCGGGATCCTCATAGCGGTCGCTACCGGGGGCAGCCGTGGTGGCCCAGCGGCGGTACGGTACCCAACCGCCATGCACTTGAAGCCAGATGCGACTTTTGTGGAATCGGTGCCCCACCCAAGCACCAACGCGGCCTTCCCAAAGGGTGGTGTTGCTGCGCGTGTCGTATGGCCCCCAAAGCAGATGGGTGTTTCCCGAACCATAGCGCTCCATGCGCAGGTTGGCCTGCGCGCCCAGCTCCCATCGCGCTGCGTGCAGAAAGCTCTTCTTGCCAAAGCGGTAGCGGTACTGCAGCTCCCGCGGCAGGAGTATTCGGAAGCGGTGCCCTCGAGGGTGGCGCGCCTGAACGCCCAGCCAGGGCAGCGGCACCCACATGCCGTCGTCGTAGGCTAGGTAGGCGCCAGCATACCACAACATACCAGGCTTGGCAAAGCGGGCATAACCCAATGCGCTTTGCGCGCGAATGCCGATCCGGGGCATGGGCGCAGATTCGCCAAAAAGGCGCGTGCTTTCGGCAACACTGCCGCGCAAACCCCAAATCAAAAAACCGCGGTTGCCGAGGTAACGCAGCCCGGAGGCGCCCGCATAGAGCTCCCACACCGGCAAGTTGTCCAGGCCCCGGTCCAGCAAATAGCCGCCCCGGGCACCCACATCGATGAAGCGCTGCCGGATGTCCGGCTTGAGCACGTCCAGGGCATCCAGCGGTTTTTTGATGTCCAGCACTTCGCCCAGGTCGAGTCCGATGGCCAATTTGCCTTTTAGCGGGATCGTGGCTTGCACATAGCCCATATGGTAACCCCCGCTCCTTTCAAGGCTGCTTTCCGCACCCACCGTCAAGCCAGGGGCCATGAGCCGATCCAGGCGCATCAGGTTAAGCGCCGGGGTGCTGAGGTTGGGCAGGGGGAGCTTTTCGAGCACCTGAGCCCGAAGAACCCCTTCGCCCGGAAGGGCGAAAACAATAAGCAACAGCAAGGCAAGAGGGCGGAAATGGTGCGGCATGCAATGGAGTTTGGCCGTTAAAGAACGCTCCGCCGATACATGGCGAACAGCTTTTTCCACAACGCACACATCTGACTTTTGGTGTGTCGAGCCCCCAATGCGCTGCGGTTACCTTTGCGGCATGGCCCGGCCCTTCTCGTCTTGGCCTCGTATACCCTATACCTGCGTTCCATGTCCAAAGCCAACGATCCCTCCCTGCGTTCCTGGGTCGAGGTAGCCCCCGACTCCGATTTTCCGATCCAGAACCTGCCCTTCGGCATCGGGGCGCGGCCCGGCGACAGCCCCCGGCCTTTGGTGGCCATCGGGGACAAGGCCCTGGACTTGGCGGCCTTGCAGCATGCGGGCCTGCTGGACGTGCCGGGCCTGCGTGCGGACGTGTTGCATATGCCCCGGCTCAACGAGTTCATCGCCCTGGGCAAGGCGGTGACCGGCGCGGTACGCGAACGCCTCTCCGAACTGCTGCGCCACGACAACGCCGAACTGCGGGACAACGACCTGTGCAATACCGCCCTGCTGGAACAGAAGAACCTGACCATGCAGATGCCGGTTCGGGTGGGGGACTACACGGATTTCTACTCCAGCATCGACCATGCCACCAACGTGGGCACCATGTTCCGCGACCCGGACAACGCCCTGTTGCCCAATTGGAAACACCTCCCCGTGGGCTACCACGGCCGGGCTTCCTCCATCGTGGTCAGCGGCGCGGAAATCCACCGGCCCACCGGGCAGCAGCTCCCGGCTGGAGCGGAGACCCCGGTGTTTGGCCCCAGCAAATTGTTTGACTTTGAGCTGGAGGTGGCCTTTGTCACCGGTAAGGCTACCGCCCTAGGCGAACGCGTTTCCGTGGCCCAGGCCGAAGACCACATTTTCGGTTTGGTGCTGTTCAACGACCTCTCCGCCCGCGACATCCAGAAGTGGGAATACGTACCCCTCGGTCCTTTCCTGGCCAAAAACTTCGGTTCGGTGATCAGCCCCTGGATCGTGACGCTGGAGGCCCTGGAGCCCTTCCGCACGGAAGGCTACACCCAGGATCCCCCGGTGCTGCCCTACCTGCGCTACGACGGCAAAATGAACTACGACCTCAAGCTGGAAGTGGACCTCGTACTGCCCGACGGGCAGTCGAAAACGGTCTGCCAATCCAACTTCAAGTACATGTACTGGAACATGTGCCAACAGCTGGCCCACCAAACGGTGAACGGCTGCAACATCAACGTCGGAGACCTGTACGCCTCCGGCACCATCTCCGGCCCGGAAGCCAGCAGCTTTGGGTCCATGCTGGAGCTCTCTTGGCGCGGCACCAAGCCCATCCCCATGCCGGACGGCAGCGAACGCAAGTTTGTCAACGACGGCGACCAGATCGTGATGCGCGGCTGGGGTGCCGGCGAAGGCTACCGCGTCGGGTTCGGCGAAAGCCGCTGCACGGTGTTGCCGGCGCGGGAACTGTAACGCCGCGTTGCACCCTTTGCCGGGAATGGCGATGCGCGCATAACCGGGCCTGCTACCAGGCCTGCCGCTGCGCCCGTCCGCTGCGTCCGCCCGCTGTACTTTCGCGGGCATGGCATTCCGCAGCATCGACCCCATGTCCCTTCCGGTGCCCGAACGGCACCAATTGCTCCTCGGCAGTGTGGCGCCGCGTCCGATCGCCTTCGCGTCCACCGTGGACGCGGAAGGCCGGCCCAACCTGGCGCCCTTTTCCTTTTTCAACGTCTTCAGCTCCAACCCACCGACCCTGGTCTTCAGCCCGGCACGCGGAGGCCGCGACGGCAAATTGAAACACACCCTGCTCAACGTGCGGGAGGTGCCCGAGGTGGTGGTCAATGTGGTCAGCTACGCCATGGTCCAGCAAATGTCGCTGGCGTCAACGGCCTACGACCGTGGCGTGAACGAGTTTGTGAAGGCCGGCTTCACGCCGATTCCTTCGGAGACCATCAATCCGCCACGCGTCAAGGAGAGTCCGGCGCAATTGGAGTGCCGCGTAACCCAGGTCATCGAATTGGGCCAGCAGGGCGGCGCCGGCAACCTGATCGTAGCCGAGGTGCAGCGCATGCATCTGGCCGAATCGATTTTTGGTGAGGACGGCCGCATCGATCCGCAGCGCATTGATCTGGTGGCCCGTATGGGCGGAGATTGGTACAGCCGCGCCTCCGGCGAAGCCGTTTTTGAGGTCGAAAAGCCCCTGGCCCGCACCGGCATCGGCGTCGATGCTCTGCCCGAAGGCATCCGGACCAGCCCCTACTTGAGCGGCAACCACCTGGGCATGCTCGGCAATACCGAAGCCCTGCCCAGCGCCTCCGAATTGCACCTGGATGCGGTCAAAACCGAAGCCGGCGTAGCCGAAGCGCTCGCCGCCAGTGATCCCCGCCAGGCCCTGCACCGCCACGCTGCCGCCGCCCTCGAGAACGGCCAGGCCGAGCGGGCTTGGGCCTGTTTGCTGTTGGCCGAAGGGCTGGGTTAAAGCGCGTGTGGCAGCGCCGTCCGGATCAGCCTGGGCTCAACCCTTGGCCTTTCCGCTGAGTTTTTCCACCAGCGCACCCATCCGCGCCCGCTGCTCGTCGGACCACCAATGGTCCAGCGCCGGACCAAAGTCGGTTTTGAAATCCATGGCCAGATCGGCCACGAGCTGGCGGCGCAGGAAGGCTTTGCTCCGCCTCCACGCCACCCGGTCAAAGGCCAAATAGGTTTGAAGCTGTTGTTCGGCTTGGGCCAGGACTTCGCCCTCCGGGCAAACCGCATCCACCATACCGAGGTCCAGGGCTTCTTGCGGCCCCACGAGGGTGCCTCCCAACAACATGCTGTAGGCTTTTTGGGTGCCTATCCAAAACCGGTAGAGTTCGAAGATGGGTGGGGGTACGTTGATGCCTACAGGCACCTCGTTCAGCCCGATAGAGAATTTGCCTTCGGCCATCACCCGGTGGTCGGCAGACAGCGCCAAAAGGCAACCACCGGCAGGCGCATGGCCGGTGATGGAGGCCACCAGGGGCTTTTCCCAGGCCACCATGCTACGGATCAGGTCGAGGAAGGATTCCCAGAAATGGGCTACTTCATCCGCGCTGTATTGGTAGAGGCTGATCAGGTCAAGGCCGGCGCTGAAAAAGC
Organism: Bacteroidia bacterium; assembly: GCA_030432405.1. Lineage (GTDB taxonomy): Bacteria > Bacteroidota > Bacteroidia > Chitinophagales > BACL12 > WGOA01. Next base: position 3,902 of record JAUIHG010000113.1, on the reverse strand, counting down.
GGGCCTTGCCGGTCAACACGGCACCTGCGAGGGCATCGTCTGCAGCTGCGCGCTCAAACCAGTCGGCCAGTTCGTCTACGAGCGTTTGTTCGATGGCATTGGCAGTGCCGCGGTCCAGTTGCACGACGGCGTATCCGTCGCGTTGCTCGATGTTGAGGTGTTGGTAGCTGGGGTAGGCCATGGGGATGGTGGGGGTATAGCAGCCGCGCCGGCGGCGGGTAGTTTTCGGGCCATGCGGAGGGCCGAGCTTCAGGTTCTGGGCTGCTTCCAGTGGCTCAGGTCGCGGCCGGTCAGTTTTTCCAGTTCTACGATGTCATCCAGAAACTGCGGCAAGAGTGCGTTGTATTGCTCGGCGCTCATGCGGTCCTTGTCGCCGACGTTTTTTGATTTCAGCCACTGGCGCATTTTGTGCCGTGCCTCCCGGCCCGCCACGGCGCGGATGAGCGGGCGCAGCGCTTTTTTGACCGGATTTTCCTGGGTGACCAGAGCTTGGAATGCTTTTGATTTTGGTGCACCGGAGACGTTTTTTTCCGTAAGGTCCAGATCGATGTTCGGGTCCACCTCCAAAAACGAAAAAACCGAGCGCATGAATCCGGCAGGGTCCACCTTCAGGTCGTCAAAAAAGAACACACGGAAATTTGGGAAGGCCTCTTGGTAGGCGCGCACGGATTCCGCGTACCGCGAATGGGCCGCGTAGTGCCACATGAAGTCCCAGCCCTTGGCCGTACGGTCGGCCTCTGCCGCCATGGCTTCTTCGAAAGGCAGTTTTTCGTGCAGGTCCCTGCTGAAAAGGTATAACCCGACCAAATGCGTTCCACCGGATGGCGCAGGATGGCCATCAACTTGATGTCTGCGCCGAGCATCGCTTTGATGCGCGGGATGGCGGTTTGGTGGTAGTACAGGTACCCGGTGGCCACTTCGCCGCGGGCGGCGAAATTCCCGGCTTCCGCATAGGGCGCCAGATAGGCCTGTGCATCAAATTCGATTTCGGCTTTTGGACGCTGAGCCGGGTAGGGGAGGTGGTTGTCCCGGTACAGTTCCGAAATGAAAAAGAAGTTCTCCTTGGTGGGCATGAACACGTCCGGATGCTGCTCCAAATAGGCGTGCAGCGAGGTGGTGCCGGTCTTGGCCGCGCCGACCACCAGAAAATTGGGACGTGCTGAAGCAGTGGAAGCCATAGGGAGTTGGGGAACGGTTTCGCCGGAGGCGAAGTTACGGTCCCAGCCCTGCTGGGTAATTTTGTGCCCCTTTGCCCCTGTAAACGCCCCCGCAATCAAGGCCAGCCATGAGCGATAGCCCCGAAACCACCAACGCCTCCGTCCCCGCTGCGGTCCGCAGTTTGTCCGAACAGGAACAGATCCGCCGGGACAACCTCAGCAAGATCCGGGCCCTCGGCGTGGAGCCCTTCCCGGCCGCGCTGTTTCCCGTCAGCCACACCAGCCATGCCGTGGTGGAAGGCTTTGAAGACGGCAGCACCGCTTTTGAAGACGTGGCGCTGGCCGGCCGCATCATGGCCCGCCGCATTATGGGAAAAGCCGCCTTTGCCGAGCTGCAGGATGCCCATGGCCGCATCCAGATCTATGTGGCGCGTGACGAGATCTGCCCCGGCGAGGACAAAAGCCTCTACAACGAGCTGTTCAAGAAGCTGCTCGACCTCGGCGATTTCGTGGGTGTTCGCGGGCATGCATTCCGCACCAAAACCGGACAGGTTTCGCTGCACGTTTCCGAATTGACCTTCCTCGGCAAGGCCCTGCGGCCCTTGCCGGTGGTCAAGGAAAAAGACGGAGCGGTCTACGACGCTTTCACCGATTCCGAACAGCGTTACCGCCAGCGCTACGTGGACCTCGTGGTCAATCCCGAAGTGCGGGAGGTGTTCATCAAGCGTTCGCGCATGGTGCGCGCCATGCGGGGATTCCTGGAAGACAAGGGCTACGTGGAGGTGGAAACGCCTGTTCTGCAGCCCATTTATGGGGGTGCCGCAGCACGGCCCTTCAAGACCCACCACAATACCCTCGACCAGACCCTCTACCTGCGCATTGCCGACGAGCTCTACCTCAAGCGCCTCATCGTGGGCGGCTTTGAGGGCGTCTTTGAGTTTGCCAAGGATTTCCGCAACGAAGGCATGTCGCGCTTCCACAACCCGGAGTTCACCATGATGGAACTCTATGTGGCCTACAAGGACTACCGCTGGATGATGGACCTGGTGGAGGCCATGCTCGACCATATTGCTCGCGCCTTGTACGGCGAACCCATCGTGCAGGTCGGGGAGCACAACATCGACTTCTCCTCCGGCTACCCCCGGATGAGCATGTACGAGTCCATCCTCAAGTACACCGATGTGGACGTCAGCGCCATGGACGAGGACACCATGCGGGCCACCGCCGAAAAACTGGGCGTGGAAACCGACCCCTCCATGGGCCGCGGCAAGTTGATCGACGAGATCTTCGGGGAGTGCGTCGAACCGCACCTCATCCAGCCCACCTTCATCACCGATTATCCGGTGGAGATGTCGCCTTTGGCGAAGCCGCACCGCGAGCATGAAGGCTTGGTCGAACGTTTTGAGCTGATTTGCAACGGCAAGGAAATCGCCAACGCTTTTTCCGAGCTCAACGACCCCATCGACCAGCGCGAACGCTTTGAAGCCCAACTTGCCCTGGGCAAGCGCGGCGACGCCGAAGCCATGATGCTCGACGAGGATTTCCTCCGTGCGCTCGAATACGGCATGCCGCCAACCGCCGGCGTGGGCATCGGAATCGACCGCCTGGCGATGATCATGTGCAATCAGGCCTCCATACAGGATGTCTTACTCTTTCCGCAAATGCGCCCGGAAGGTGGGGGGAAGGCCTGAGCGAAGCGCCTGCCGGCGTCCTCGCGCGCTTCCTCCTCGACGTACGTGAAGTACGCCTGCGTCGGTCTCGCCCTGCGGGTGCCGACATCCATCTCCGCTCAGACCTTCTGAAGGCTTAGTGCGGTGGGGGGAAGGCCTGAGGCACGCCATCTCGCGGGTCCTCGCTTCCTTCCTCCTCAGCGTACAAGGAGTACGCTTGCGTCGGTCGGAAGCTGCGGGACCACGACCTGACGCGCCTCAGACCTTCTGATGGCTTGGTGCGGGGCAAGGCCTGAGCGAAGCGCCTGCCAGTGTCCTCGCGCGCTTCCTCCTACGCGATCGGCAACAACACCGGATTGCTGGGACTGGCGTCGATGCCCAGGGGGGCGATTTGCAGATTCAGGCCATACCAGCCCTGGGGAAGGCCGTCGGGTACGACGATCATTTCGGTGATGGTGGCGTTTCGCCGAACAGGCGCATGGGGAGTGCCGGGGTAGCGCCACCAGGCTTTGTGGCCCGCCAATAGGCCGCCGTCGGATTCTCGGTCCACGCTGGGTAAGTCGAGCAGCAGGTGGTCCCAACCCACATCGGCCAAATGCGCCAGGGCATCCGCCTCAAGGTAAGGCGGATTGCTGCCCGTCCAGTGGCGGCCACGGCGTTCGACTTCCGGGCCGGTGCGCAGGACCAGGGCGCGCGGGCCCTCTTCCGGGGCTTCGCCGTAGGCGGAAAAAGCGGAGGAAAGCGCAGCGTGCAACTGCTCGTGGCCGATGCGCAGGTCGCCCGGTTCGGCGGGGGCTTTTGGCGTGCATTCGAGGCGTTGCGGCAAGACCTCCAGCACCAAGGCCCACACCAACACATCCGCCAACGCCTCCACCAGCGGCACCGGTTCAGATGCGATGTGCCCCACGCTTTCGGTGTGGGTGCCGTTGCCGTGCGGGTTCAGAGTAAGGTCCAGGAAGTTCAGCGGACCGCCTTCGGCCGTGGCCCCGACAAAATCCCCTGCGCGGACCGGCGCAGCCGCAAAAGGAGCAGCGCCAAACGCGTTGGGTTGGGCAGAGCCGGCAAATGGGCCGAT
>JAUIHG010000324.1 GCA_030432405.1 Bacteroidia bacterium | reverse complement strand
CCGGATGATGCCCGAATGCAGCAAACGGGGTTGGCCTGCTGCGCTTTCCAGCACGCCATAACCCATGATGCGGGTGCCGGGGTCAATGCCCAGTATGGTGCAGGGGTGGTTCAAGCCGGGGGATTCGCCAAGCGTGAAGGAAGCGGTTGCATCTGATGCGGCGGCCGGGCGGAATTCCGGCTAACTTCGGCGGATGCGCCGGTCTTCCGCCTCGTTCAAACGCCAGGCCAGCACAACGGGACCGGACCGCAGCGCCGGGCGAGGCCTGGAGCGCTTGCTCGGCCTTCCCGGCTGGGGACGTTGGCTAAAGCTAGCCTTATTCGCCGCCTTGGCGGCGGCCCTCATCCATCAGGTTATCCACCGGCAGAATTGGTCGGACGCCTGGACGGCGATGCGCCAAAGCGGTGCCGGGCAACGCTGGCCCCTCGTGCTGCTGGTGGTGGCCCTGGTTCCGCTCAACTGGGGGCTGGAAGCCGAAAAATGGCGGCGCCTGGTGTCTCCCTTGCAGCGCCTTGGCTTAGGCCGTGCCCTGGCCGCCACCCTGAGCGGGGTGACCCTGGGCCTGTTTACGCCGAACCGCGTCGGCGAATACGGCGGCCGGATCTGGTACCTTTCGCCGGGCAGGCGAATGGCCGCCGTCCCCCTGAGCCTGATGGGCTCCTGGGCCCAAATCCTGGTGACGGCCATGGCCGGTTCGCTTTGCGGGGTGCTGTTTTACCGCCGGTATACCCGATCCACGCCATGGCCTGCGCTGGACAATCCCATGCCCTGGCTGATCGGCATCGGCGTTTTGAGCGTGTTGGCCTTGCTGGCCTACCTGTGGTTTCCAAGGTGGATTGGCAGGGTGGGGCATTGGTCCTGGTGGAAGCGGCTGCCGCCCAGCCTGCGGCCGCCGACGGGTCTGCTGCAGGCTTTGCGTCCTGGCCTGTTGGGGCAGGCTTTCGCCCTTTCGGGCGCCCGGTATGCCGTGTTTGCGGCACAGTATTTGGTACTTCTGAGGGTGTTCGACCTTCCCCTGGGCTGGGGGCAGGGTTTTGTAGCCCTGGGCACCTTGTTCCTGCTGCAGTCGCTGCTGCCCAGCCTCTCCGCGTTTGAATGGATCAAACGCGGCGAACTGGCGCTGTTTGTTTTTGGCGCTTTCATTCCGGAAGCGGCCAATGCAGAACTGAGCATACTGGCCGCCAGCACCGGACTGTGGGCCATCAACCTGGTGCTGCCCGCCATCCTGGGCTATGCACTGTTGCTGGGCCAACCGGGGAAAGGGTCGATGCACACCGAGGATGCACGCCATGCCCCAACCGATCCATCCCCCATGCCGGGCCGAAGCCCGACCAACAGCGCCGCCCGACTCGATGCGGAGCCGCTTCATGGGAGCTCCCGCGCCTGAAGGGCACCCGTGCCAGTACCGTAAATACCGCAACGGTCCTTACTGCTTCAGTCCGTACTACTTCATACTGGGTGCGCTCATGGCCGGCTTGTTGCTGATGTCCGGCAAGCCGCCGGCCGACTCAGGGGCGTTGTTTCCGCACGCAGCATCAACGGAGCCCATGCCGGTGGTGGATGCAGCCTGCCGATTTCCCGAGGCCAGTGCATGGCAGCAGGAGCAATTGCAGTATCGGGTGTACTATCAGGCCGGGCCGGTCTGGATCGGAGCGGGGGATCTGGTCTTGCGCATGGTGCGCGATTGGCGGAAAACCGGAGCGCCCTGGCACGCGGTGGCCGAGGCGCGGAGCAGCAAGCGTATCGACCGTTTTTTCCCGGTCCGCGACCGTTACGAAACCTGGATGGATCCGTCCACGGGCATGCCCACGGCGTTTTTGCGCAACGTGCAGGAAGGGTCCTATGCCTTTCAGTGGAGCTATGCGTTCGACCGCGAAGCGGGCAGTCTGGATTATCAACAAACCCGTCCCAGCGGTACCCGCGAAGGCCGTATTGATTCGGTTCCAGCCTGCGCCGGTGACCTGTTTTCCACCCTGCATGCCATCCGCTTTCTGGACTGGGAAAGCAAGACTCCAGGCACAGCCCTGCCCATTCAGCTGGTGGTGGACGGACAGCTTCAGCAGCTCTCGGTATTGCTCGAAGCGCGGACCCAAATCCATGTGGACGGCAACGCCTTTGACTGCCTGGTGCTTCGGCCTAAACTCTTGGTGGGCGACTACTTCAAAGGAAAGGATGGCCTGAGGCTGTGGGTAACCG
>JAUIHG010000112.1 GCA_030432405.1 Bacteroidia bacterium | reverse complement strand
CAAAACCGTCCGGATCGCTGTCGTTGTCCACCGGGTATATGGTGGCGCTCTCGCCCATGGCCATGGGCAGGGTATCGTTGACGGCGGTGGGCGGGTAATAGATGCGCTCGACCTTGACGTTGTCGAAGAAGTAGTAGCCGTAGGGGTGCCAGCCGCCCGGGTTGAACAGCGTGCTGTCCTGCTCGGTGTTGGCCAAAAAGTTGCCGATGACCACGTTGCGTTCGCCGCCTGCAGCGGTGTAGATCCATTCCAGCTGCACCCAGCCGGCGGTGTCAACGATGGCGGCACCGGAGTCCACCAGTTGGGGTGTCATGCCGTAGGGCGCATCGGTCAAAAGGCCGTCGTAACTGCCGTAAAACGCATTGTCCACCGTGTCGGCCAGGTACATGCCCATGCCGTTGGACGCGTACTTGAACAGTTCGGCGGTGCTGACCCAATAGCCCACCCGGTACGCGCGTCCGGCTTCCAGCCCTTCGCTGAGCCTGCCGGTGAGGTATTCGCGGTAATTGGGCTGAAAGCTCAGTTCACCGAGTGAAACCATGCCGACCATGGCCGATCCATGTTGGGCGTAGCTGAAGCCGAAGAGGTTGGCCGGCACACCGGCCGAAGCGCCACCACAGGCGTTGAAGTAGTCCGGTGAAGCGTCGTTGGTGGTGCTCCAATCCCGGATGAAGTGGGCTTCGTCCACCGAATTCGGACAACCGGTCTGCAACTCAAAACTCGGGTTGAGCACCAGGTTCTGCCCCAGGAGCACGGGTGCCCCTGCTGTCCATAGCCCAATGGTCATGAGCAAGGACGTTGTATATGGCCGCATAGTCAGCATTCTTGACGCATAGTCGAATCACCCTCAAGGTGCTTTGCATGCCGTTTGCTTGCCATGTAGGGGGCGTGGCCTTTGTGACGGCCATAAGCTGCCCTATGGCCGAAAGCATCTTGTGGTATGGCCTGAACCAGTTTTCATTTTTTAGCGCAAAATCCAGTGCGTCAATAACTGAAAACCAGTGCTGTATGGAATTTTGTTCAATGCTTTTAGCGGGCCTTGTTGGTCATCCCGTAGCGCTTGCGCTCCTTCGGCCTTGCACGCGGATCAGGCCATAGTCGACAGGCAAGCACTGCCGCGCATTCAGGCCAATGGAAGGCTTTGCCGGACAGGCGACCGATTACAGCCTGTTGGTCCGCTGTGGACAATGGCCGTCAAAAACACCCGGCTGCTGCGGGGAACGGCAGCACGGCCGCGGCACCCGGCAGCCAGCGGATACCTTTGCTCCATGCGCCAGTACCACGACATGTTGCAGCGGATTCTGGATGAAGGCACGGTCCGCGAGGACCGCACGGGTACGGGTACCCGAAGTGTGTTCGGCCATCAGATGCGCTTCGACCTTCAGACGGGCTTTCCCCTGGTCACCACCAAAAAGCTGCACCTGCGCAGCATCATCCACGAGCTGCTCTGGTTCCTCAAAGGCGACACCAACGTGGCCTATCTGCAGGAAAACGGGGTTTCGATCTGGAATGAATGGGCCGATGAAAACGGCGACCTGGGTCCGGTTTACGGCAAGCAATGGCGTTCCTGGGCCTGCCCTGACGGGCGAACGGTCGACCAGATTGCCCAGGCCCTGGACATGATCCGCACCAAGCCGGATTCGCGCCGCATCGTGGTGAGTGCCTGGAATCCGGCGGACGTGGACCAGATGGCCCTGCCGCCCTGCCACTGCCTGTTCCAGTTTTATGTGGCCGAGGGTAAGCTCAGCTGCCAGTTGTACCAGCGTTCGGCCGACACCTTTCTCGGGGTACCCTTCAACATCGCCAGTTACGCCTTGCTGACCATGATGATGGCCCAGGTTTGCGGCCTGCAGCCCGGCGACTTTGTGCACACCTTTGGCGACGCCCACCTGTACAGCAACCACCTGGACCAGGCCCGACTCCAACTCAGCCGGGAACCCCGCCCACTGCCGACCATGGAGCTCAACCCGGAGGTGCAGGACCTGTTTGCTTTCCGCTTTGAGGACTTCACCTTGCTGAACTACGAGCCGCACCCCCACATCAAGGCCGCCGTTGCGGTGTAAGCCCAAGCGCTGCAGTGTAGCCCCAAGTCCCGCACCATGACCATTGAATGCATCGTGGCTTCGGCCCGCAACGGCGTGATCGGCAACCAGGGGGAGATCCCCTGGCACCTGCCGGACGACTTCAGGCATTTCAAACGCACCACCATCGGGCATGCCCTGGTGATGGGCCGCAAGACCTTCGAGAGCATCGGTCGGCCTTTGCCCGGACGCCGCAGCATCGTGGTCACGCGCAATGCGGCCTGGACGGCCGAAGGGGTGGAGGTGGTGCACAGCCTGCATGAAGCCTTCGCGCGTACGCGCGAACACGGCGAGGAACGCTGCTTTGTCATCGGCGGCGGGGAGTTGTATGCGCAGGCCATGCCCCTTGCCGATGTGTTGCATTGGACCCGTGTGGACGCCGAACCGACAGGCGACGCCCATTTCCCCAGCCCCAACCCGGAGGCCTGGAGCCTGGCGGCAACAGAAACGCACCCGGCCGATGAGCGGCACACGTACGCCTTCCGCATCGAGCGTTGGGAAAGGCCTGCGGGAGCGGTAGAGCCCTGGTCGGATTGATCGCTGCGCCATGGCTCAGGGATGGATGCGCAGGAGCGGTACATGAACCGGCCGCGCGGCGTTTGGCTGCACAACCAGCAGGTATAGTCCCGATGGCCCTGCACGAACGGGAATCCAGGCGTGATCCGGTTCGGTGGGTACCTGGCCTTCGCCGATCAGGCGGCCCAGCGGATCGTATAAGGACCAGTTGCAGGACCCATAGCGCTGTCCCGGATCAAGCCAAAAACCCGCTTGGAAAGGCGAAGGGTAGGCCGCTATATCGATGCTCCCTTCCGCTGCCGGCCGGTCCACCGCGCGCAGCGGACAGATGGTGGTAGGCGGTCCAACCAGCGGCGCTTTGCGAAGCCGGTACAGCCAGGGGCCGGCAGGTGGCTGGTCCAGCCAGGTGCCCGATGCTGTTATGGGCGCTTCGGCCGATGGCAGCACCTGAACCCACTCGGCCTCGGCCTGTGTTGACCGCTGGTCGCTGCGTTCCAGCACCAGCGGATGGTGCATGGCACCAGCGCCCAGGCGCCATTGCAGCAAAACGCCCGCTTCGGCCGCTGTGGCACTGAAATGCATACAGGCAATCGGCAAGGGCGTGGCACCGGGCGTGAGGGCCAACACACCGGCCTGGTCCAGCCAAAAGGCCACGCTGCGTTGCGCGGGAAAAAGGCTCATGCCGCTGCCAGGCACCAGCCAGGCCGAATCGCGGTAGGCCTGGGCCACCAACTGGTCTTCCCGTCCGGCCACAAGACCGCTGGCCTCCGCGCCCGTCCAGCTCAGCCATGCCTGTATGCCCGGGCCGCCCGGATCGGCCAGCCAGAAGCGGTCCACCACGGAGGCCGCATGATCGCCTCCGGCGAACCCGCTGTACAGGTCCGCCACCGCATCCGGCCAGTGGTCCAAGCTGCCCGGTCCCCCGCCGTCCGAAAGCGGCAAGGGCCGGTTGTCAGACGGTGTGCCGTAGGTGCTCCAACGGACCAAACGGGCGCCTCCCGGCGGCAGCCGAAAGCGTACCGGAATCGGACCGTTGGCCGACACAAAGGGCACCACATAGCTGCTGTCTGCCCGGGCATCCCAGGCCACCGTACCATAACCCGGACCGGAGGGGTGGCTTTCGGCCAATACCCCGGCTTGGGGATCCGACAAAAACCAGGCGCCACTGCTGGGCATGGCCAAATGGAGGACCTGGCCATGCAGGTCGAGCACGCCTCCCCTTGCGTGCACCATGCTGTCGCGGATGTGCAGGGTCTGGCCAAGCCGAAAGCTGTCGCCCGGCGTTCCCATCAAAGTCAGGCGGGGCAGGCTGGAAGCCGCCGTACCACCGATGCGCTGCCGACCGCTGGCCAAAACCAGACGGCCACCGCCCTGGCTCCATCCGGAATCCAGCGCGTTGTGGTTTTCCCAATCGGCCTGCCCCCATCCCCCGCTGCGGTTGGCACCCAGGATCAGAGCGCCTTCGCCGGTCAGGCGGCCATCCACCGGCCCGCCGCCCAGGCGGATGCCGCCTTCCACATAGAGCACCGACCCTGCCGACAGGTTCAGACCGGTGGGCTCCTGTACAAACAGCAGGGCTTGGGCTGCCGTAAAAAACGGCGTACCGAATAAAAAGAAGACGTGGAGCAGCAGGCCAACCGCATACCGGTCGGAGGCCAAATTGGAAGTTGTGGGTCGCATGGGACCCGCGAAACAACCCGCCTACGGCAGCAGGTCAAAGGCTTGGCCCCGGAACCTGACCGAATGTGCACAACCAGGACAGCCCGGACTCAATACCCGTGTTTGGACTCCGTCTGTTGCTCAGCCTGGAACTTGAAACCGACCCGCTTGCCGGTTTCAAAGGCGCGCAGGCCTTCCTGCAGCAGCTTTTGCTGCACGGTCAACATCTGCACTTTTTCATAAGGGGGCACTAGCAAATCAAAATCGATGGCATAGATCATGGCCGACTCGATGATGCCGCGGATGTACACATCGTTGAGTTCGGCATTTTCGAAATCGTTGTAGAGAAAGCCGAGCTGCCGCTTGCCCTCCACAAAAAAGTGGCCGTCCTTGTTGAAAAAGACCCGCGCAATCAGGTAGCCCTTGTCCATGGGCCTTTGCTGGTCGATGGAGTCGAATAGGAAATTGTGGATCTGGATCATCGAGCAATAGGCCCGGCTGGGGTCCTCGCGCACGTATTCGGTCTGGTGCACGGCATGTGTCGGCTCGAAATTGAAAATGTTGGTGTGGCGGGTGAAATACAAGATGTCCCCGCCAACGACCATTTGCATTTCGTTTTCGCCCTTGTCGAACAATTGCAGGCGCGGGGGTTTGGTCCAGCTTTCCGTGGCGCTCTGGTACTCTTCAAACAAGGTGCCCAGGATTTCCTTGAAACGCGTGAAGACGTCGCTCGAGCGGGCGCAGATTTCCTGTTTGAGCACGGCTTTTTCTTGAAGCTGTTTCAGGACCAGGTTTTTTCCGTTTTCCAAAAAGTTCATAAGCGGGGAAGAGTAGGGGTCAAAATCGGGATGCAGGCCATTGCGCGTTCGCGCGAACGCGCAAACCAGCCCACAGGAGTGCCATCAATACGCCCGCGCAAACAGCACACGGCGCGCACTCGGGTTGCCGGTTAGGATGCAGGCACCGCTTTCTTCAGTCTCCATGCCCTGGCCTTCCAACGGCAAACAACGGATGGTGGCTTTGGTTTTGGTTTTGATCTCGTTTTCGGTCTTTGCCGTACCGTCCCAATGGGCGAACACAAAGCCGCCCTTGTCCAGCGCGGCTTCAAAATCAGCCCAGTTGTCGGCGCGGTGGATGTGGCTGTTGCGGTAGTCGAGGGCTTTTTGGAACAAGCTGTCTTGAATGGTATCCATCAAGCCCACCACCGTATCGACGATGCCGTCGGCCGGTACCGTTTCCTTGGTCCGCAGATCGCGGCGGGCCAGTTCTATGGTGCCGTTTTCCAGGTCCCGGCCGCCCATGGCCAGGCGGACCGGTACACCGCGCAGCTCGTATTCGGCAAATTTCCAGCCCGGGCGTTTGGTGTCGTCGTCGTCGACTTTGACGCGCAGGCCTTTCGCCCGAAGGGCGGACGCAATGCCTTCCAGTTTTTCCAGCAGCGGACCGGCCGAATCCTTGCCCTTCATGATCGGGACCAGCACCACTTGGGTGGGGGCCAGCTTGGGCGGCAGGACCAGGCCTTCGTCGTCGGAGTGGACCATGATCAGGGCGCCCATCATGCGGGTGGATACGCCCCAGGAGGTGCCCCAGACCAGGTCGCGTTTGCCTTCCTTGTCCAGAAAGGTCACGTCGAAGGCCTTGGCGAAGTTCTGACCCAGGAAATGCGAGGTGCCCATCTGCAGGGCCTTGCCGTCCTGCATGAGGCCTTCGACCGTAAAGGTCTCCACGGCGCCGGCAAAGCGTTCGGTTTCCGTTTTGATGCCGCGGATCACTGGCACGGCCATGGTGCCTTCCATGAACTCCGCGTAGACGTCCAGCATCTTGCGCGCCTCGGCCATGGCTTCCGCGGACGTAGCGTGTGCGGTGTGGCCTTCCTGCCAGTGGAACTCAGCCGTGCGCAGGAAGAGGCGGGTGCGCATTTCCCAGCGCATCACGTTGGCCCATTGGTTGATCAGCAGGGGCAGGTCGCGGTAGCTCTGGATCCAGCCCTTATAGGCATCCCACATCAGGGTTTCGGAGGTGGGACGGATGATCATCTCCTCCTCCAGCTTGGCGTCGGGGTCCACCACGATGCCGCCCTCCGGATCGTTTTTCAGGCGGTAGTGGGTGACCACGGCGCATTCCTTGGCAAAGCCCTCCACGTGATCGGCCTCCCGGCTGAAGAAGCTCTTGGGAATCAGCAGCGGAAAGGAGGCGTTGACGTGGCCGGTTTCCTTGAAGCGCCGGTCCAATACGTCCTTCATGCCCTCCCAGATGGCAAAACCGTAGGGCTTGATGTTCATGCAGCCGCGTACGGCCGAATACTCGGCCAGACCGCTTTTGAGCACCAGGTCGTTGTACCATTGCGCGTAGTCGTCCGCGCGGGTTGTCATGCTTTTGGCCATGATTGGATGTTCTGCAGAGAAAAGGGGAGAGCGATGGCACGCGCCCGATGGGCGAAAAAGCGCCTTTGCATCCCGGTGGATTCAAAGCGTTCTTGGTGCGCCGGACAAGATCGGGCAAAGGTAAATGGTCCTGCCGGCCTGGCACGCCCATCCTGCCCGGAAGCGTGCAAGCCTGGGCTATCTTGGAACATGCTTCGTAAGATCTGGCTGTCCTTGTGCTTGGCGCTTATGAGCCTTATGGCAGCGTCGTGCAGCAACCAAGCCGAATCCACGTGTGTGGTGTTTGAAGACCCCGAGATGCAGGCGGCCTTTGAGGCGCGGTCATCGTTATACAGAAACAGCATCAAAGCTTCCTATGGCGAAGACGCCACATGGGCCACGTACTTCCAGAACCCTGAGGGCCTGAAGGGAAAACTTTATGGATCGGATAGTGCCTTTTATGCCGTGATGGAGCACATGAAAAGCTCGGGTGTCGCCCGGGATATGTGGTGCTTCGGCGATTCTTCTATAGTAATAGAGGATACAAATGGCATGATATTATCACCCGATTCGGTGGTCCAGATGCACACAATTATGGTAGGCTATTGCTTCAATGCCTGGGGCGAAGCTGGACAATGGGTAGTCCGGAGGCTTCGGCATAGTCCACGAGAAGGACAGGGGGTGTTGGATGATTTAGCGAATGCAGGTGGCATGTCGCTCGAATTGTGGTCAGAGTTCCATGGAGTGATTGAAGACGATTGCCTGCTTGAGGTCTTAATGTTGTTTATGGAAGGTGGACACTTTTTCGAAGATGCAGCCACAACGGTCATCAGTCGTTCGAGTTACCCCAAAAATCAGTAAGACCCATGAACACGTCCTTTGCCCGCATTCGAACCTTCTTTTTGGTAGCGCTTGTCGTCATTTTAGTGGTGATGGCTGTTCTGGCACTGGCCTGAAGGGGGTACAATCCCAAGCAGGTTTAAGAATTTGGACTGATCCTTGCCGGATTCATGCCGATCCGTGTTCACATCCGGTTGTGCGTCAGGGCCTTGGCCGCTAACTTAACAGGGTAAAGCCAGCGTTGATCGTTCGCCGGAAGGCGAACGGGCTACATGGCCTCAAAGCGCTGCATTTTGCCCAAATCGGGTGCAAAATGCGGCGATCCGGCCCGCGCTGAACGCTTTTGGTACGGTCTTTGTTTCTTTCTTGATGCCTGTTAGAAGTACCCCTACAGGCACAGCAACGACCCAGAACCCCAAAACCCCGCAACGATGAAACGCTTCCCGCTTCCCGCCTTTTCGGCCAAGCTCAAGACCGGCAGCCATGCGCTGTTGGCCCTGATTGTCGGCAGCGTGCTCCTCACGTCGTGCGGCCGAAATACCCTGGCCCAAAACAGCGGCCATGACGATCTGTATTACGACTCGGCCGCTGATGTGGCCGATATGGCCAATGCCGATGAGTACGCGCCCTATACGGGCGATGCCGATGTGAACACCAATTCTTACGATTGGTATGCCGGCGACGACCAGTACCTCGGCAGCGAGCGCATGGGCACGACCGATGACGGTTATGCTTACAGCGTTCAGGCCGCCACGGACACCTACACGGATGCCGATGGTAATACGATCATCAACAACAACTACTACGGCGACGTCTACGACGGCGGCGCGGGTGTCGGGTCGGATCCCTTCTTCTATTCCCGCCGTGCCCGCATGTTCTACCAGCCCAGCTATGGGTTTGGCTTTACCAGCGCCTTTTACAACCCGTGGTACGATCCCTGGTACAGCCCCTGGAACGACCCCTGGTACAATCCCTATTATTTCAACCGCGGCCTGACCATCAACGTCGGCTTCGGCTGGGGCAATGCCTGGGGTTGGAACCGCCCCTGGGGTTGGAACCGCCCGTGGGGATGGAACAACGGTTGGAACAATCCCTGGGCCTGGAATGGCGGCTGGGGATGGAACAACGGCTGGAACAATCCATGGAACAACCCTTGGTGCTACGGCGGCTACGGTGGCTACGGCAACCCCTGGGGCTGGAACACGGCGTATTACTATGACGCTGGCGGCAACAGCACCTATTACGGGCCCCGCAGCAACACCAGCACCAACAGCACCAACGATCCGCTGCGTGCCTACTCCGGCAACCTGGGCAGCGACCGTACGGGCAGAGCCAACGCATCCGATGACGATGGTGTCCGCGGTCCCCGCAATCCGGTGTCGGGCGGCGTGAAGGACCGCACGGAAGACGGCGCCCTTGCCGGTGCCGACCGCGAAGGCCTGATCAATACCGACAACAGCCGCAGCAAGGCAGAGACGCCCAAAGCCAACGCCACGTCGGACGCAACGGGTAAAGACGCGCCTTCGCGCGAAGCGGTCCGCAACCCCATTGCCGGTGGCGTAGACCGTGGACCCGCAGAAGCCAACAGCGCCCGTGGCCCGAAGACCAGCGCCAGCGGCCCGAAAACCAGCGCCCGCGGCCCGAAAACCATTGTCAAGGACCGCAACGGCGTACGCACGGAGATTCCTTCCGGAACCCGTCCGGGTCAGGCAGCGCCCTCGCGCAATACGGTGCGTCCGATCGAACGCCCCAGGGCCAGCGAACCGACCTACGCCGGTCCCAGCACGGCCCGTGATCTGGAGCCCAAAGGCAGCATCCGCAGCAACCGCGGACCCGCCAATGCGATGCCGAACCGGACAGCTCCCAGCCGCACGGCACCCAACCGCACCCCGGCCAATGCTGCACCCGGTCGTACGGCACCCAGCCGCAGCGTGACGCCCAACCGCTCCACTGCGCCCAGCCGGTCCAACAACTGGTACAATGGCGGCAACCGTAGCCGTTCGGTGAGTCCTTCACGGAGTACGCCCAGAACGAGCCCCTCGCGCTCAACGCCCATCCGCACGAGCCCGAGCCGCAGCACCCCGTCGCGCAGCGTGACGCCTTCGCGCAGTTCGAGCCCGAGCCGCAGCGGTGGGTTCCGCAGCAGCAGCCCGAGCCGCTCCAGCGGCAGCCGTACGCGCTCGAGTTCGCCTTCGCGCAGCAGCGGAAGCCGTTCCAGCCGGAGCAGCTCGAGCCGCAGCTCGCGCAGCGGCAGGCCCTGAGCCCATGCTTTTCCGGTGATGGTCTGAAAGGCCCCAAGCCGACCATCTTTACAAAACACCAATGGAGGGGGGCAGATGCCCTCCTCCATTTTTTTCGCCATTACCGCACGGATTTCCCGTACGCCCCTCCAGCGTTCGTGCGGCCTTCCTTTCCCATATCCAAACGTCCCAGGCCATGAACCGCCTCCGCTCCAAGCCGGGCTTTCCCACGCCGATTTACAAGGCCTCGCCCGCCCACGCCTTGCCCACCTCCTTTGGTTTGATCGCCTTCGTGGCGGTGCTCCTGTTTTCGCCTTCCGGCGAAATACTCCGCGCCCAAAACGACGTGGACGCCCTCCGCTACTCCATGCTGGACTTCGGCTCCAGTGCCCGCGCTGCCGGGGTTGGGGGTGCTTTCGGTGCCCTGGGCGGCGACTTTGGTGGCCTGTCCATCAACCCCGCCGGACTGGGCGTCTACCGTTCCAGCGAGGTGAGCTTTGGACCTGCCTTCCAGTTCAGCCAGCAAAGCGCCAACTACTATGGCCAATCGGCCGTGGAAAGCCGCGGCAGTCTGGGTGTGGGTTCTGCGGGCCTTGTGCTCACCAGCCACAACGATGAACTGCGGCGCGCCGGCAGCCTGAACCGGGTCAGCTCCAGCCTGGCCTTTGGCGTCAACCGGCTGGCCGATTACCATGGTACCCTCCGCTACCGCGGCGAAAACCCGAACTCCAGCCTGCTGAACACCTGGTCGGGTTTTTTGAACCAGGGCAATGTAGCGCAGGCCGATGCCTACGACAGCGATCCCTTCGGAGCCGGATTGGCCTGGGAAGCTTATTTGATCAACCCCCAACCCGGTGACAGCACCGCCTACCAATCGGTCCTGCCGTTCGGCGGAGCCGAACAGGAGCGCCTGGTGGAAACGCGTGGCGCGCTGAACGAACTGCTGTTTGGCTACGGGGTCAATCTGGGCAACAAACTCTACATCGGTGCAACGATTGGCGTGCCGATCCTGCGGTACACCGAAACGAGCACCTGGACGGAACGCGATGCGGCCGGGAGCATTGCCGGATTTGACAGCTACGCGTACCGGCAAAGCCTGCGCACCACGGGTTCGGGCCTGAATGCCAAACTCGGCCTGATCGCCAGGCCACAGGACAACATCCGCCTGGGCGTATCGGTGCACAGCCCCACCCGGTTCCGGCTGACGGATGCCTACCGTTCGGAAATCACGTCCGATGTGGACACGGCCGGGTATGAGGCGTTTTCGCCCGAAGGGCTGTTCACCTACAACCTCTCCACGCCCTGGCGTGTGGTGGGCAGTGCTGGATTCCTGTGGAAATCGGTGGGCTTTTTCAGCCTGGACTACGAGTTCCTCGATTATGGATTTTCCCGCTATAATTTCCGCGGCTTCGCCGATGGGCGCGAGAACAACACCAACGACCTGATTGCGGACAAATACCGCAGCACCCACGTGCTGCGCGCTGGAGCGGAATTCAAGGTCAGCGATTGGCGCCTGCGTGCGGGCTATGCCTGGCGGGCGTCCCCTTTCAGTGCCGACCAGGTGCCCGATGCTTTTGACCAGAGCCAGCAGCAGCTGAGCGCGGGTCTGGGTTACCGCGGCGAGTTTGTCTACATCGATCTGGCCTATACCCATGCCTTGAGCAGTTTCCAGAACGTGCCATACCTGCCGCTGGACCCCGGCGTCGAGGCTCCGGTGGCCGAAGTGGATGCCGTTGATGGTACCGCTTCGCTCACCTTTGGGTTCCGGTTCTGATTTTGGATCGATCAATCCGAAACCTGATCGGGTGACCCACTTGGGTTGATCGTTGCGCGTTCAGAACCCTATAACACAACGCGGCCGTCCCGAAAGGAACGGCCGCGTGTTTGTATTGCCCCGCCAGATGGCCATCTGGTCGGGACGGGGGGAGGGAGGAAAAATGCGGTTGACTCTTGCGGGACCGGGCCGCGAGTGCCCGATGCCCGTCGGGGTATTTGGTTATTCCACAATCAGCTTGTGCACCTGAGGTGCTGCGCTGCCTTCCGTGGAAGTCCATTCGATGAAGTAGATGCCGGAGGCCAGGCTGCTCTCGCCCGAGTC
>JAUIHG010000323.1 GCA_030432405.1 Bacteroidia bacterium | reverse complement strand
CAGCGCGTGCTGGTACTTGTCGGAAAAGTGCTGGTCGTCCAGGTGCACGCCACCAGTGATGTGGGCCTGGAACCAATGGTTGATCCGCTCCCGTTGCGGGAAAACGGAAATGGCTTTTTGGACAAGGGCTTTGGCGTACCAGGCTGGCATACTGGTGTTATGGAACGATCGGTCCAGCCGTCAGAAGGCCTCCCGGAATTGCAGGTAAAAACCAAAATCTGCGTCGCGGTTTACCGCAGCATCAAAGCGCAGCACCGAGCGGTCCACGGGATCCAGCACCAGCCGCAGCCCGAGGCCACCGGCATATTTCAGCCGTTCCAACCGAAAAGAACCGGGATCTGGGGCCACATCGCCGCCTGCGGCGAAGGCCGTTCCGCGGATGAAGCGCCAAATGGGAAAACGCCACTCGGCCTGCGCATTGGCCAAAAAAATGTCGCGGTAACGTCCCAGAAAATACCCGCGCAGTTGATCCGGCCCTCCCAGCAAGGCCAGCCTGTGAAAGGGTGGTGCGCCCGGGGTGTAACGCGCGTGCACCTGAAAGGCCAGCACGTGCGGCCCGGACGGACTGCCCGCCTGGTTGGCGTTGTGGGCACCGCGGCCAAGCGGGAAAAACGCCCGGCCATCGAGTTCCAGGTCGGTGTAGGCCGTGCTGCTGGCGGTGGCTTCCCCGAAGAACGTGGCGTGTGCGGCCAGGTAGGTGCCCTTGTAACTGAGCAGCACATTGTCCCGCGCATCCCACACCAGGCTCGGGCCGATGCCCAGGTTCCAACCGCCGGCCTGGCCGGGTACATTGCCCGCCTCGAGGCGTCCGCCTTCTTCGAAATCCGAAAACGCATTGTGTTCGGCCAGCATGCCGAGGCCGAGGAAAAAGCGGTCGTTCACACCGCGCAGAGCCGTGGCATCCAAAAGGGGATAGGTGTGCAGGTAACGCTCCTCATCGTCAGTGGACGTGTTGTTGCCAATGCCGAAAAACGAAAACGGATAGCGGTACCAACCGAGCTGCCACAACAAACGCCACCGGTCGGCATCGGTATAGAGCTGACCGCCTGTTTCTATGATGGCCTGGCCTTCCAGCGTATACAGGATCAGCCCGGTGATCTGGCTCGGGCTTCGTCCGGGTTTGACGCCACGCCGCCGCAGCGTACTGTCGTTTTTGATGGCCGTTTCCCGCGCGGCTCCAGGCCGGAAATAGTAAAAACCGCCTGCGCCGAATGCCAAACCCGTTTCCGGGGTATACCAGATCAGCGGCGCTGCCGACCAGACCCGCTCCCGGCGCTCCACGGTTTGTGTGGCCAAAACAGAATCTGCCCAGGCCTTCGCGCGGGCCGCGCGAAGGGAATCATACACCGTCATGCCCGGTTGGGCCACAGCCTCCAGAGCCCACACGCCCGACAGCAGCATCAAAAACAACAACAAGCGCGCAACGCGGCGCTGTCGGGCGCGGACAACCCGGCAGGCCGCAAAACGCGCGCTGCACGCCTTCCTGTGCTTCGCCCGAAAGGGCGTGCGGTCAGTGGAAAATCGGATGCCGCTCAAAGGGACGCGTGCGGTCAAAAAGGTAGCGGTAGGTATAGTGGGTCTTGGTGATGTTGGCGCCGAGGTTGTCGGCCACCCGCATCATTTTGGGATTGAAATCCCCGATCCATTGCAGTTCGATGTCAAACCACTTCATGGTGGGTGCAATGGTGTTGTGCGCGGCGATGATAATGGCACCCTCCACGCCGCGGCCCTGATAATCCGGCACCACGCCAAAGACAATCCCGATGAATTTCTTGACCGTGCGGTGGATGCGGCTGTGCCAGAGGAATTTCAATTTGCCCAGGAGGTCCATTTTCCCGTTGACGTGCTTGAAATACTGGTTGATGTCCGGAATGTTGATGAAAAAGGCAATCGGGCGGTCCTTGTGGTAGCCGAACCACATGATGTAATCCACGATCACGGGTTTCATGGACTGCATCACCTTTTTGGCTGCCGCAGGCGACATCTCCCGGCCGCCGTGCATGGAGGCAAAAGCCTCGTTGAAAATCCGGCGGAAGTCTTCGGCATAGGCGTCCAACTTGTCCATCTCCACATGCCGGAAGGTGAAGTCCGGGTCGGACGTGATCACCTCTGAACTTTTGTAATACTTGGCTGGCCGTTCGTCGTGCACCTTCATGCCGTAAGTGTACTGCTCGAAGTAGCGCTGGAAGCCGTAGTCCTCAAACAGT
>JAUIHG010000111.1 GCA_030432405.1 Bacteroidia bacterium | reverse complement strand
CGCATTTTGTCACCGTCGATGACATGCTGAAGATCAACACGGACCAGACCCGCGATCTGCTCCGTAAGGAACTCGAAATCCGAAAGCACGAGCTTGAGGAGAAGTGGCACTTTGCCAGCCTGGAGAAAATCTTCATCGAAAACCGGATATACCGAGACATTGAAGAATGCGAAACCTGGGAGGCGGTCATTGAAGCCATCGACCGGGGTTTGGACCCTTTCAAGCCGAAGCTGAACCGGGAGGTCACCTACGACGACATCGTGCGGCTGACGGAAATCAAAATCAAACGGATTTCCAAATTTGACAGCTTCAAGGCGGACGAAAACCTCAAGCAATTGGAAGCGGACCTTGAGGAGGTCAAACACCACCTGGCCCACCTGACCGAATACGCCATTGCCTGGTACCAGGGCCTGATCGACAAATATGGCGCAGGGCGCGAACGCAAAACCAAACTGCAGCCCTTCGAAACCATCAAGGCCCGCACGGTGGCTGCGGCCAACGCCAAGCTCTACGTCAACCGGAAAGACGGCTTCATCGGTACCGGCCTGAAGAAGGAGGAATTCATCGAAGAGTGCTCTGACCTGGACGACGCCATCATCATCCGCAAGG
The DNA here is from genome assembly GCA_030432405.1 of Bacteroidia bacterium. Lineage (GTDB taxonomy): Bacteria > Bacteroidota > Bacteroidia > Chitinophagales > BACL12 > WGOA01. Next base: position 11,261 of record JAUIHG010000111.1, on the reverse strand, counting down.
ACGGCGTTTTAATGGTCACCCGGATGGCCGACAAAAAGTACGTGGGCCGGGACATCGTACACGTGGGCGTCTGGCGCAAGGGCGATGACCGCACCACCTACAACCTGATTTACGCCGACCTCGAAGACGGGCGGAACTACGCCAAGCGCTTCCAGGTCACCGCCATTACCCGCGACAAGGAATACCCGCTGGGCAAGGGCAAGAAGCTCAAAGTGCACTACCTGACGGCCAACCCCAATGGCGAATCCGAATTGGTGCACATTCAGCTCAGCCCCGCCAGCCGGGCCCGCACCAAGCAATTTGATTTTGACTTTGGTGAACTGGACGTCAAGGGCCGCGCCGCCAAAGGCAACATCATTTCCAAATACGGCATCCGCAAGGTGACGCAGCGGGAGGTCGGGGCCAGTACCCTCGGCGGCATGGCCATCTGGCTGGATGAAACCGTCGGCCGCCTGAACACCGAAGAACGCGGTCGCCTGCTCGGCGAATTCGACACCGGCGATCAGATTCTGGTCATCTACAAAAACGGCACGGTGGCCTGGACCGATTACGACCTGGCCAACCGTTACGACATGGACAAGGTCCTCCGGGTGGAGCGTTTTGATCCAGAGGCGGTCTGGAGCGCCATCCACCAGGATGGCGACAGCAAGAACTGGTACGTCAAGCGCTTCCAGTTGGAAGGCGGTGTGCCTGGTCGGGAGTATCCCTTGATCAATGAAACGCCGGGCAGCAAGCTGGGCCTGATCACCGATGCCGATAATCCGGTGGTCCAGTTTTTCGAACGCCAATCCGGCGGAGGCAAAAAGGAAATCCAACTCAACCTGGCTGAATTCATCGATCCCAAGGGATGGAAAGCCCAGGGCAACAAGCTCACCTCCGGCTCGGTGATCGGTAAATTCCGGTTGCTGGAATCGGGCGGAGAGGACGATGAGGAGGAGGATGGACAGGATGCCGAAGGCGGTGGTTCGGACGGTTCTCGTGGATCTGGTGGGGCAAATCCGGCGGCAAAGGCGCCACGTCAAACGCCTTCGGCGAAGGCCGGTCCCACTCCAGCCAGCGGGAAACCCGACAGCTCCAAATCCGCCAGTTCTAAATCCGCAAGCTCGAAAACCGCGAGCCCGAAACGCACAGCCTCCGAAGCCAAAACCCGGTCCTCCAAAACCTCCAAAGCGGATTCGGACACCCTTCAGGCCGGAGACAGCTTGGAATGGGACCTGGAAAAGGGCCAAAAGAAGGTGCAGCGCAAGGCAGCGGAAGGTGGTGCTGCACGCGGCAAAGCAAGCTCCACCCGGAAGCCGCGCGGCAAGGGTCGGGGCAACAGCAGCAAGGGTGGCGGTAAAGACCAAGGCAGCCTGTTCTGATGGACGTCCTGCGTCCAAAGGGGATGCGGACCCTTGCAGCGCTGCTGGTCCTGTTGTTGTTTGGTCGCTGCCGGTCGGGGCAGACCGATGCCGCAAAGGCCGATCCAGCACAAGAGGGCGGCGCAACAGCGCAAACGGAGCTGTTCTACCCGGACAGCAAACCGCTGACCCGGTGGTGGTGGTTCGCCGAGCCTTTGGCGGAGGCGGACATCCGTGCACAATTGATCTGGATCAGCGACCACGGCTTTGGCGGTGTGGAGATCGCTTGGGTCTATCCCCTGGATTCGGCCGGCAAGGCCGTGCCGCCAGAGGGAACGCCAGCCTTTCTGGGGCCGGAATGGCAGCGGGCGGTGGCCAGCGCCGCACGGATTGCCGACAGCCTGGACCTGCAAAGCGATTGGACCTTCGGCAGCCTCTGGCCCTTCGGCGGACCCTTTGTTGCCGCAGCAGACGCCACTAAAGACCTTGGGGACACGGCCACCGGCCAGTTCATCCGGCTTTCCTGGGATCACCCCCGGCGCGGGCGGGTGCTCAACCACCTGGACCGGGACGCATTGAAGCGCTATGCCGACACCCTTTTTGCCGCCTTGCGTCCGGCCATGCACCGGCCCAATGGCCCCCTGGACGACGGACAAACGGCGGGCATCCAGCGCCGCCGCGGCCTGTTTTGCGATTCCTGGGAAGTGCATGCCGGCAGCCTGTGGAGCGCCGGCCTGGACACCGCGTTTTACCGGCACTACGGCTACCGTCTGGAGGACACCCTGGTTTATCTCGCGCAAGGGGGATCGGCATCGGCGCTGCGTGCCCCCGTCCCGGCGGAGGCTTCGCCCGAACGGGCGAAACGCCTGTTTGAAGCCCTGTATGAACCCGCCCACGCGGGCATCCTCTACGACTACCGCAAATTGATTGCAGGGCGGGCCGTGGCGGAGTTTTACGGCCCATGGACGGAACGCGCCCAGCACGAAAGCAGCTTTACCCGTGCCCAGGCGGCCGGTTCGCCGACGGACCTTTTGCGCGCATACGCTGCGGTGGATGTACCGGAATCCGAGGCGCTGTTGTTTGAACCCAACTTCAGCCGGATCCCCGCCTCGGCGGCGGCCTGGTCGGGCAAAGCGGAGGTCTCCGCGGAAGCCTTCACCTGCATCTACGGCTGGGACCGCTGGCCGGGACCGGGGCCGCACCACACCGAAGAACAGGTGGCGGACCTGCGCCTGCTGGCCGACGCGCTGTTCGCCAACGGCGTCAACCAGATGATCTGGCACGGGACGCCGTACCAAAAGGGCTATGGCGCAGCCGATTCCACCGCACGCGCCGCCTGGGATCCGCGCATCTTTTTTGCCACGGTGCATGCGGCGCCGGGTGGTGCCCTGGAAAGCGAGCTCACCGATTTCAACGCCTACCTGACGGCGGTCTCCGACCTGATGAAACGCGGCCGGCCAGCAGGAAGGGTGGGGGTGCTCCTGCCGTTGGAAGACGCCTGGCGCACGGGTGCCTACGGCGAACCCGAACAGGCCCATCCCGGATCCTGGGGCGCTTTTGAGCTGCGCTACGTCCGTACGCCGGAAGCCCTGCGCGGGTACCAACCGCTGTGGATCAGCGGGCATTTCCTGGAAAAGGCGCTGAACGATGCGCTGCCTGTGCCCCTTCAAGCCCTGGTCCTTGATCAGGCCTTTCTGGATGCAGAAACGCTGTATGCCCTCCTTGCGCTGGCGCGCGAAGGTCTGCCCATGGCCCTGCTGCAAACCCCGAAGGCCCCTGGTGCACACCAAAGCCCCGGCTATGCCGACAGCCTGGCCGCCTTGCTGGAGCTGCCCGGCGTGGTGCAGCACCTCGAAAGCCTGGTCCTGCCGCCACGGCTGGTGGAAGGCCGCGGCAATGCCGCGATTCCGCCCTTTTGGGCGCGGGAAGAACCCGACCGGATCACGCTGTTTTTCCCACACCCCATGGCGCGCAATCTGACCTATCCCATGCCCTATGGCCTGGGGCTGCAGGCCGCGGAGATGGACAGCACCGAACGTGTGGTTGTCCATGCCTTTGGCCGTCACGAAATGGAGCTGCACTTCACCGGCGGTGCCTCGAAGCTGCTGGTGTTTACGCCCGACGGGAACACCGAATACCGCATGCCGGGCTTTGCGGAAGCGGACAGCCTTCGCCGGAAGGCGGATGCTCCGAAAGGCCGGAAGCACGGGTGGTAGCCGTTGATGGTCATTTGAAGCGTTGGCCTAACCCATTGGCCCACAGGCCGAATGGGTATCTTCGCCGCTGGCGAACCCTGCCCCCTCCAACCCCGTAGACCCTCTGTATGTCCATCAAGAAAAAAGGCGAGAATTATTCCTTCCTCCAGAAGGTGAACAAGCGCCTGAACCTGATCTACAACACGCAGGTCAACCTGGCGACACGCCGCAAGGAGTTTGACGCCATCGGCATTTACTGCATGTTCATCGGCTATCCCCGCAGCGGGCATACGCTGATCGGGGCCTCGCTGGACGCGCACCCCAACGTGATTCTGGGCCATGAGATGGACGCGCTCAAGTTTGTGATGCGCGGCGAGAGCCGGGACAAGATTTATTCGCGCCTGCTGGCCATGTCCAAGACCTTCATCACCATCGGAGGCCAGTGGATGAACTACAACTACCGGATCGAAGGGCAGTACCAGGGGCAGGCCACCGAACTGAAGGTCATCGGCGATAAAAAGGGCGGGGGATCGACCAACAAGATCCGCCGTGACCCGGGCCTGTTGGACAAGCTTTCCGGCCTGGTGGGGGCGGAAAAGATCCGCATGGTGCACGTGACCCGCAACCCTTTTGACATCATCACCACGCGCGCCCGCGGCGGCAATTTGGTCCTGGATGAAGTGGGAGAGAAGGAGCTGCGCGAAGGCGCGGAAGCCTTTTTTGCCGAAGCCGATACCGTGGCCATGATCAAGGATCGGGGCTTCACCGTTATCGACGTGAGCCACGAGGCCTACATTGCCGACCCCCGCACCGAATTGCGCAAGCTCTGCGCGGCCCTGGACCTCGAGGCGCCCGAAGACTACGTGGAGGCCTGCGCAGCCATCGTCTTTGCCAAGCCCAAAAAGTCGCGCATGGGCGTGAAGTGGCCCGATGCCCTGAAAGCCGAAATCCAGGAGCGCATCGACGGCTACGCCTTTTTGAAAGGCTATACCTGGGACAGCTGAATCCGCGGCGAGGGCCAGGCCCTTACTTTTGGGCAGTGCAGTCCTTGAGCTTCCTTTCGATTTTTCTGCTTGCGGCCACCCTGGCCTGCCGTCCGCCTTCGCCGGAAGGCAAAAACACGTCCGCTCCCGCGGCCCGCGGAATTGAACATGACGTGCAGGCGCAGGAAGTGCTCCCATCGGGAGAAGGATTTTTGCATCTGGACGGTGCGCGCATCCACTACCGCGTGGATCAACCCCTTGCCGCCTCCGGCGAACGCGCGCCTGATCCGTATGCCCTGCCTGCAGTCCTGCTGCTGCACGGGGGCTATCTGGACCTGCGCGAATGGGATTCGGTGGCCACCGACCTGGTCCGCTCCGGCATGCGGGTGATCCGCTTTTCCGACCTGGGCCACGGCAAAACCGTCGGCGGTCCGGCACCTATTGCGGCCATCCGCATCATCCGCCACCTGTTGGACACGCTGCAAGCGCCCAGGGTATCCATGGTTGGCCATAGTTGGGGAGGTGCGCAGGCCATCGATTTTGCCCTGGCGGATCCACACCGTGTGGACCGTTTGGTGTTGATGGCTCCCGGCGTGCAGGGTTGGGACTATTTCCAGGATTCCACCATTGCGCAGTGGACCCGGCTGCGGCAAGCTGCCATGCAGGCCGGCGATACATTGGCCGCGGCTGATTGGTTTGTCCGCAGTTGGGTGGACGGCCCACATCGGGAGGCGGCGCAAGTGGATCCCAAGGCGCGTGCCCAGGCAGCCGCCATGGTGCGCGACAATTTCATGCGGCACGGTGGTGCGGATTGGTCGCAATTGTCGGACCGCGTCCACCTGGATCTGCTGGAACAGCTTCAGGCACCCACCCTGGTGTTGACCGGCGCGTTGGATGCCGCAGACATCCACGCCATCGCCGATGCGCTGGTCTTTGCCGTGCCGGAAGTACAGCTCCTGCAGTTCGATGGTGTAGGCCATGCCTTGCCACACGAAATGCCGCACATCGGGCGTTCCATTCTGGTGGACTTCCTCGATGGAGGATTGTAGCCCCACAGCGTGCCCCTGGACCGGGGTTTGCTGAATGGTATTCGCCTGCCGGCGAACCGCCTTTTGTAGTTTTTAAACCGCTGCACCATGGGCGCTGCGTAAATTCCATCCCGATGAAGCTCTCCTTTCCCGCCCTGATCCTGGGCTTGGCCGCTGTACTGTCGGTGGCCATTGCCGCCAACGCCTACAGCAACCGCGACCGTGGCTCGGACGCCATCCGTGTGACCGGCCTGGGCAAAAAGGATTTCAAATCCGATTTGATCGTCTGGTCTGGCCGTTTTGCGCGCCAGCGCGAAACCCTGCAGCAGGCCTACGCCCAATTGGACGCCGACCGCAACACCGTGGCCGAATACCTGCGCGGCAAAGGCGTGTCGGATGGTGACGTAACGTTTGGTGCGGTGGACATCAACAAAGAGTTTGATACCTGGTACGACGACCGCGGCAACCGGCACAGCACCTTTTTGGGGTATCGCTTGAGCCAGGAAGTCAATATCGAATCAAAAGATGTCGAAGGCATTGAAGCCATTGCGCGTGAAGTCACCGAGCTGATCAATCAGGGGCTGGAATTCAATTCTTACGCGCCACAGTATTACTATACACAGCTGTCGGAACTCAAAATCGAAATGATTGCCGCAGCCACCGAAGACGCACGGGTGCGCGCCGAACAGATTGCCGAAAATGCCGGGGCCAAACTCGGTGCGTTGCAATCCGGCGACATGGGCATCTTCCAGATCATTGGCCAGAATTCAAACGAAGATTACAGTTGGGGCGGCACCTTCAACACGTCTTCCAAAATGAAAACGGCCACCATTACCATGAAACTGCGTTTCGGGGTACGTTAGTGTGCTTCTGCATCAGTACACTAGCCCGCCTCTGCCAGCAAGACTTGCAGGGCATCGGCATCCAGCTTCAACACGCCGGTGGTTTTGTAGAGGACTTCGCCGGAGGCGTTGTACAAAACGGATGTCGGATAGGTGAAGACGTCCAGTTCCTTGAGGCTGGGCACCCGATAGGCGGGCAGGCCTTCGGGCACAAGTTCGGAGAGCCGCTCGAGGCGTTCCACCGGCTCGTCACTGAGCACCACAACCCGCAAGCCGTCCACCGATTGTTGCAAGCCCGCCAATACCGGCATTTCCGTACGGCAGGGCGGGCACCAGGTTTGCCAAAAGGTCACCAGGGTGGGCTGCCCGATCCATTCGGCGGTTGCCACGGCTTCTCCGCTATACGTTCGCACCGGTAGGGCTGTTAGCTCAGGCTCAGGGGCTACGCGATAGCGGTCGTACAGGAACCAGGCTACGCCCGTACCGAGCAACAGGCATATGGTCAGCAGGCCAAAAAAGGTCTTTTGCCAGGAAGAAAGGGCCATCGGAATGCGGTCGGTTCGAAATGGGGCAACGGAGTGAAAACGCGGCAAAGCTAAACGGCATTGCCCGACGGGTTTGGGGATACCGGTGCCTGGGCAAAACCCTGCCGGCAATGCGCCATTCGGCAGCCGCATTAACTTCGGTGGCCCGCTTGGAGTTCCTTCACCACAGACACCCGTTGCCGATCATGCTGTTCCATGCCTCCCTTCCTCCCCGCCCGCGCAGCCGGGTGGTTATCCCTTCCTTATGGACAGTGCTGGTGCTTTTTGCGCTGAGTACAGCGTTGATGCCTGCGTGCACCGAGCGTGCCCCCGCCGGGCCTTCGCCGGAGGCGCAAAGCCTGGACAGCCTTTACAGCGCTTACCAGGATTATTGCATGCGCAACTACCCGAGTTGGGCAACCTACGAGGGGGACCACCGGTTTGACAACCGCCTGACCGATTGGTCGGTGCAAGGTTTTGCCCGCCGCCTGGACAGCGTCAAGCTGTTCCGCCGTGTTGCGGCCAACACGGATACTACCCAACTGGACGAGGAGCAACGCCTCAACCGGGCGTTGTTCATCCGCGAGATGGACATGGCCATTGAGGCTGCGGCCTTCAACGACCACTACATCCCTTTTGACCAATTGAGCGGTCCTCACCTGCGGATGCCCCAGCTCATCGAGTCCCAACCGCTGGAAACCCCGGACGACTACGAAGCCTATTTCAGCCGCCTGCGCGGCATCCCGCAGCTGATGGCGCAGTGCGAGGAACAGATGAAATACGGCATCAGCTATGGCCTGGTGCCGCCCCGTTTTGTGGCCGAACAGGTGGCCGCCCAAATGCGCAGCATTGGCGAACACACGATGGGCCGTTCACCCTTCAGCCGTCCGCTGCGGCAGGGCGAAGCCGATTTGGGCCAGTATTACCCGGACTTGTACAGTACGCTAAAGCAGATTCTGGAAGAAGACGTCAACCCGGCTTATCTGAACATGGCCACGTTCATCGAACAGAATTGGGTCCCGGTAGCCCGTACCGAGCCCGGCATTATGGCACTGCCCAAGGGGGCCGAGCGCTATGCCTTTGCCGTACGGTACCACACCACCACCACGCGCACGCCGGAAGAGATTTTCGCCATAGGCGAACAGGAAGTGGCGGACATCCAGGCACAAATGGAAGCATTGGTGGACCAAACCGGTTTTGACGGCAATCTGGACGCCTTTGTGCAATTCCTGCGCACCGATTCCCAGTTCTACAGGGAAAAGGGCCCGATGATGGCCGAATACCAACGCATCCTCGACCGGGCCGATGCGGCCTTGCCCGAGCTTTTTGGCACCCTGCCCGAAGCCCCGTACGCCCTCAAGGAGATCGAGGACTATATGGCCGCCAACGCACCCCAGGCCTACTACTATTCCGCACCGGAAGACCGCTCGCGTCCGGGCTATTTCTACGTCAATACCTCCGACCTGTCCTCGCGGCCCAAATACACCATGACGGCCCTGGCCCTGCATGAGGCCGTTCCCGGCCACCACCTGCAGATCGCCATCGCCCAGGAAATCGAGGACCTGCCGTGGTTCCGCCAGAACCTGAGCGCCACGGCTTATGTGGAAGGCTGGGGCCTGTATGCCGAGCGTCTGGGTTACGCCATGGGCGAAGGCCAACACGGCCTGTACAGCGACCCCTACCAGCGTTTTGGCGCCCTGACCTTTGAGATGTGGCGGGCCTGCCGTCTGGTGGTGGATGTGGGCCTGCACCACAAGGGGTGGAGCCGCCAACAGGCCGTGGACTACATGCTGGCCCGAACGCCCAACTCCGAAACGGACATCCGCGCGGAAGTGGACCGCTACATCAGCATGCCCGGCCAGGCCTTGGCCTACAAAATCGGGCAGCGTCGGATTTTGGCCCTGCGGGCCGAAGCGGAGGCCGCCCTTGGCGAACGCTTCGACGTGCGGGACTTCCACGATGTGGTGCTGGAATCCGGACCCCTGCCGCTGGAACTGATGGAACAACGGGTCCGGTCCTGGATTCGGGAGCAGGGGGGCGGGCCGGCCTGATCCGCAACAGGATCAAGCGGTAACGTACCCGCCGAACCAAAAAGCCCCTGCCGGATTACCGGCAGGGGCTTTTTGTACGGGACTGCACCATGCTGCGCAGCCTGGCGTGGAGCGCTTAGCGCTGCACCACGAGGCTCTGCTGACCAGCGCTTTCGCCGGAGGTGGTATGCAGCTGCACCTGGTAGAGGCCATCGGCCACGGTGTGCAGCTCCAATTGACGGCTGGCGTCCAGCTGTTGCTGCACCAGCACGCGGCCGGCCAGGTCGTACACCGTGGCCATCCAGCCTTCCTGCGCACCCTGGAGGGTCACGCGGTGGGCGGCCGGGTTGGGCTGAATGGTCCAGGCATCTGCCGTGCGGAGCATCGACATGCTGGATTCGGCCGAGGTGGCTTCCAACAAGCTGGATGGCATGGTAAAGGTTTCGATGGCCGTGAAGACCGAGGTATCCACGCCGCATCGCGAACGAACACGCCATTCGTACGTCTGGCCCGGGTTGAAGATGTTCAGGGCACCACCGTCGCCAGCGGTTACCTTGGAGCGCCAGGCCGTGGCACCGAGTGCGCGGCCCTGGATTTGGTAGTAATCGGCTTCCGGCACCAGGTCATAGGTCAGTCGGGCCGCCGTTGGCGAAAGCAATTCCGAGGTCAGGTTGGACGGCGGGTTGCAAACCACCGGCATGTTGCGGGGCGATTCCGGCGTGGACGGGTTGCTGGCCGTGCTGTAGGAGACCATGCTTTCGTCAAAAATCACGAAGCGGTCGATCTTGAAACGGGTGGACCGGCCCGAAATCTGGAAGCGGTAAACTCCCGGGGTCAGGAAGTCCATGTAGATGTCGTGCGGGTCAAAGTCGACGTGCTTGGTGCTGTAGGTGAAGTTGTCGCCAGAGACGTTCTGGTACACTTTGAACCAGTTGGACGAGCCAAAGACCGGGGTGCTGTACACACCGCCTTGTTCGCGGAATACCGGGTTGTCCGGGAAACGGCACCATACGTCGTTGTGCTCCGTGGAGTTTGGCGCGGCGCTGCGCATGATAAAACGGTAGCGGCCGGGATTCTGGATGAGGAACTCGAAGGTGATCACATCGCTGCCTTCACCGTCAATGCCGGTGGAGAAATTGCCGGTCTTCCATTCGATGTAGGCGTCGCCGGTGTAGCCCGAAACGGTGGTGTTTTCATCCCAGTCGCCATAAACGCCTTCGCTTTCGGCTTCCATGACCACCAGGCCGCCGATTTCAAGGAATTCGCCACCGGCGCCAGGAGGCGTGCCACCACCCGTCACGGTAAAGGCGATGGTCAGGGGTGTACCGGCGGTACCGGAACCTCCGCCGCCGGTATACGGGGTGGCTGTCAGGGTATACGCGCCATCGGTGGGGGTCCAGGCGTTGTAGTCCACCGGAGGGGAGCCGATGTCGCCAAAAAGGGTGTAAGGGGCGGCGCTTTCAACCTGAAACTGGGTCTCGGCACCATTGAGGTCGAGCACCACGGAACCTACGCTGCCGGAGGTGACGGCTTCGATGGAAAGCTGCGTACCAACGGCACTCAGGTCAAGGACCGCACCATCAGCCAGGCTGCCCAGGGAGACGTCGGCATCGGCGTCAATCAGGAGGAAATCGTCAACGGATTGGGCATTCAAGCCCCCGATCAATAAGGCCATCGGGAGGCTCAAGGCAGCCCAAAAGCGCCTTGTGGGAGGGGTAAAGAAGGTTTTCACAGAACGGGGTTGGTTGTTTTTCGTGCCCCAAAATACGGCTGAACCAAGGCGCTTCGACAACTTGCGCACCTGACTTTGTGACAGGATGCATGATGTTTTTTACATAGTGTCTGTCTGCCATGCGTCAGAACAATTGTTCATTTCCTGAGGCTCAGGGGTATATATAGATGGGTCCGGCATACCAGCCATACCTGCACCTGCGTAGTTTCACCGAGGATTTTCCCGGCGCCAAGCAACGCATGGGACATCCGACCCGGATGATTCCGGACGGATTGCCCTGTTTGGGCTGCCGGAGCAAACACGCATGCATGAGGGATCGCCATTGGTGGCCAAAGCAGGGCTGTGCCGACCGCCCGGCAGGAAGGACTTCTCCGTTGTTGTGGGCTGTCCGGCCGTTGGCCGTGCTTTTTTTGGGCTTGTGCTTCGCCGCAGGCGCGGTCCAGGCGCAAAACACCGGACCGCGGGACAAGCGCAGCATTTCCGGTACGGTTCAGGATGCCGCCTCCGGCGAAGCGCTCCTGGGCGCCAGCGTCTACGCGGTGGACGCGGCCGGTGCGCTGATTGCCGGCACCAGCAGCAACGAATAC
>JAUIHG010000322.1 GCA_030432405.1 Bacteroidia bacterium | reverse complement strand
TCGTGCCTTTCGTGTCTTTAGTGTCTTTCGTTTCCTTCCGTGTCTAGTGTACGTTACCAATTGCACAACCAAATACGAGGGGGCAAGCCCCGCTCGCTACGAATGGCGGACCTCCGGCCCTAAGCAAAGGCCAAAATTTCAGAACGGGCAATGCATTTGTTTACACACAACGTCTTCCGTGCCTTCTGTGAATTTCGTGCTTTCCGTGTCTTCCGTGCCTTCCGTGCCTTCTGTGTCTTTCGTGCTTTCCGTGTCTTCCGTGTCTTCCGTGTCTTTAGTGTCTTGCGTGTCTTTCGTGTCTACCGCACCCTTCCCCCACAAACACTACCTTAGCCAGAAAGAACCACCAGACTCACCATGAAATACTTCCTCTTACTAAGTCTCTCGCTGTCCTGCCTGACGGCTGGCGCACAAACCAGCGACATCACCGCCCTCCTCGCCGACCTGGAGGCCAAGACCACTCACTACGGTGACCTGGCCCACCAGATCTGGGAGCTCGCCGAACTGGGCTACCAGGAGGAAAAGTCTTCCCAGCTCCTCCAGGAGGAGCTGCGGCAGGCAGGTTTTACCGTCGAAGCCGGAGTAGCGGACATTCCCACGGCTTTCGTTGCCACCTACGGCAGCGGCCAACCGGTGATCGGCTTCCTGGCTGAGTTTGATGCCCTGCCGGGAGTATCCCAACAGGCCGTTCCGGAGCCCAAGGCCCGGCCCGGCAGCGAGGCTGGCCATGCCTGCGGCCACCACCTCTTCGGTACGGCCTCGACGGCTACGGCCATTGCCGTAAAAGACTGGCTCCGCGAGCACGGTGGCTCGGGCACCATCCGCCTATACGGTACCCCCGCCGAAGAAGGCGGGGCGGGGAAGGTCTACATGGTCCGGGCTGGTCTTTTTGACGACGTGGACGCCGTGTTGCAGTGGCACCCTTCGGATGGCAACTCCGCCGATGCCGGGTCCACCCTTTCCAATAAGTCGGCTAAGTTCCGGTTCTACGGCACGGCCTCCCACGCGGCGGCAGCGCCGCAGTTCGGCCGCTCGGCGCTGGACGGTGTCGAAGCCATGAACCACATGGTCAATATGCTGCGGGAGCACGTTCCCGAAACCACCCGCATCCACTACGTTATCACAAGCGGTGGCGAAGCACCGAACGTAGTACCAGCCTTCGCCGAGGTCTTTTACTACATCCGCCATCCGGACATGGCGGAGGTCCGCGACATCTTCAACCGGGTGGTCCGGGCCGCCGAAGGCGCCGCCCTCGGCACCGAAACCCGTATGGAATACGAGGTAATTCACGGTTCCTTCAACCTGTTGCCCAACGAGACACTGGCCCGCGTCATGCACCGCAACCTGCAAAAAGTCGGCGGTGTCACCTACACGGCCGCAGAGAGCGCCTTTGCCGAAAAACTCTCCGCCACCCTACCCGAGCAACGGCAAAAGGACCTGGCCTCGGCCGGCGAAATCAGTCCGTTTGCCGCACCGGAAAAACCGTACCCGGCCTCTACGGACGTCGGGGACGTCAGCTGGGCGGTACCCACCACGGGCCTGCGGACGGCCACCTGGGTACCCGGCACCTCGCCGCACTCCTGGCAAGCGGTCGCCGCCGGCGGCATGAGCATCGGTACCAAAGGAATGATGGTTGCCGCCAAGACGATGGCCCTGGCAGCCATCGAGCTTTTCGAGCAGCCGGAAATTTGCACCAAAGCTAAAGCAGAACTGGACCGCAGAAGAGGCGCTGACTTCAAGTACGAAGCTTTGTTGGGCGACCGGAAACCACCGCTGGATTACCGGAACTAAACCCCTCCTCGCCCGCTTTTCCCTTCTTTGCACCTGCGGCCGCGCCAATAAACGCCTGCCTCCTTCCATTACCCCGAGCTGAACGTACCATGCGCTACTTTCTCCTGCTAGTCCTTGCCGGTTCCCTGGCGGCCTGTAAGCCACCTCCCGCCCCGCCGGAACCTGCCGTCGTCCAGGCACGGCAGGGTACTATACTGACGGTTATTCTGGAGGTCCGCCCACCGTCCGACAGCCTTTACGTATTCAGCATCATCAGGGCACCCGGCCGGCTGCGGCAGGACTATCCGGAAAGCACCGACCCCAACCTGGCAACGGGGCAACTCCGCTTTACCTTCCGCAACGCCGGCGGGAACATCCTGAAGGAAACGGTGCTCCCCTTCCCCGGCCCGAACACGTACGAAGTCCCTAGTGAGGAAGGCACCATCGAGCAGGTCACCCTGCCGGCGGAGACC
>JAUIHG010000321.1 GCA_030432405.1 Bacteroidia bacterium | reverse complement strand
CCCAGAAAACGCTTTCCGATATGGCCATCATGATCACCGATGAGTGCATCAACTGCGGTGCTTGTGAACCCGAATGCCCCAACAACGCCATCTATGAAGGCGGGGTGGAGTGGAATTTCTCGGACGGCACCACCGTCTCCGGCAGTTTTGTGCGCATGGACGGGAGTGCAGTGGATGCCGAGCAGCGCCATGATCCGGTCTCCGACGATGTGTATTACATCGTGACGGACAAATGCACGGAATGCGTGGGCTTCCACGAAGAGCCACAATGCGCGGCCGTCTGCCCGGTGGATTGTTGTGTGCCCGACCCGGAACACGTGGAGCAGGAAGCCGAACTGTTGGCCAAAAAGGCCAAGCTCCACCTCTAGGGGCTGCAACCGCACACGCAGCCCAATGTGCCGGGCCCTGCAGGCAATGCACAGGCATGGGGTGCACAAGTATGTCCGCCCGCAATGCACGGTGGCCCCACTGCGTTTATAGCTTCGACGCATGAGCGCATCGGCACCTTCCATGCATGCTTCGCCCAGCGGCGAAACGCCCAATTGGTTTGCGGACCCACGTCCGCTGGTGGCGGTGCTGGCTGGTGGCTTTGGCGCGGAGCGCAGCATTTCCCAGGCCAGTGGACGCGCCGTCTGCAAAGCCCTGGCCGAGGCTCCCTGGCGGCCGGTATACATCGACCTGCTCCTGCCCGATCCGGCCGAATCCGGTTCTGAAGGAGCGGGCGCAAATGTGGCCTCTTTTGCAGCCAAACCGCAATGGCGGGTGCATCCCTGGATCGGTTTTGCCACCGAACACGGGGGCACGGCTGGGCATGAAGAGCAGGCGCAGCCCATCCTGGACATCGGCCGCATGATGCTCATGGATGCGCAGGATCCCCAGCACCAACGGCGGTTTGAAGCGGCCTTCGTGGCCCTGCACGGCAGTCCGGGAGAAGACGGTTGGATCAGCGGTTTTCTGGACATGGTCGGCCTGCCGCATACCGCTTCGGGCCTTCGCGCGAGCGCGGTATCCTTTGACAAGGAATTGACCAAGACGGTGGTGGCACCCAGTGGGATGGCCCTTGCCAATGGTGTGGTGGTCCGTCGGGAAACCGGCCTGCAGACCGCCCGGCAACGGCTTGCGCATCTGGGCTATCCGCTGTTTGTCAAACCCAACCGCAACGGCAGCAGCTGCGGCATCAGCCGCGTAGAAGCTCCGGAAGCATTGGAGGAGGCCCTGGAAAAAGGTTGGGCCTACGGCGAAGACCTATTGGTGGAATCGGCCATTTCCGGCCGGGAGTTCACCTGTGCCGTATACCGGCAGGAGGGCCAGTTGAAGACGCTGCCCATTTGTGAAATTGTCTCCGGCGAGGGCCATGCTTTTTTTGACTACGAAGCCAAATACACCCCGGGTGAGGCAGAGGAATTGATCCCTGCGCCCATTGACGACAGCCTGGCCGAGTCCATCCGGCATTGGAGCATGGAAGCGTACCGTTGCCTGGGCTTGTCGGGCATGGCCCGCATCGATTTCATCGTGGATGGCAGCCGTTGTTTTTTTCTGGAAGCCAACACCGTTCCCGGGCTCTCCGAGGCCAGCATCGTGCCGCGCATGCTGACGGCCGCCGGCATCGGGCACGGGGTATTTTACACCCAATTGCTCCACGAAGCCCTGGTCCGCCGTTGATGTGTGCCATGCCGGATCGGGCCATGCGTTCGGCTGAAAAGTAGGATTTTAGCCGCTTGCAGGAACATCAACACGCGTTCGTGCGGGCCACCGGTCTCATTGCCCTCCCATCCTGACGAACCTCCACATGCCGACCAAGGCCACGTCCAACCGTACCGCTGCCGGAACAAATGCTCAAAACGAAGCGGAGTCCAGCCCTGGCTTGGCGCGCTTTTTGATCAGCCGTGCCTTCTGGTTCAATCTGGTCATTGCCCTGATATTGGTGGTTTTGCTGCTGTTGTTGGCCATCGGACGCCTGAACCGCTACACCGACCACAACCAGGTCATCACGGTACCGGACTGCCGCGGTCTGACGCTGGAGCAGGCCACGGCCATGCTGGAACGCAAGGACCTTTCCTGGGCGGTCACCGATTCCTTTTACGACCCCGGTGCCTTGCCGCTGAGCATCCTGGGCCAGTTTCCCGACGACGGCCGCGAAGTCAAAAAAGCCCGCACCATACACTTGACCGTCAATCGGGTCCATCCGGTCATGGTCGATTTGCCGGTCGAGGAACTGGAAGAAAAAACCTTGCGTTCCGTCCAGTTCACCTTGCAAGGCCTGGGTTTCCGCATCGGGGAATTGAT
>JAUIHG010000320.1 GCA_030432405.1 Bacteroidia bacterium | reverse complement strand
CACAGTTCGGCATCCTTGGCCGTGCAGACGGGGATGTGTTCCAACAGGTTTTCCGGCGCGATGATGACCCCGGCAGCGTGCAGGCCGGTATGCCGGTAGGAGCCTTCGAGGGCTTCGGCGGTGCGCAGGGTGCGCGAAGGCAAACTGTCGCCCTTGTGGATCTCCTTGAGCTCCGGCACCTCGTCCATGGCCTTTTTGAGGGTCATGCCCGGGTTGGGCGGCACCAGCTTGGCGATCTTGTCCACCTCCGGCAGCGGCAGGTCCAGCACCCGGCCCACGTCCCGGATGGCGCTGCGGGCGGCCATGGTCCCGAAGGTGATGATCTGGGCCACCTGGTTCTTGCCGTATTTGTCGACCACAAAATCGATGACCCGGCCCCGGCCGGCATCGTCGAAGTCGATGTCGATGTCCGGCATGCTGACCCGCTCCGGGTTGAGGAAACGTTCAAAAAGCAGGTTGTAGCCGATCGGGTCGATGTTGGTGATGTCCGTGCAATAGGCCACACAGGAGCCTGCGGCCGAACCCCGTCCCGGCCCGACCCGCACCCCCATGTCCTTGGCCGCCTTGATGAAGTCCTGGACAATGAGGAAATAGCCCGGAAAGCCCATGTCCTTGATGACGGACAATTCGTAGTCCAGCCGCTCGGCGATGTCCTGGGTGACTTCCCCGTATTTGCGTTTGGCCCCTTCAAAGGCCAGATGCCGCAGGTAATCGTCTTCGGTGTCAAATCCGGGCGGCAGGGGGAAGTTGGGCAGCAGGATGTCCCGCGCCAGTTGCGGCGGTTCGATTTTGGACGCGATCTCCGTGGTGAAATCCACCGCCTCCGGGACGTCGGCGAACAGCTCGCTCATCTCCTGCTGGCTCTTGAAAAAGAACTCGTCGTTGTGGAAGCCGAAGCGTTTCCCTTTGCCGTCGCCGATGGGCGTGGTCTGCAGTTCCCCCGTGTTCACACAGAGCAGGACGTCGTGGGGCGAGGAGTCCTCCTTGTCGATGTAGTGGGAGTCGTTGGTGCAGATCACCTTGACGTTGTGCTTTCGCGCGAAGCGCAACAAGGTCTGGTTGACCTGCTCCTGGCTCACCCCGGTGCCGTCGATGTCGGGAATGAAATGGCGCTGGAGTTCCACGTAGAAGTCTTCGCCGAAGGCGTCCAGCCACCACAGGAAGATCTTTTCGGCCTCCTCCTCGGTCTGGTGGATGATGGCCTGGGGGATTTCCGCGCCGATGCAGCAGCTCGTGGCAATCAGGCCCTCCTTGTACTGCAGGAGCAGCTCCTTGTCGATGCGCGGCCATTTGCTGTACAGGCCCTCGATGAAGCCTAGCGAACAGAGCTTGGAGAGGTTCTTGTAGCCGGCCGGGCTTTTGGCCAGCAACAGCTGGTGGTAGCGCTTGTCTTTCTCCTGGCGTGTGAAGCTCTTGCGGTGCCGGTCTTCGACGAGGTAGAATTCGCAACCCACGATCGGGATCAGGTCGCGCTTGTTGGCCTCGTTGACAAATTCAAAGACCCCGAACATGTTGCCGTGGTCGGAGATGGCGCAGGCCTTCTGTCCGTCGGCCTTGGCCTTGTCGAGCATCTTGCCGATGGCCGAGGCACCGTCAAGCAGGGAATACTGGGTGTGGACGTGCAGGTGGCAGTAGTCGGGCATAGCGGCGGGAAAAACAACGGTGAGCGCATGGTCAAAGGACCACGGCAAGACCTATAAAGCTAGCGGAAGCCGCCGCCAGATGCCGCCTTGGCCTGCCGGCGAATGTCCACCGCCTGTTGGCAACTCGGCCCGTCTGATGCAGCACCATCGACCGAAGGCCGGCGGCGTGTTGCCTTATTCCCACTCCGCATCCTCCTGTTGCAGCTCCTCCTGCAACTCCAACGCGTTCGGGTCACGCGGTTCCACATCGATGAGCAGCAGGCCGCGGGCCGGAACAGACAGGGATTCGTCCAGGGTCAGGGTTTCGCCCGAAAGGGCATGGGTACCTTTGCGGCGCCCCCTGAGCAATTCCTCGTAGCGCGACCAATCGACGGCCCGCGCTTCCTCGGATTTGTTCATCAGCAGCAGCACGGCCTCTCCGTTGCCTATGCGGCCGATGCTGTAGACGCCTTGCTCAGGGGTCCAATGCTTCATACCGCCGGTGTGCACGACCGGTCTATTTTTCCGCCAATTGAGCAATTGCCGAAAAAAATCCTGCATATCGGCCTGTTCGGCCGAAAGATTTTCCCCGGTTAGGGCATTTACCGGATCGCCTTCCCAACCGCCCGGGAAATCCGTGCGGATGATGCCGTGGTCACCGGGGTGTC
>JAUIHG010000110.1 GCA_030432405.1 Bacteroidia bacterium | reverse complement strand
GCAGCTGACCCACGCCGGCGCAGTTCACCAGCGCATCGATGCGGCCGTGATCGCGCACCGTTGATTCCATCACCCGGTTCACGCTGTCCGGGTCGGCGACGTCGCAGCTCATGCCATGGGCGTGCGGCGAAGCGTCCAGGGCGGTGGCTATCTGCGTGTCCATGTGGGCCTCGTCGCGCCGGTCGGCGAGCACCACCGAGAAACCATCGCCCAGCAGGCGCCTGGCAATGGCGAGGCCGAGGCCGCCCGCGCCCCCGGTGACGATGGCGACCTTGCGGGATGACTCGTTCATGGAAGACCTGCGGGAGTGAGGGCACATTGCCCGCCCCATCATAGCGGTTGCTTTGGATCCGCTCAGCCTTGCCCAGTGGACCTGTACGCCGCTGCGGCGCAGGTGGAAGATGCGTGCCATGGCACCGACCCAGTGAGATTCCCATGGCCGCATCCCCGAAGATCCTGCCCAGCGTCTGCCCGCTGGACTGCCCGGACACCTGCAGCCTCAGCGCCACGGTGGTGGGCGATCGCCTCACCGCGGTGCGCGGCTCGCGCGCCAACCCCTACACCGCGGGCGCGATCTGCACCAAGGTGTCCACCGCCTATCCCAACGTCCTCTACGGTCCGGAACGGCTGACCCGGCCGCTGCTCCGCACCGGTGCGCGCGGCAACGGCACCTTCACCGAGATCGACTGGGGCGAAGCGATCGACCGCGTCCATGACGGCCTTCGGGCGGCGATCGACCGCCACGGGCCGCAGACCGTGCTGCCGCTCAACTACGCCGGCCCGCACGGCAAGCTGGCCATGGAGGCCATGGACCGCCGCTGCGTCCACAAGCTCGGCGCAACCCTGCTCGACCGGCCACCGTTCTGCGGCGCACCGGGTCGGCCAGGATGGCCACAACCGGCAATACATCGCTTAGGCACCGGAAAATGCCCGGAAAGCGTAGCCCGCGCGTATCGGGAAAATAGATCTGTTCCAGGATCGCTTCCTCCACGACAATGACCAGAGCGATGAGCCCCAAAACAGCGGCAACAAAAGCCACGTACCGTTTGTGGTACAACAGTTTAGGCAAAAGCAGGTAATCAATGACCAGTGCAGCCAGCAGGTAGTTGAGGAAAAAGGCCACTTTCCAGGCCTGGATATCTGCGCCAATGGCTGTTGATCGCCGGTCAAAGGCATAGAACAAGAATACCAGCAGCACCAGCAGGAACTGGAACAGGAACTCCTTTACAATGGACTGCTGCACATGCCTGGGGTAGGCCATACAACAAACCTACAGCCCCGCATGGTTCACCCAACATGGCATCGGCCAACGGCGTTTTGGAGGGGGCCAACGGCCGATTCCACAAGCAATCCGGTGTTCCATCCCCTCGGCATCCGACTCGACGAGCGCACAAAAGCGCTTGATGCGGCATGGTGTAACGGGCCCACGAGCCTTTTGCCGTGCCGTTTGGCGGTACAATCCTGCCGTTTGCGGATTATGCGCCGATCGTCGGCCAATGCGGCCGATGTTTGCACCGCACAGTATACCCACTGATCCCGGCTAGAACTCGATGCCATGTTACGGACGATTACGCTTCCCTTTCTTGTGTTGCTCATCTGCCTTGGAACCGGCAACCTGCTGTCCGCGCAAACCGCCCTTCAGGTTTCCGGAACAGTGCTGGAAGGCAGTACCCAGAATCCTGTACCCTACGCCTCTGTGGCGGCGTTTTCGTCGGAGACGAAAGCCCTGCTGACCGGGGCCACCACCGCTGAAAACGGCCGGTTCACGCTCAACGTCCGCACGGATGGCTTCTATGTCCAAATCAGTTTTGTGGGGTTCCGGGACACGATCATCCGGCCTACGGCAGTGGCGGGCGCATCGGTGGACCTGGGTACCATCCGCCTGTATTCCAACACCCAAACGCTGGAGGAGGTCGATGTGACCGCCGAACGATCCGTGGTGCAGTTTGCCCTGGACAAGCGGGTGTTCAACATCGGCCAGGACCTGGCCAGCACAGGTATGGGTGCCCTGGATTTGCTCAACAACGTGCCTTCCGTGACGGTGGACATTGAGGGCCAAATCAGCCTGCGCGGCAACAGCGGCGTGCAGATCCTGATCAACGGCAAGCCTTCCGTCCTCTCGGACGAAGGCGCCACCGCCCTGGGTACCCTGACCGCCGACATGATCGAGAGCATCGAGGTAATCACCAATCCCTCGGCCAAATACCAGGCCGAAGGCTCCTCGGGCATCATCAACATCGTGCTGAAAAAGGACGAGAAAAAAGGCTTCAACGGATCGGTTTCGGCCAATACCGGCCTGCCGGACAACCACAGCCTCGGCGTCAGCCTGAACCGGCGCACGGAGAACTTCAACTTCTTTACCCAGTTCGGCGCCGGCTACCGCTCCCTTCCGGATTACAACGAAAGCGTCAACCTCAGCCTGGCGGATACCGGCCTGGTGCTCAGCGAAGGCACCGAATTCCGCAACGAGCGCTTTGCCAACATCACCCTCGGTACGGACTACCACATCAACGACCACAACGTCCTGACCTTGTCCGGCAGTTTTGCCTATGAGGACGAGGAACAGCCATCGGAAACGGACATCCGCAGCATTGGTGCGGACGGCCAGGTGATCTCCGCCTATACACGGGAAGAGACCACCACGGCGGGCAATCCGAAATACCAATACGACCTGCAGTACGAACGCCAGTTCAAAAGCAATGAAGAACATGTGCTGCAGTTCAGCACCCAGGGCAGCTTTTTTGGCAAGGAACAGGAATCCTCCTTTGTCAATGTGCTTTCGGAAGGCGTGCGTATTGACCCCAACATGCAAACGGAAACGGATTACTACCAGCAGGATTTCATTTTCAAGCTGGATTACCGCAATCCCTTTACCGATGAATGGACCCTGGAAGCGGGTGCCCAATACGACCTCAATGACGTGGGCAATGAGTTCGCGGTCTTCAACGAAGACAGCACCGGGAATTATGTGCTGGATTCAGCCCTGGCCAACAATTTTGAATGGAATCAGAAGGTGCTGGGCGTTTATGCCACCGGATCTTACGAAGGCGAGGCCTGGGGCATCAAGCTCGGGCTGCGGGTCGAGAATACCGATCTGAGTACCCTTTTGACCACCACCAACGAGGCCAACAACCGGAACTACACCAACTTTTTCCCGAGCCTGCATACCTCGTACAAGTTTTCGGAGACCTTCTCGATGCAGGCCGGGTATTCCCGCCGCATTTACCGGCCGCGCCTGTGGGATTTGAATCCCTTTTTCAACATCCGCAACAACTACAACATCCGTCGGGGCAATCCGGATTTGCAGCCGGAGTTTGCGGATTCCTATGAGTTGACCGGCATCCTGATTCTGAACAAGGCCTCCATCAACGCGAGCGTATACCACCTGTATACCACGGATGTCATTGAGCGCGTCTCCTTTTTTGAGGGGAACGTCAACATTACCGAACCCATCAATGTGGGCACCCGGCGGCAGACCGGATTGGAACTCAACGGTAAATACAACCCGACAGATTGGTTGAGTTTCAACGGCGATTTCAACTACGGCTTCTTCCAGCGCGACGGCAGCTTTGAAACCCAGGATTTTGATTTTACAGGCCAGCAATGGTTTACCCGCTTGACCACCCGAGTCAAGTTGCCTGCGGATTTTGAATTGGAAGTCTCCGGCGATTACCGCTCGCCGTACCGCAGCGTCCAGGGTACCCGTACCGGTTTTGCGTTCATGGATGCGGGATTGCGCAAGAAGTTCTGGAAGGGCAAACTGGTGGCCAATTTCAGCGTTCGGGACGTGTTTGCTTCGCGTGTGCGCGAACAGATCGTCTCACAGCCCTCCTTTTACCTCTACGATTGGTCCCAGCGTGGCCGCTTCCTGGCCTTTGGCCTGAGCTACAGCTTTGGCAAGGGAGAGGCCATGGCCTATACCGGCCGAAGGCGCTAGCCGAGTTTCATGGTGTGCGTTCAATGAAACGCGCATAATGCGCATAGCGCTCAAAAATCTGGTCCACGTAGGTCACCGGCTCGATGCCGCGCACATAGCCGTAGCGCACGATTGGTCGGCGGTAGGTTTCTGCATAGGAAAGGGCGAGCAGTTGTTCGGCCACCTGGCCGTCCCATACCGTGCTGTCCATGCCGGCGTCAGCCGCCAGGCGCATGGCATCCTGGACATGACCAAGCCCGCAGTTGTAGGCGGCCAGGGTAAACTTGATGCGTTCCGTGGAGTCCGGAATGCCTTCAAATGCCCGGTGCATTTGCTGCAGGTAGCGGGTGCCCCCGCGAATGCTCTGTTCGGGGTCGCTGCGGTCCGTGATGCCGAGGGCTTCCGCGGTTTGGGGCATGATCTGCATCAGGCCTGATGCGCCGGCCCAGGAACTGGTGCCGGTCTCAAAACCGGATTCCTGATAGATCTGTGAAGCCAGAAGGCGCCAATCCCACCCGATCCGGTCGGCATAGGTCTGGATAAGGTCATCGTAGCGCGAAATCTGGTTGCCGTTCAGGCTGAGAAAATCGCTTTTGATGCGGCGCTTGAAATCACGCTTGTTTTTGAAGTAGCGGTTGTAAATGACATAATAGTCCACCCCGTTTTTTTCCGTTTCGATCCATGCATTGATGGCTTCCAGCAGTTCCGGCGAATCCTTCCGGACCGCCCAGGCAATGCGCTGGGAAAAACTGATGGGTACCTCTACATCGAGGATGGAGTAATAGGCGGCATTGACCATGGCCACATTGGCGTCCGCTACCGTGTACTTGAGTTCTCCGTCCACCACCTTTTTGATGATCTTTTCGGTGCTCATTTTTCCGGGCAGAGTATCGATGTGGATGGTGTCGCCCAATTCCTCGGAGAGGTTGCCCAGCCGGGAAAGGAAGGACGAGTTTTTGCGCACCGATACCGTATCCCCGATCAGGTCGATGGCATCGTGCAGCAAGTGGCTCTGCAGTCGGGACCAGGACATCCGCCGCCAGTTGTCCGGCTTTTTTTGCACCAGCACCTGAGAGGTGAGGTAGAGGTAGTCGGTAAAATCCACTTCCTCTTTGCGTTCGTTGGTGATGGTCAACCCGTAGGCTACAAGGTCTACCTCGCCGCGGTTGAGTTGCTGGAAGACGCTGTCGAGGTTGTCGGTGAGGACCAAATTCAATTTGAGGTCCAGGGCATCGGCCATGCGTTGCAGGAGTTCATACTCAAAGCCCATGGGCTGGCCCCGATACAAAAAGTAGCTGGTGCTGCTGTAGCTGACCAGCACATTTAAGGTTCCGGATTCGGTGATGGCGCCCAGATCACGCTGGACAGCATCCGATTCCTTTTGACGCTTTGCCGAATCCGAGGATTGGCAGGCAGGCAACACAATGCCGGCGCAGCTCAACAGCAGCAGCGCTGCGCGGAATGGGAATCGGGGCAAACGAATACGGAGGGTTTTAAGCATATCCCGTCAATATAAGGCGCAGGTGGCGGGGCTACCTGTACCGGCCAGGAGCCACAGCCACGTCAGGTGGTCAGGGAGCCCACGGCCCTTCGCGGGTAACCGCGGTAAACTCCTGACCGTCAAAACGGAACAAACCACCCCATGCCCCAAACCAAAAGCGGTCCTGCGTGTCGCGGTGGATGCTCAATACGCCGTTGGTGTTTAATCCGTTTTCGCCGTAGGCGAACAGCTCAAAGGCGTCCCCGTCAAACCGGTATACGCCGACGTTCTCCACGGCAAACCAGATGGAGCCATCGCGGTCTTCATACAGGCTGCCCACCTCCTGACCCTCCACCAGACCCTCTTTGCTGAAATGGCGAAAGGCCTGACCATCCCAGCGGCTGATGCCGCCATACATGGTGCTGATCCAGATGTTGCCTTCACGGTCCTCCAGAAAACCGCTGATCACATGGCCCTGAAGGCCATCGTCCATGGTCCAGATGTCAAAATCCTTTCCGTCCCAGCGGGTGAGGCCAAAGCCATCCGTGCCAATCCACAGTCGGCCCTGTCGGTCTTCGAGCAAGGCGGTTACCCGGTCGTAACCGTGGTAGGTGGTGGTGTCCTGGACCTGGCCCTTGGGAAAAGGGAAGGGCGTAAAATTTTGGCCATCGTAGCGGCACAAACCTGCAGCGGTGCCGATCCAAAGCATTCCCGCTTTGTCCAACAGCATGCTCCAGATGTCGTTGTCGGGCAGGCCATCTGCGGCGGTCAGCAAGGCAAAGGCTTTGCCGTCGTAGGAAACCAAACCGGTGGATGCGCCAAACCACAACGTTCCCGATGGGTCTTCGTGGATGCCTCCGCGAATGCCGCCCTTGCCCAATCCGGGATTGATGTCAAGGTACTGCAGGCTGTCCCCGTCAAAATGCATGACGCCGTACACATTGGTGCCAAACCATAGGCCGCCGTTGCGGTCTTCGTGGATCAGCCGAAGGTGCTGGCACAATTGTCCTTCGATGTAAAGCAGGGGGTCCACCCAACCGTCGGGGTAAACCACATCGTTTTCATAAGGCCTGAGCTGTGTGTTGATGGCAGCGTCCGTTTGCCTTTCGCCTGCCGGCGAAGTTGATTCCACGGATTTATCTGCAGACGCATCGGCGTGCGGATCGTGTGCCTGCCCACCTTCCTGTGTACTGCAGGCTGCGGCCAGGGAGAGAAGCGCAACGGGAGCGATGGAAAAACATTTCATAGGGCGTTCAAGGCAACATAGGTACTACACAGAAACGGCAGTATTGCCCAGACCCAAATGCGGCAGTTGTTTGACCTTGTGGTACGTCAGCGCGGCACGGATGCAGGGCTTCAAAGCTGCTTCAGGCAATGGAGCGTCGATTCCGAAAATCAGGGCACGGTTGCCTTCGTATTGGAACGCATTGCCGTAAACGGCCTTGAAGGACTCCACGAGGCTGCTGGTACATTTGAAATACAGCGCAAACTGATCCGGCTTTTTGGCCTTCCAGTCCATACGTAGCGTGGACCCTTTTTTGGCCAGATAGCTCGGTTCACCCCATTTCAGGGTCTCCTCAAGCATATCAACGCCTTCGGTTTCCCGGGCTGTTTGCAGCACAAGGCTGCGCAGCGCGTGCATGCGTTTGCGGGCCTTCGCCGGGTAAGCGGCAAAAACGGCCTTGACACGGGGATCGCTCTGCAATTCCATGATGCCATTAAAGGTATCACAGAACAATTGGGGATCAGGTGCTTTGCTCGGATTCAGACGCGCGCGTCAGGGATGCGCTTGATCAGCTCTACGTTTTGGTCCTGTTCCGTGGCGTAGGCCATGACCAAGGTGCCTTTGGTGCCGTCGTTGGCCTCCACGGCGAACACCACGGTCTGGTCGCCCGGGTTGGTTTCTCCTTCAAAACGGTGCTGTTCCACAATTTTGAGCTCCTGTGGCGCAAAGGCCTTTTTGGAGGGCGTGGCGAATATGTTTTCGCCTTCGGCTTTGAAGGATTCGCTATAGCCTTCTTGGGTCAGTCCATTGACGGCTTGGGATAAGGTTTCTGGTACGTTTTGCATAACACAATACATTGGCGTAAATCAATACTGCCAAATTGCCTCGATTTTCCAGCTGTCCCTACTCCATTCGGTAGCCTAATGGGCGGATACGGGTATACCCTGCACAGGATGGTCTTTGCTGTTCCCGAGCAGGAGGACGCATGGTCCACACAGCGGCATCATTTCCCGACCGCCAACTCCTGGTCTTCCGGCTGCGGGGTGATCAAGCCGACGGTATTGCCCGCCACATCCGCAAACCAGGCAAAACGGCGTCCGTCGGGCAGCGCATTGGGGCCAACAAGGATTTCACCACCGCTGGCGGCGATCCGTTCCAGATGCTCGTCGAGGGTATCCGTCTGGATGTACAGCGTTACATATTGATCCGGTTCGTCTGGCCCGAGTTGGTTGAGGTGGCCGGGTAGGGCGCCATCCATACCGGTTTCAATACTGGCTGAAGTGCCGTTCCGGCGAATGCGCCATCCAAAAACTGCGCGGTAAAAATCCGATGCCACCTGGATGTCGCTGCAGCCAATTTCAAAATGTACGATGGGGTGGGGCATACTCTAATTTATTTGGCCGAGCCTGAAAAATTGGGGTATCAGTAGCGTTCGCCGACAGGCGCCCCAGGCAGGTTGGCTTCGATTTCTTCCAGATCTGACTGGGTAAGGTCCACTTCAAGAGCCCCCAGGTTTTCTTGCAGACGATGGATCTTACGGGTGCCGGGAATGGTGGTGATCTCGTTGTTTTGTTGCAAGATCCAGGCCAGCACAATTTGCGCTTTGGTGGCGGATTTGCGCTGGGCGATCTGCTCCACCACGTCCACAAATTTCAAATTGGCGGCTATGGCTTCTTCCGTAAAACGGGGATTGTTGAGGCGGAAATCGCCCTTTTCCAGATCGTCCCGGCTTTTGATGGCGCCGGTCAGAAAGCCGCGCCCCAACGGACTGTAGGCCACAAAGGTGATGCCCAGTTCCTTGCAGACCGCAAACAACTCCTCCTCGGGTTCCCTGCTCCACAAGGAATATTCGGTTTGCAGGGCGGAAATGGGGTGCACGGCATGGGCGCGGCGCAAGGTTTCCGGATCCACCTCGGAAAGCCCGATATGCTTGACCTTGCCTTGCTGCACCAGTTCGGCCATGGCGCCCACGGTTTCCTCAATTTGCACCTTGGGATCCGGCCGGTGCATGTAATACAGGTCGATGGTGTCCACACCCAGGTTGGCCAGGCTGCGGTTGCAGGCTTCATGTACGTAATCCGGCTGACCGTTTATGCCCAGGAATTCTCCGTTCGGACCGCGGAGCACCGCAAACTTGGTGGCCAATACGAGGTCTTTCCAGCGCCCTTTGAAGGCTTTGCCGAGCAATTGCTCGTTGGCGCCCCATCCGTACATGTCGGCCGTGTCAAAAAAATTGACGCCCAGGTCCAGCGCCTTGTGCAGCGTTTGGATGGATTCCTGTTCGTCGAAGCTGCCGTAGAATTCCGACATCCCCATGCAGCCCAGGCCAATGCGGTGGATGTTCAGGCTGCTGTGCCCAAGTTTGGTGGTGGTGTTCATGGTACCGTGCTCAGGTATGATGTGCACCAGCAAGATACACACGCAAAAATCCGGCCCTGATGGACCGGATTTTTGGCATGCTGTGGCATATGCCGTGGGCTTTTGTGCGTTTACCGCGCGCCTGGCCGTTGCCTTCGCCTTCCGGCGAAAACCTATTCTGCGGCTTGTTGCGCAATGGCTGCCTGCGCGGCCGCCACCCTGGCAATCGGCACCCGGTAGGGCGAACAGCTGACGTAGTTCATGCCCACGCGGTGGAAGAAATCGATGGAACTGGGCTCGCCACCGTGTTCTCCGCAGATGCCCACCTTGAGTTGGGGCTTGGTCTGGCGGCCGCGTTCAACCCCCATGCGGACCAACTGGCCCACACCTTCCTGGTCAAAGACCTCAAAGGGGTCGTGCTGGAGAATCCCCTTGTCCAGATAGACGGAAAGGAATTTGCCCGCATCGTCCCGGGAATAGCCAAAGGCCATTTGGGTCAGATCATTGGTGCCAAACGAGAAGAAATCGGCGTGTTGGGCAATCTCATCGGCCATCAAGGTGGCGCGCGGAATTTCCATCATGGTGCCGATGCTGTATTCCACCCGTTTGTTGCACATTTTGAAGACCGCTTCCGCTGTGCTCTGGATGATCTCTTTTTGCATCAGGAATTCCTCCACCGTGCCAACGAGCGGCACCATGATTTCCGGTTTGGAGTCGATGCCTTTTTCGCGTTTGACGTTCAGGGCAGCCTCCAGGATGGCCTCGGTTTGCATTTCGGTAATCTCCCGGTAGGTATTGCCCAGGCGGCAGCCGCGGTGGCCCATCATGGGGTTGAATTCCTGCAGCTCGGCCACTTTGGCTTTGACCTCGCCCAGGGAAATGTGCAGGTCCTCGGCCAATTCTTTTTGGGTGGCCAGTTGGTGGGGTACAAATTCGTGCAGCGGCGGATCCAGCAGGCGTATGGTAATCGGATAGCCCTGCATGGCTTCAAAGATGCCTTCGAAGTCTTCGCGCTGCATGGGCAGCAGTTCTTTAAGGGCTTGTTTGCGGCCCTTTACCGTATCGGCCAGGATCATTTCCCGCATGGCCTGGATGCGGTCCACCTCAAAGAACATGTGCTCCGTGCGGGCCAGGCCGATGCCTTTGGCACCAAAGCTTCGCGCCACCAGCGCGTCCTTGGGCGTATCCGCATTGGTGCGCACCTCCATGGTGGCGTAACGGTCGGACAGCTCCATGAGCTGGGCAAATTCTCCGCTCAGTTCCGGCTCCTTGGTTTTGATTTTGCCTTCAAAGATGTTGCCGGTGCTGCCGTTGATGGAAATCCAGTCGCCTTCCTGGTACACGTGGCTGCCCACCGTCAGGGTCCGCGCCTTGTAGTTGATTTTCAAAGCGCCCGCACCGGATACGCAGCATTTGCCCATGCCGCGTGCTACCACAGCGGCGTGCGAGGTCATGCCACCGCGGGCAGTCACGATGCCTTTGGCCACATTCATACCTTCCAGGTCGTCCGGAGAGGTTTCCTGACGCACCAGGATGCTGGATTTGAATTTGTCCGCCTCATCGGCAAAAAACACAATCTTGCCGGTTGCCGCTCCCGGAGACGCAGGAAGGCCCTGGGCAATAGGCGTGGCGCGCTTGAGGGCCTCCGGATCAAAAATGGGATGCAGCAGTTCGTCCAGCTTGATGGGCTCAATGCGCTGCAGGGCCGTCTTTTCATCGATCAGGCCTTCGGCCAGCAGGTCCATGGCAATCTTGACCATGGCGGCTCCGGTACGTTTGCCGTTGCGCGTTTGCAAAATCCAGAGCTTACCGTCCTGGATGGTGAACTCCATGTCCTGCATGTCCCGGTAATGCTGCTCCAGGGTATGTTGGTACTCGTGCAGTTCCCGGTACAGCTCGGGCATGATCTCCTCCAACGAGGGGTACTGCTCCACGCGCTCTTCCGCGCTGATCTGGGCCAGTTCCGCCCATTGCTCCGATCCGCGTTTGGTGATCTGTTGTGGCGTACGCACGCCGGCCACCACATCTTCGCCCTGGGCGTTGACGAGGTATTCGCCGTTGAAGGCGTTTTCGCCGGTACCGGCGTCCCTTGTGAAACAAACGCCCGTGGCGGAGGTTTTGCCCATGTTGCCAAAAACCATGGCCTGCACGTTGACGGCCGTGCCCCAGTCTTCGGGATACCCGTTCATTCTGCGGTAATAGACCGCCCGTTCGCCGTTCCAGCTGTTGAACACCGCCATGATGGCGCCCCACAGTTGGTCTTCCGGTTCGGTCGGGAAGGGCTGGCCCGTCCGCTTTTTGACGATGTCCTTGAAGTCGTAGACCAGGTCCTTGAGGTCCTGAACGGTGAACTCCGTATCCAGGGCAATGCCCCGCTTTTCCTTGAGGTGCTCGCCCCAAAACAACGCCGCTGTACATCTGGATGAAGCGGCGGTAGGAATCCCAGGCAAAGCGTTCGTTGTCCGTTTTCCGGATCAGGCCCTGGATCGAGGCGTCGTTGAGGCCCAGGTTGAGGACTGTATCCATCATGCCGGGCATGGACACCCGCGCCCCGGAACGCACGGAGAGCAGCAGGGGGTTATCGGCGTCGCCGAAAACCGTGCCCATGCTGCGTTCGATTTCGCCAAGGGCGGAACGGACTTCTTCTTCAATGCGGGCGATGGTGGCCTCGCGACCGTAGCTGTTGTACTCGGTGCAGACTTCGGTGGTGATGGTGAATCCCGGAGGGACGGGAATGCCGATCCGGCTCATTTCGGCCAGGTTGGCCCCTTTGCCGCCCAACAGATTGCGCAATTCTTTGCCGCCAGCAGCCTGGCCGTTTCCAAAGGCATAGACGCTCAGCGTCTTTTCTTGTAGAGTCTCCATGATGCCCGATTGAACGTGGGTTATTGGAGACGAAGCTAGATCGGAAGCCCAGGCAAGGATATGACGCCGGTCATCCCGTCCAGCGGCAGAACACCATGTTTTCGCCCTTACCTGGCGAAACGAAGCCCACACCTCGGTATTCCGGTGCTCTAAGGCACTTAGGAGTACTGCCGAGGCACGCTGTTCACAGCTTGCTCAGGTATTCGACAACCCATTCCATAACCGAATCTCGGCCTTCAGCCAGGTCCTCAATGCGTACAGGGATGTGCACATCGGGCTTGGTTGGAGCGAGGAGTTTGTCTGCGGCACCATGGGCCAGTTGGCTGGAATCGAATACGCCACCGCTGCCCCCCTTATTGCCAATACTCAGGGCTATGTGTCGTTGCATGACCGGCAGGGTAAAAACGATTCCGGAATGGGGCAGGGTGATGGTCAAAAGTTCTCCGCCACAAAAGATCCCATGGGCACTGCCGCTTTCTGTGCCTATCAGCATTCCCCTGCCGCTGTCTTTGA
>JAUIHG010000319.1 GCA_030432405.1 Bacteroidia bacterium | reverse complement strand
GCTGGAAAACCGGGATGCGGCTGGTGCTGTGGGAGCATTTGAACGCGATGCGTTGGGCGCCACCCTGCGGCTGTTGCGCTGTGATGGGACCCCGGCCAGCGGCATCAAGGAGGTCAACGGCGGCTACGGGCACGGCAACCAGGAAAGCCGGCGTGTGCATTTTGGCTTGCCAGAGGGCGCCGGGCAAGAGTACCTCCTGGACGTGCATTATCCGCAGCAGGGGGGGAGCCGCACCCTGATCCAACAGGTGGTCCGGCCAGCAGACCTGGCCCCGGGGGCCTGGCTGACGGTGCGGCCGCAGGATGCCTCGGGCAGTTGCAACCTGCCGCCCCTGGCCCGAAAAGATTCCACAGCCCTTTGTCCCGGTGCCAGCAGCGTTGTTTTCCCCCTGGCCAACGACGGCGATCCGGACGGCAGCCTTGATCCTGCCAGTTTCAGCATCATGGCCGGTCCCCTGCAAGGGACCGCGGTCTACGATCCAGCCACGGGCAGCTTGACCTATACAGCCAACCCGGATGCTGCGGGCGCCGACAGCATCCGCTACCGCATTTGCGACAACGGCAGCCCTGCGGCCTGCGACGAGGCCTGGATTTTGATCGGCATTGGAGGCGGCACGGCCGACAATGCCTTGGTGCAAGACCCCTTTTGTGCGGGCTTCAACGATGGGGCCATCGCCCTGGGGCCCACCGGTCCCTACCCCCCCTTCCAGTTTGCCTGGAGCACCGGAGACACCACCGCAGGTTTGGTCGGTCTGGAGGCGGGCAGCTATGACGTGCTCATCACCGATGCCCTCGGCTGTGTGGACAGCTTCCACTATGTGCTCACCGAGCCGGACAGTTTGGCGCTGGGCATTTCGGCTGTGGCCGCGACAGGCCCGGGCAGCTGTGACGGCAGCGCCGCAGTATCCATCAGTGGTGGCACACCGCCCTACAGCATCCTCTGGTCGCCGGGTGGGCAAACCGACAGCATGATCAGCGGCCTTTGTGCGGGCAGCTATTCGGTGTTGGTCACCGATGCCAAAGGCTGTAGCGCACACGCCACCGTATTTGTTGGCGCTACGGGCTGTGGCATCACCGTGGCCCTTGATGCCACGGACAATGCCTGTTTTGGCTTCGCCGAAGGCGCCATCACCAGCACCGTTTCCGGTGGTACACCGCCTTACAGCTACCTCTGGCTGCCCGGTGGGGAAAGCACAGCCAACCTCGACAGCCTGCCGGCCGGGACCTATGCGTTGTTGGTGGAGGATGCCGACGGCTGTGCGGTGAGCGCCAGCGCCACGGTGGCCGCGCCCGACCCCATCGGACTGGCCATCAGCAGCACGGCCCCCAGCGCGGCCGGATCCGCCGATGGGAGTGCCAGCGTCGTGGTTTCCGGCGGTACGCCGCCCTACACCATCCTTTGGAGCAACGGGGATGTCGGAACAAGCGCCGACAGCCTGAGTGCCGGTTCCTACACGGTGCTCGTGGTGGACGCCAACGGCTGCAGCACCAGCCAGCCTTTTGTGCTCAACGATCCGGGCTGCAGCCTGGCCCTGGACCCCTCGGGCACGGACCCGAGCTGCTTCGGGCTGGCGGATGGCGCGGCGATGGTCTCGGCCTCCGGTGCGCCCGGACCCTATGCCTTCAATTGGAGCACCGGTGATACCACGGGCGCCATCGGCAGCCTGCCTGCCGGCAGCTATTCGGTCACGGTGATTGCCGCCGACGGCTGCATGGCCATGGCCACGGTTACCCTCACTGAGCCCGAAGCCCTGGATTTCGGGCTGGTGCTGGCTTCGCCCGCCTGCGCGGGCGAAAACGGCATGGTCACCCTGGCGCCTTCCGGCGGCACGGGGCCCTACGCCGTGCTGTGGTCCGACGGGGATACCAGCCTGGTGCGCAACGACCTGCCGCCTGGTGGCTATGGCATTGTACTCACCGACGCGCAGGGTTGCCAGGATTCCACGGCGGTGCTTGTTGAAGCTGGCGGAAGCCTGGATGTTTCTGCCAGCATCGTGCAGGCGGAATCTTGCGCGGGCGCCGAAGACGGCAGCATCCTATTGGTTCCGGGCGGCGGCACGGCACCCTATTCCATCCTCTGGTTGTTCAACGGTTCCACCCTGGCTTTCCAGGATGGGCTTGCGCCGGGCAGTTACGCCGTGGCGCTCGTCGATGCGGCCGGGTGCAGCGATACGTTGAGCCTTACCGTGCCTGCGGCTAGCCCCCTTGTATTGAACGCGGCCCTGGTCCAGCCGGACTGCCCGGGCGACAGCAGCGGCAGCATAGCGCTTTCGCCGGCAGGCGGAATTCCGCCCTATACCTACACCTGGACCACCGGTG
>JAUIHG010000109.1 GCA_030432405.1 Bacteroidia bacterium | reverse complement strand
CAGGCGGATGGCTTCGGCGTTTACGCCGGCTTCCAGTTCCAGGTCGTATTTGAAGGTTTGGCCTTCTGCATGGACTTTGAGGTTTACGCCGGGATACAGCGCCTGCAGGCGAACACCCCCATACACCGGCACGCGCGAGGCCCAGCCGGCCGGATCGCTGCCGCTGAAAAAGTTGACGTGGTGGCTGCGGCGTTCCAGGCCTTCGGCCGTGGCCGCCATGGGCTGTGCCGCACGGCTGCCCGGCCGAGTGCCTCCCGACTCCATGGGCAGGAAGCGCACACGGAAGGCGTGGCCGAGTACTGCGCGCGGTACCGGGGAGGTGCTTTCGTGGGCGTCGCGCAGGCTGCCCGGGTCCACGAAATTCCAGGTGAAGCCGTTGCCCTCTACATACACCCGCCCTCCGGGCACAGCCGCCGCATGGCGCACGGCAGTTGGCCATTGGCCGCGGTTTTCCACAAACGACAACGCGGAGGCTGCCTGCACTGCACCCTTCCCATGTGGGGCGGTTCCTTCGTGGGTACAGGCCGCTCCATGGTCGTGGCAGGTTGGGGAACCCCCATGGGCCGCCGCTTGCAGGGACAGCATCATGGGCAAGGCCAGGAGCGCGATTGGGCGTATGAGTGGGATGTACCGCATAACAAGGTGGGACAACGTGCTACATACTACACCGCGGTATGCGGCGTTGCGGGCACCCGGTGACCGGACCTGTGACCGCATCTGCTGTTGCCGAAGGGTCGGAACAGGCATTTGTCAGGGCATGCATGCAAGCACGATTTCCATATAAAATCTTGGTTGTCATTGGATTGCATCTTCCAATCCCTATTTTTCGTGAAACGGCGAATGCTGGATGGCAGGCCTTCATATCGTGATCTATTTTCCTACGAGTCGGGTCCGGCTGAAGGCCCGATCCGCAGCCAAAATGTGACACCTGTGGCGGCTGGGCGACATGTTTGCCCCGCCGCAAATCCCGATGCCCCTGCGGCCTGTTGGACCAGCATCGGGGCTATCTTCGCGCCATGCTGGCGATCATCGGAGTCCTTATCCTCCTCGGTATGCTGTCCATTGTGGGCTACAACCGCCTGACGGGCTTGTACAACCAGGCCATTGAGGCGCGCCGTTTCCCGGCGAACGCCGACGCCCCCCGTCCGGCCTTGCCATCGGCCACTGACGCACAATCCGCCGCTGAGGCCTATGACGCTGCGCGGCATGCTTTTCCCCTGTCCCTGATTGCCCGGATCGGCGGTTTTGGCGATCTGCCGGAAGTGCAACCCGATGATGCACAGGGCCATACGTCGGTCTGAGCCCCCACGGTTCCCAATCTTCCTGCATCCAGGCGCAGGCGCTGCAAGACGGCTCCTGTTTGGTCGTGCACATAGGGCCTGAACACCAAAACCGGTGTTGCAGGCGTTCGCAGCGGAGTCCTTTGTCCCTTTGGTATGCCCTCCACTCCTTCACCCCCCACTGTGCTCCAAAAGACCGGCTCCTTCTTGCGATGGCTCAGCATCCGACTGGCCATGGTGCTGGTGCTGCTGGCCGTGGTACTGACGGCAGCGGTTATGGCTGGCGCCTTCGGGCCCATGCCCAGCACCGCGCGCCTCAGTACGCTGGCCCATCCAAACGCCAGCCGGGTGCTTTCGGCCGATGGCCGCTTTATTGGTCAATACAGCGTGGAAGACCGCCATACCGTGCCGGTCGACGCCCTGCCCCAACACCTGCTTGATGCCCTGGTGGCCACCGAGGACGTCCGTTTTTACCGGCACGGCAGCGTGGATTGGCGCTCCATGCCCCGCGTGGCCGCCGGGATGCTGTTGGGCAAGGACTGGGGCGGCGGCAGCACCCTGGCGCAGCAATGGGCCAAAAATCTGTTTGGCCGGCCGGCCCCCTCCTGGACCCTGCCTGCGGCCAAACTGCGGGAAATGATCCTGGGCCAACGCCTGTTGGAGGCGCACGGCCACGATGGCGTTTTGGTCGGCTACCTGAATACGGTGCCTTTCGGCGAAAACTGCTTTGGCATCGAAACGGCCGCCTGGCGCTTTTTCAACAAGCCTGCCAAGGACCTGGAAGTGCACGAAGGCGCCGTTTTGGTAGGGCTGCTGAAGGCCAACACCTATTATTCGCCGCGGCTGCATCCCGACCGCAGCCTGCAGCGCCGCAATACCGTGCTGCACCAAATGGGCCGCTACGGCTACCTGCCGCAAGCCGCTGTGGATTCCCTGCACGCATTGCCGCTGGAACTGGATTACACAAGACGGGGTGTACACGAAGGCCTTGCGCCCTATTTCCGGGATCGGGTTCGCCGGGAGGCGGAAGCCCTTCTGGGCGACCTCCGCAAACCCGACGGTGCGCCATGGGACTTGGAGCGCGACGGCCTGCGGGTCCACACCACGCTGGACCGCCGCTTGCAGGAAGCCGCGGAACGCGCCGTGCGCGAACACCTGTCCGGCCTGCAGCAGCGCTTTGCCCGCGATCCCGGCAGCCGCATGGCTGAGGCGAAGCTCGAGGACCTGGCCCGGGAATCTGCGCGTTTCCAGAACGCCTTGACCACCACGGGCAACGAAGCTGAGGCTTGGGCGGTGATGGAGGCCGACCGGGAGTCGGAATGGTTTGGATGGGGCGGCAGCAGCCCGGTGCGCGGCTCGGCCCTGGATTCGATCCGCCACCACAGGGAAATGTTGCAGGCCGGCATGCTGGTAGCCGACCCGCAGACGGGTAAGATTCTGGCCTGGGTCGGGGGCGCGGAACACCGGCGCTTTCCCTTCGACCACGTGGAGGCCCGCCGTCCGGCCGGGTCCACCGTCAAGCCCCTGTTTTACGCCGCTGCCCTGGAGCTGGGCACCGATCCGGATGCCTGGTGGCCGGCCGAGCGTGCCGTGTTGGACCGCAATGAGGACTGGTCGCCGCGCAATGCCGACGGGGCGTATGAAGGCTATTGGTCCATGGCCGGTGCCCTGGCGCATTCGGTCAATACGGCCAGCGTGCGCATCTACCAATCCCAGGACGGCGAGGCCCTGCGCGAAAAACTGCGCGGCATGGGCCTGAAAGCCGATTGGGGCCCCTATCCTGCGCAAGCGCTGGGTTCGGGCAATGCCAGCCTCATCGAGCTGGTGGAGGCCTACGGGGTCTTCGCCGAAGGCGGAAAACGGCAGCCCCTCTACGCCGTTACGCGGATTGAAAGCGCCTCCGGCGAAGTCCTGGTGGAACGGGAGCAGCCGGAAGCCAAAAGCGTCCTTTCCGAAGAGGCTTCCCTGCGCATGCGCAGCATGCTGGAGCTTGTCGTGGACTCGGGCACGGGCCGGCTCGCTGCGGCGGACCTACGGCCTCAGCGGCGGTCTGGCCGGAAAAACCGGCACCACCCAGGACCACGCCGACGGCTGGTTTGTGGGCTTTGGTCCGGGTCTGGTGGCCGGGGTCTGGGTGGGCGCGGACGATCCTGCACTGCATTTCAGCAGCCTGGCCAATGGGCAGGGTGCCGCCATGGCGTTGCCCGTTTGGGCGCGCTTCTGGCAGGAAGCCCGGCGTCATCCCAGCTTTGGCAAGGTCCTGCGGCAACCCTTTGATCCATTGCCCGACAGCCTGGCCCTGGCTCTGGAAGGTCCGCTGTGGGTGCCCGAACCGCCCAAAGAACGCAAATGGGATCCCTTCCAACCGGGTTTTTGGGAACGCCTGTTTGGTCCCAAGGAGCACCAGGAAGACAAACAGCGCGAGGAGCGCAGGCGCAAAAACAAGGGACGCTTCTGGGACCGCTTCAGACGTTCGGAAGGGTCTTCCCCAGCCGTTTGAGGTCAAAAACCGTTTCGCCGTTGTCCCGGATCTCGTAGGGAATGGCGTAGCGGCTGCCCCATTCGATCTCCTCGGCGGTGTAGGAGCGGCGGGCGTGTACCCATTGGGAAAAATCGCGGTTGAAGGCTTTGACCAGCACGATGACCTCCACATCCTGACGCCTGAGGTCCTGGGCCGTGCAATGCCCCAGGGGGCTTGTGGCGTCCATGCGGTGCACCAGGTTCCAGTTCATGGTCAGGAAGTAGATCTGGTTGCGCTCCAAATCAAGCTCATGAAAAGTACGCTTTCGCTGGTTGCCAACAACCTCATTGATAGCCAGCATCATACGTGCCTCTACCTCTACCAATTCTGAAGCCTCTTTGTTGGCCAGGGCCACCTGCAGGCTCCAGCCGGGTGCCTGGCTTTCGTCCCCATTTTCCGGTACGTCCGTGTTGAGCAAGGGCGCTACAACCGCCTTTTCGGCGAACGCAATTCCCGACCGCGGTGTGGCAAAGCGGCCGTAGACCAGGCCGGTGGCCAGGGCAAAAGACAAGAGCCCGACCAGGGCTTCAAAGGTGGCGATGGCCGAAGCCCATGGGCCCTGCGGACTGAAAAAACCGTAGCCCACCGTGGTCAGGGTCTGGGCACTGAAGTGGAAGGCCACCCCAAAGCGCGGCCAGAAGCCATCACCGGGCACCTGACTGAGCTGTTCGAGGCCTACGATCATGTAGACGATGGCAAAGCCGGTGTTCAGGGCCACATAAACACCGAGTACGGCCAACAGGAAACGGGGCCAGCTCATGGCCAGCAAATCATGAAAAAGGTGGCTGCGTTCATGCAGGCGCTCGACGGTCATCGATCCGTCCCGCTCCATGATGCGGCGGGGGGATTCCAGGCCCCGGTCCAGGCCAAAGTCTTCGCGCTCCCGCGCATCCGCACCGGGATTGGCCTCCTTGTGTGCTCCTGTGGTGGAACCGGCCTGTTGCGCCGCTGGACGCAAAGGCGTTCCATGCATGGATGGAGGTTCGGACGTGCCTTCCGCGCTGGACCCGGCGGTCGCTTTGCCGGCCTTGGAAGCCGGAGGTTTGGAAGAAGGACGGTCCATGGAGCTTCCTGCTGTGCTGCGGTGTGCAGCACAACACAGGCCTCGTCAAAGGTCGCGCATCAGATTGTTTTGCAAGGGACGCTTTGCCGGTGAACCATTTGGTTCTCCAAACATTATACCTGTACCCAAGCGATTTGGGTGTTGATAATTAGGTGACTTGTAGCGACAGGTCGGTCCATCGGGCCGGCCTGTTTTGTGTTCCGGCCATGGCCGAAACACTGTCCCCGGCCGGTGATGGGGCTACGCGGTGGGCCAGTCGGCCAGCAGGTCCGGCTTGACCACCTTGCCCAGCGCGTTGCGGGGCAGGGCATCCATGTAGCGCCATGTACGCGGAATCTTGTAGGGGGCCAGGCGCTCGGCCAGAAAGGCGTGCCAGGCCTCGGCAAGCGCGTTGTCTGTCCTTGCGGCACCTTCATGGGCCTTACCGTCCGGCGCTTCCCGATCCAGCATCTCCTCATCCAATACCTCCATATTCAATACGAGGGCCGCGGCAATGCGCTGTCCCCATTCTGGATCGTCCAGGCCCACGACGGCTGCTTCGCGGATGGCGGGATGGGCCAGCAGGGCGGCTTCGATTTCCAGGGCCGAAATCTTGTAGCCGCCGCTTTTGAGGATGTCCACCGATTGGCGGCCCAGGATGCGGCAATGTCCGGCCAGAGAGCCTTCGGCATAGCGGGCCACCACATCCCCGGTCCGGAACCAGGTGTCCAAAAAGGCGTCTTTGGTGGCCTGGGGACGTTCCCAGTAGCGGACAAACAGCCCGGGGCCGCGAACCAGGAGTTCGCCGGTTTCCGGCGCTGCTTCTGCCGACGGGTCGCCAGAGGGCAACGCATATCCATCGCCCTGTTGCTGGGGCAGGATGCGGCATTCCACCCCCGGCAAGGGCATGCCCACCGTGCCGGGATGGCGGGGTCCTTCGAGGGCTTGGCTGAGGCCCATGCCGATTTCGCTCATGCCGTAACGCTCCAACAGGCGCTGTCCGGTCAGCTCTTCCCAGGCTTGCAGAAGCGGCACGGGCAGGGCCGCGCTGCCGGAAACCATCAGGCGCAGGCCACGGCAACGGGCACCCAATTCCTTTTGCGCCTCCGGCGAAACGCCCAGGGCGTGCTGCAACAGTTTCTGGTAGACGGTCGGCACGGCCATAAAGAGGCTCGGCCGGCGCGGCTGCTCCGCACCCGATTCCTGCGCGCGGTGGCCACCGCGGTGGCCCTGAGCCAGGGCTTCGCCGAAGGCGGTCCAAACCCGCCCGGCTTCAAACCCGTGCAGTTCCCGGATGGCCGCACCGTGCCACAGGGCCGAAGCGTACACGTTGACCATCCCGTGGATGTGGTGCAGCGGCAGCACGTTGAGGATGGCGTCCTCCGCTTTCCAGGACCAGGCCTGTCCGAGCGATTGTACCTGTGCAGCCAAGCTGCCCTGGGTGTGCAATACGCCTTTGGGCTTGCCGGTGCTGCCGGAGGTGTAGATGAGGAAGGCCGGTGTGTCGGAGGCCACATCCTCCGACACGGCGGTTGCGGAAACGTGGGTTTCCGCCGGGGCTGTGGGCAGGACATCAAGTGGCAGCCCCAGGGCATCGGCCAGGGGACGGATGCGCGCTGCCAGGTCTGGTTGCCCGGCCTGCGGGTTGGCGGGGTGCCGATTGACGGCATCCTGCAGCGCCTGCCCACCCGAGGCGAGGATGCGGCTGCAGCCCGCGTCTTCAAGCACGTACCGCCACTCGGCCGGAGGATGCACCAGGGCCAATGGTACGGCCACATGGCCCCGGGCCAATACGGCCAGAAAGGCGGTGGTCCAATCGCGACCGGGCGTACACAACAGCGCGATCCGCTGGCCCGGCGCTAAGGTCCCGCGTGCGGCACGCGTTGGCAGCGTGTTGGCCAGGGCTTGCACCCGCGAGGCCAATGCCCGATAGCTCAGGGGGCCAAAGCCGTCCTGCAGGGCCAAGACCTGGCCCTGATGTACAGCCTGGCGGAGGACCTGCGTCCAGAGCATTGCAGCATCAGCGCTTTCGGCCGAACAGGCCACCCAACAGCTTGCCGCCCATGCCGATGACGTCGTCGGTGATGTCGCCATCGCCGTCCTGGTCCAACAGGGCGCTGAGCAGGGGATTGCCGCCCGCGCCGCGCTGTGGAGCGCCACCGAGGGCACCGCTGTTCAACAGGCCACCGAGCATGCCGGCCAGGCCGGAAGAATCGAGGTTCTGCTGGCGCTTTTGCTGACCGAGGGCCCCCATGACCAAGGGAGCCAGCATTTCAAGCAGCTGACTGGATTGTTGGCCGTTCAAACCGGCGGATTTGGAGACGTATTGCTCCACGCGCGGACGCTTGCTGCCCAGCACGTGGCCCAGGATGCCCGAGCCATTGCCCTGCGCGGGGTTTTGCAGGAATCCCTCCAGGTTGTTGAGCAGACCGCCGTCGTGATCACGCTCCAGGGCACCGGCCAGAGAGGCGGCCCCTTCGGGCTTTTGGGCATTGCGGGCCAGGGCACCCATCAATACCGGCAAGGCAGCGCCTATGGCGTTTTCACTTTGCTGTTCGTTGAGGCCGAGCTGTTGGCCGATTTTCCCGACGCCTTGCTGGCCAATTTGTCGGGTGAGCATATCGAGGAGTTGATCCATGGGTTGTCGGAGTACCGGGTGGAAGACGGCTTGCATGGGAAGCCCGCCGTCGGGAATGGCATGTGCCATCAAGACGCCAAGATACCACATGCGTCACCCTACATTTGCCGCTTTGCCGCTCCGGTCCTCCCGCTGAGGTCCGGCCACCGGATTCCCGGGCCCATGCTCCTGCTGCAACTCCTGCTCCTGCTGTTTCTACCTGCAGCCATCCAGCGCCTGCGTGTTCGCCTGAAGGCGAAGGACTGGCTCAGTCCGGTGGTGCTCTGTTACATCTGCGGCATCCTTTTGGGCAATGCCGGCTTTTTGACGTTGGATCCGGAGCTGACCCAGGGCTTTTTGACCGCTACGGTGGTGCTGGCCATTCCCCTGCTGCTGGTGGGTACCAACCTGCCCGCCTGGATGCGGCAGGCGCCATCGGTGACGCTCTCCTTTGGCCTGGCGGTGCTCGGGGTGGTGGCCGCATCCCTGGTGACCCATGCCCTGTTTACGGGCCAGGCCGAACAGGGCCGGCAGCCTCACCGGATCGGCGCTTAACCTCAATGCCGTGGGCATCGGCATCGGCGCGCCGGAGGAAATCATCGGCCTGGTCAATGTGGCCGACATCCTCAACGGGGCAGTCTATCTCATCTTTTTGACTTCGGTGGCCCAGGCCACGCTCTTGCGCTTTTTGCCCGCCTACCGACCGACCCGCCC
Organism: Bacteroidia bacterium; assembly: GCA_030432405.1. Classification (GTDB taxonomy): domain Bacteria; phylum Bacteroidota; class Bacteroidia; order Chitinophagales; family BACL12; genus WGOA01. The sequence continues at coordinate 4,356 of JAUIHG010000109.1, read as the reverse complement.
CCTCGAGGCAAACACCGAAGCCGATGCGGCGGCACACCACGGCACAGAAGCGGAAGCCCGGAACTGGAAACAGCGTTTGGGCGGCTTCGGCAAGGCGCTGGCTTTTGCGGCCCTGGTGGCCGGAATGGCCGCCGGCCTCAGCCAATTGATCATGGGGGAAATGGCCGAAGCCCTGATCATCCTGGCGCTGACGGGCATCAGCATCGCGGCCAGTTTTGTGCCCCGCCTGCGGCGCCTGCAGGGCGGTTTTGAATTGGGCAATTACCTGCTGCTCATCTTCTGTGTGGCCATCGGCATGGAAGCCGACCTGCAGGAGATCCTCTCGGCCAGTCCCCAGGTTTTTGGCTATGCCGCCGTGCTGATGGGCCTGGCCCTGCTGTTCCACTACGGCCTGGCCTGGCTCTTCCGCATCGACGCGGACACCGTGCTGATCACCTCTACGGCGGCGGTGTTCGGCCCGCCCTTTATTAGACAGGTGGCCTTGGCACTGCGCAACCGCGAGATCGTCTTCTCGGGCATGATCACCGCATTGGTGGGCTATGCCGTCGGCAATTTCCTCGGCCTCGGGGTGGCCTGGATCCTGGAACACTGGATGGCCTGAACGGGGTAAACCGGGGCTTAACGCGTCCAGTAGGTGGTCCGGCCCAGCGCCCGCATGCCCATGACAAAGCCGCGGATCTTCAGGCGGCCATCGTCCTTGAGGTCCATGTAGCAGTCGTAGGTCTTGCCGTTTTTGGGGTCGTATATGCTGCCGCCCTTCCACTCGCCGTCGTCGTAGCGGAAATCCTGCAACAACACCAATCCTTTGATGGGCCGCGTGCGGAGTTCGGCCTTGGGGTTCTCTTCATCCACCCGCGGCTTGCCGTTGTCGTCGGTAGGGTTTTTGAGCCAGGATACCTTGCCGAAGTATCGGTCGCCTTCCTGGTATATCGTCACCTTGGCGTCTTCGTCGGCGTTGAGCCATTCGCCCAGTATGGCGTTTGCGCCCTGGGCCTGCAGCTGCGGGGCAAGGGCCAGGCTGGCCAGCCCAAAAAACAGCAGGGCGCCTATCCGGCGAACACGGGTTGGAAAAAGGGACAAGGACGGCGTGCGGCGCACGTTCGGGATGGTACTGCGGGAGGAAAACTGCATGGGAATGGGGGGATTGGTGGTCAAGAAGATCGTAAAAAGGCGGCCAAAACCGTGCCGAAGCCACCAAAGATGCACACCCGCGGCCGTGGAACCGCTTCTGCAGGGCCTCAAAACGCAGGCACTTACTGCCGTCAGGCGGGCAGGTAGGGAATCACCGCGCCCGTTTCAGCCCGCATGGGATTGCGCATGTCCTGGGGAACCGCCTTCAGCACCGCTTCGGCGAAAGCTTCGATCAACTGTTGGCGCAAAAAACGGCGGTGCACCACCATGCTCACCTCACGGTAGGGCAATGGAGCCTGGAAGGGCCGCAAACGCTTCCGCTCCTCTCCAGAAAGGCCGAGGGTGGCCAGTTCCGGCAGCATGGTATAGCCCTGATGCCGGTCCACCAGGCCCTTGAGGGTGGCCAGGCTGCCCGCCTCCAGCTGAATGCCGCCTTGAGCACCGGTGGCATGCACCGCATCGGTGGAGGCATCGTCCGTGGCTTCCGTTGGTCCACGGTCTGTGGCGGCATGTTGTCGGGTCAGGTTCTGGCCCGGGCAAATGCGCAACACCTGATCGCGGAAACAGTGGCCGTCCTGAAGGACCCAGAGCTCCTCGCGCTCCAAGGCCGCAAGGTCCACGGCTGCATGGCCCAAAAGGGGATGTCCAGGCGAAAGGTAGAGGTGGAAGCGCTCGTAGAACAGCGGCTTTTCCCGGATGCCGCGTTCGCCAAGCGGCGTGACCAACAGGCCCAGGTCCAATTGATCGTTGCGCAGGGCGCTCACGATCTGGTGGGTCAGCATTTCCTGCAGCTGCAGGCGCACTTTGGGATGGGCTACGGCAAACTGTCCGGCAAACAAGGGCACCAGGTAAGGGCTGAGCGTGGGGATGACGCCCACACGCAGGGGACCGGAAAGGCCTTCGCGGTCCTCACGCACCATTTCCGGGATTTGGTGGAGTTGCGCCAGGCCGTCCCGCGCCATGGCGATGATGCGGATGCCGATGTCTGTAGGTACGACCGGCTTTTTGCTGCGGTCAAAAATGAGTACACCCAGCTCGGCTTCGAGCTTTTTGATCTGCATGCTCAGGGTGGGCTGGGTGATGAAGCAGCGTTTGGCCGCAGCCGCAAAATTGCGGTGTTCGTCCACCGCGAGGACGTATTCGAGTTGTGTGATGGTCATGCGTCCACCGGTTGAGGTTGGTGGAAATGCCGATAGGCGCTCCGGACCATGGGGCCCAGGGGACGATCGGGTTCCAGGCGATGGCGCAACCAGGCGGTAAAGGGAAAAAAGTGCATGAAAAAGTTGCGGTCGGGATCCCGGGCCAGGGCCTCCAGTTCCACTAGCAGGTCGGTCATCTGTTGGCGGATTTCCGGCAAGGGCTGCTGGAGGGAAAGGCGACGGAGAAAGGCCAGCATGCAGCGCTGGAAGGGACCGAGGTTGTTGGCTTTTTGCAAGTGCCGGTGCAGGCTGCGCAGCAGGGATTCCACCACCCGGTAGTGGCCGAGTCCCAAATGGGCCAGCATCAAAAGGAGGTCGTCCACAAAATAGGTATTGCCCATGCGTTGCATCAACTCCCCGCCCGGCCGGTACGGCTGCAGGTCAAGTACGGCGCCGGCCTGACCGGAAAGCAGCAACAGCTCGACCATGGCCCGGTACAGGGCTAGCTGCCAGAAGGCATCGGCCCGTTCAAACAAGCGCTCATCCTGCCAGGGCAGTCCGCGCCAATACGCCAGGCCTTCGGCCAATTGGCCGGTTTGGCTGTAGAAGTCCAGGATGCGGCTTTCCATCATGCAGCGGTGGTTGGGGTCGCTGTCGGTCAACCGCGCACGCAGCTTTTCGACCGTCTTCCAGAACGCACCTTCATCCTGCACCACGATGCAGGCGTAGAGGTAGTTGTTGTACAGTTGCAGGAAATTGCTGCGCACAAAAACCGCTTCGTGGGCTTCCATAAAGTCCACATAGTGCCCGTATTCGGTATACCAGGTTCGGTATTCCTTGCGGATGCAGCGCATGAGGTTGATGGCATAATACCGCCGCTCGCATGCCCGTATGGATTGCGCGTTTTCGGGGTGCACCAGCAACGGATGGGCTTCGAGGCTTTCCAATTCCGGACAGGGCTTTCCGCTGCCGATCTGGCCGTACTGGTGTTGCACATCAAATACTTCAAAGCGCAGCGCATAATAGGCGTCCAGGTTGCTCTGCTTGGCGCGGATGGCCTCGCGCTTTCGGTTGATGGAGCGAATGGTTTCGGTCAACTGCCCCTTGGCTTGCAGCTCGTAAATGCGGATTTGCAGCTGCAGCAGCAACAGGTGGCGTTCAAAATCTTCCGTACGCTCCACGATGTCCAGCGCCTTTTTCAACCGCCGGTGTGCGGCTTCCAACAGCCCGCGTTCAGCCAGCAATTCCGCCTCCCGGCGAAGGCCCTCAATCTGCCGTCCCTGGTGGTTGCGCAGGGTATACTGGTCCAGGGACCGCAGCAATTGGTCGTAGAGGTAGCGGCGCTCGGCCGACAAGCGGCGCAAGTTGACCTGGCCTTTTAGCCGTTTGCGCAAGTCCGCTTCGTCGTATGCCGCCATGCGGTCAAGCGCTTCAAAAACCAGCAGGTACTGCTGCTTGCCGCCTTCGTCCGCGCGCTTGCAGAAGCGTTTGAAGTAGGCCTTTTCCCTGGGCGTGAGGGCCTTGATCAGGGCATGCAGTTCATCCCTTTTGGCCATGGCGGAAAGTGCAATCGAACATCCATTCAAGGTACAGCGGGCAAGCGATACGAGCGAACCGCTTGCGCGCGCACCCAATCCAGATCCAGCGACATGGGCTTGGTCTTATGCTGTGCATACAGTGCCATCTGGTCGGTATAGTGCGGACTCTCCGGCCGCACGCTGCTTCCGAATGGCAACAGGGTTTCCATACGTTCCAGACCGTCCGTTCCAAAAACGACAAACTGGGTATACGCATCCCCCACCCAGGCCTCGTAGCGTCCGTCTTCGCCCGGACGGGAATAATTGGCGGCCAACAGGTCAAAATAGCCGGGCATGGGCAGGTCCACCTTGCCGCGCGTAAGGCGCTGCAAATCCCCCCAGGGCACACGGACCTGATCAAAATGTTGGAGCAAGTACTCCTGTGCACTTTCCAGGGCATCGGCCATCTGCGGCGGATGCACCGAAAAGCCGGTGAAAAATTGATCGTAGCCCATGTCTTCGGCCTCAAACAGGTGGTCGATGGTCACCGCAAACAGGGTGGCCTCCGG
>JAUIHG010000108.1 GCA_030432405.1 Bacteroidia bacterium | reverse complement strand
TTCTTCAACGTGGGCGAAACCCACGAGGCCATGGTGGTCACCATCGACCGCGAGGACCGCAAGATGTCCCTCAGCCTCAAGCAGCTGCAGCCGGATCCCTGGCTGGAGGTGGACCAGAAGTTCGGTGTGGGTTCCCTGCACAAAGGCCTGGTCAAGAACATCACTCCGTATGGCGTCTTCGTCGAACTCGATGAAAACATCGGCGGCATGGTGCACATCTCCGACCTGAGCTGGCTCAAGCGCTTCCAGCACCCCAGCGAGTTCACCAAGGTGGGCGAAATGCTGGACGTCAAAGTCCTGGGCATCGACCATGATGGCCGCAAGATTTCCCTCGGCCACAAGCAGATCGAGGAGGATCCCTGGGACACCTTCGCCGGTGTATTCCCCGTTGGCTCCGTGCATGAGGCCACGGTCATCCGCCGTGAGGACAAAGGCGCCATCGTGGCCCTGCCCTACGGCCTGGAAGGCTTTGTACCCAACCGCCACCTCAAAAAGGAAGACGGCAAAACCCTCGCCGACGTCGACGAAGTGCTGCCCTTCAAGGTCATCGAATTCGACCGCGACGACAAGCGCATCGTGGTCAGCCACACCCGATACCTGCGCGATCAGGACAAGACGGGCAAGATGGCCGATATCGAGGACGACGAGCCCACGCCGACGCCGAGCAAAGGCAAGAAGCGCAAAGGCACCGGCCGCGGTGGCGAACGCGTTTCCTCCGAGCAGATGGCCAAAGTGAACCGCAACGTGGAGAAATCCACCTTCGGCGAACTCGACGCCCTGGCTGCCCTGAAGGCCAAGATGGAGGCTGGTGAGGATGCTCCGGCTCCCGCCGCTGCACCCAAAGCCGAAAAGACGGCCGAGGCCAAAGCCGATAAGCAGGACGAGGAAAAAGCAGACGCCAAGCCCGAGGTGGACGAAGCTGACCTGAAGGCCGGCGATCCGAATCCCGAAGAGAAGGAAGGTCCCTCTGCCGAGCAGACCCTCGACCAGGCCGCTCCCGGTGCCAGTGCCGACGACGAGCCGGCAGGCAATGCGGATGCGGACGAGGACTCCGAAAAGAAGGCCTAAGCCAGTAGGGTTAAGCTATCCAACACCTCTTATTGAGGTACAGCATACCGACCCGCCGGTCCCTCAACAGGGCCGGCGGGTTTTTTTTGCGCGGTCTGTTCCCTATGTTGGGACAAAGCGTATGGACCGCCTGTGGTTTGCACCATGGCGGCAGAACGGCGATGCCGGGAGCAACGCCTTGTGGGAGCAATGCCTTTCGGGTGCAACACCTTGCAAGGCAACGGCAGATCGATCCTGCACGGATGAACCCTGAGCAGATGCGCTTGTTCCACCCCTGTAGCCGGTTTGCGGAAAGACTGCCATGAGCCATTCCCAGTCCATATGCCGCCTTACAGGCGAACCCGGCCATCAGCCGTGCACTGTCCACACCATGGTCGGGAGCAACAGCATGCGCGCACCGGCGAACATCCACCTGAGCCGACTGTTGCTCAGCCTGTTTTTTGCGGTGTGTATCGGTGGAAGCCCGAGCGCATGTACCGGTTCCCTACAGGCCCAAACGCCCGAGTATTGGCTGCACGATCCGGTGACTGCCGGGGTGAACAACACCGCCTTTCACGGCTCCATTTGTCAAAAGTTTCTCGGGATCTACGGCGCGGCCGAATGGGCGGCTGCCGGGCTGCCCAGCGGAGCTCCGGTGCTCATCGACCGCATCTGGTTCCGTTCCAACACCGCCTCACCGGTGACCCTAAGCAACCTGAACATTTGGCTGGGCGAGGCCAGCAGCACAGTCCCCGTGCCCACCTTCAACAGCAATTTTGACGTTTCCGGTCCCGATCTGGTACTGGCCGATCCGTCCTATACCGTCTCCTTCCTGCCGGGCACCTGGAGCGACCCCACCGACCAGTGGACGGCTTTTGACCTGGCCACACCCTTTGCCTATTCCACCACCGACAACCTCGTGTTGATGGTGGAGTTCAGCGGCAGCAATTTTCCCATTCCGCTGTATGCCGCTTCGCCGATCCCCATTCCCATCAATGCCCTGGCTGGTACGGCCGCATCCAGCGCCACCACCTGGCGGCCGATGTTCGGCATCAGCCTGGTCGACGAAGTGCCCGATGCCGGCTTTGAGCAGAACGCGGATACCCTTTGTGCCGGCGCATGCCTGAGCCTGACCGATACCTCCCTGGGTGGGCCCAGCGCCTGGGCCTGGAGCTTCCCGGGAGCCAGCCCGGCTACCGCTTCGGTACCCAACCCCAGCGTCTGTTTTCCGGATGCGGGCACCTGGCCCTTCGAATTGGTGGTCAGCAACGCCACCGGCAGCGATACGGCCTTCGGAGTGGTGGAAGTGCTGCCTGTGGAAAGCCCCGATCTGGGAGCCGATACGGCCATCTGCCAGGGCGAGCGCCTGACCTTGTCCCCCGCTGAACCGCCCTCCATGCCGCTTTGGAACGACGGCAGCAGCGCCGACAGCCTGCTGGTTTCCGAAGCGGGTTGGTATTGGCTGCAGGCGCAAGGCCTGTGCGGCGAACGGGATTCGCTGCGGTTAGAGCTGCTGCCGGTTCCTGAGCTGGCCGTGGTTCCCCAGGATGGGTTTTTGTGCACCGACAGCAGCCTGACCCTTCGCCTGGAAGGCGAATGGCCGGCCGGCACCCAGTTTCTGTGGACCGGCGGAAGCACAAACAGCACGCTGATGGTGGACGGGCCGGGCCTTTATGCGGTGACCGCAGATGCGGCGGGCTGCATGGCCGAGGCCAGTGCCGTGGTGGAGCAGGGCCCTTGCGGGTGCTCCTGGACCATGCCCAATGCCTTTACGCCAAATGGGGATGGGCGCAACGATGTGTTTCGCCCGGTGTTGGATTGTACCCTGGAGGGATACCGCCTGGATGTGTTCAACCGGTGGGGCCGGCGGGTGTTTCAAAGCTCCGAGCCAGGCCTTGGTTGGGACGGGAGCCTGGCGGGTGCGGAGCAGGAGGCCGGCGTATATGTCTGGGTACTGGAAGCCACGGTTCAGGACCGCGGACAACGGTATGTGGAGCGTGCGTCCGGTTCGGTGACCTTGTTGCGCTGATCCTTGTACTTCCCGTGTTGGCCACGACCAGTCAGGCCGAAGGCAGTTCGATGCGGAAGGTGGTGCCTTTGCCCAACTGGCTCTCCTTTACGTAAATCCGCCCGCCGTGGTATTCCTCCACGATGCGCTTGACCAAGGTGAGGCCCAGGCCCCAGCCGCGTTTTTTGGTGCTGAATCCCGGTTCAAACACCCGGTTCCACCGGGCTTTGGGAATGCCCTTGCCGCTGTCGGCCACGTCGACCCAAATCCGGTTGGTGTTTCTGCTGATGGACACTTGGATCTGGCCTTCGCCATCCATGGCGTCCAAGGCGTTTTTGAGCAGGTTCTCGGTCACCCAGGAAAAGAGCGGGGGATTGACCAGCGCCAGGTGGCCCAGGCCCGCTGGATCTTGCGGGGCGTCGAAGCTGAACTGCACCTTGGCGCTCGCCCGGCGGGCGATGTAATCCAGGTTTTCCTGCACCGCCGGAACCAGGTCCAGCGGGGAGAGGTCGGGCGCGGAACCAACCTTTGAAAAGCGCTCGGTGATGGTTTCCAGGCGTTCCACATCCTTGGCCATTTCGCCCAGGGTTTCCCGCATGCCTTCGGCTTTTGGGCTTTCGCGCAGGTATTCCAGCCAGGCCACCAGGCTGTTGATGGGCGTGCCGAGCTGGTGCGCCGTTTCCTTGGCCATGCCCACCCAGACGCGGTTTTGTTCCGCCCGCCGGGACGTGCTGAAGACCACGTAGGAAGCCGCGGCAAACAGCGCGATGAGGCTCAGTTGCAGCAGGGGGAAAAAGCGGATCCGGTCGTAGAGCTGGGAATGGTCGTAGTAGAGGTATTGGGTGCGCCCGGGTTCGAGGGGCACCACAATCGGATCGGCGTAGGCCTCCATCTGGCGCAATCGGCGCTTGAGGGCCTCCTCGTCGTTGGTATAGCGTTCCGGCAGGTTGTTGTAATCCAGGATTTCCCCTACCTGGCTGACCAGAATGGTGGGGATGGTCTGGTTGGAGGCAATGACCTGGAAAACAAAATCGAAGCTCTGATCTTCCGAACCCTGTGTGGCGGCCACGAGGGCCTGGGCAAAGAGCTCCACATTGCGTTTTTCCTGGTCCTTGATCTGACCCGCAATGCGGCTGGTCACCACCACGGTGGCGGCCACGATGGCAGCGCCCACCAACAGCAGCACCAGTTTCAGGCGTCCTTTATAGCGGTATAGGGCGGCGTCTTTTTGGGCCATTGGCCGAAGAAAGCGCTTTGGCGCCATTTGTGGGTCCGGGCGCATGGCAGGATGACACAGCGCTGTACCCAGGTGGTAAGGAAGCGGATCATGGGGTTGGCCTCCGCACGGGCTTCAGGAACCTCCGTCGCCATCGTCCTCCCAGTCGATGAATTCCCATTCGCCGGCGGAGCCGGCGCCGCTTTCCGAAGGCCCGGGCGGTGTGTTATCCGGTGTGTTATGCGGTGTGCTGGACGGCAAATCCTGTCCGCTGCTGCTGCCCGCGCCCGGAATGCCGCTGCCGCGGTCCGGCATGTGGCGGCTCGGGGTTTGGCCGATGCGCGCTTCCCGCTCGCGCTCAAACAGGCCGTCCGCCTGGTCGCGGAAGGCGTCGCGGGTTTCGCGCTGGTTGAAGGCCATGGCCGGGGCGGAGGCCGGTCCCTGCATATGCACAAAGAGGTTCAGGCCGCCTTCTTTGGGGCGCTCCTCGAACGGCTGGTCGCGGTCGCGTTTGCGGAACTTCCGGCTCAACAGGTCCAAAAGGCCGATCTGGATGGCGTAGTCCACCTGGTTGTCAAAACCATGGCTACCGCTCAGGCGCAGGTTCAGGGCATTGGAACGGATGTCCATGGCCGGTATGTGGACCATCCGTTCTTCAATCCGGATGCTGTTGTGGAGCTGTAAAAACTCGATACGTTCCAGGTCTCGGATGTCCACAAAGCGGGAGAGGGCCATGACTGGCTCAAAATCCTGCAGCACACCGTTGCGCACACGGACTTCGGCCTGCACCACCACTTCTTCTTCGGCAAATCGGCCCCGGCTGTCCCACACACCGCGGAAGCGGTCCAGCTCGCCGTCCAACTGGCCGCTGAGCTGCGCATGGGTGAGGGTTAGTTGGCCAAAGTCGTTGAACTGCCGGAAGACCTCGTCCACGGCCACCTGCCGGATCTGGCCTTCGAGGTGCAGCAACAGTCCGCCCTGCGGGCGATCGCGCAAAGAGGCCGTTCCGTTGGCCCAACCTTCCATCCCGTTGAGGCTGAGCTGCTCCGCCTTCCAGTATCCCGGCGACAGTCGCCACCGGCTTTCCACGTCCTCCAAGCGAAGTTCCTGGTGGGCAAAATGCCGAATGTGGAGGTCCAGTTCGCCGGCCAGGCGCGGCAGGTGCAAGACAGGCCCGGCATCACCAGCGTGCGTACGCGTGGAAGAGGCACCCGTTGTACGGTGGCCCAGCGGATCGCCCAAATCGGTATTGGTCTCCTGCTCCGGCCGCGGGGCGAGCAGGGCCAACAGTGCGGCAAAGTCCACCCGATCGGCATCCATGCGACCTTTGATGCGCGGCAGGGCGGGCGTGCCGGAAGGCTGCGCCGGGCCCCGGTCCAACAACGCCGGCAGGAAATCGACCACCTCAAGGTCCAGGCGGGCTTCGGTGCCCGGCCCGTTGAGGACCGCGGCATCCACCCGTGTGCGGGCATGATCGAGCATCAGAACACCGCTTTGCAGGGTCCAGCGGGCATCGCCGCGTTTCCAGGAAAAACCGTCCAGGGCCAGTTGCCCGGATGCCTTTGCGGCGCCGTTCTGCTGCGCCTTCGGCGAGAGCCAGGGCCCCCGGATGTGCACCTGGTCCAGGCGCAGCCGGCCGCGCCAATCCGTCCAGGTACCATAGGGGCCGGGCAGTCCGGCCAGGGCAATCAGGGTACCCAGGCTGGCGGCCTCGATGTTGCCGTCCGCTTTCAAATCCAGTTCCGCGCTTTGGCCAAGGCCTTCCATGAGCAGGTCCAGGTTCAAAACCGCTCCAGCCTGCCGGGCGGCAAAATCGTCAACCGCCAGGCGGAATCCGCCGGCATTGTCCAGCTGGGCCCGGAAACTCATGCGGTCCAGGTCCAAGCCCCAGGTATTCTGGCGGATGCGTCCATCGGTCCAGGCCAGGGCCATGCGGTAGTCCGGCGCCTTCGCTGGTCCGGCGGCCTGGTTGATGGGCCATTCCAGGTGTCCGTTGAGGCTGACCTGACCTCGTGCATCGAGGTCGCGCAACAGGGTGGCGCGGGCCTCGGGCAGCAAGGGTTCCAGTGTTTCCAGTACCGCCCGTGCCCGTCCATTGGCCTGGCCCTCCAGGCGGATGGCTTCTTTGTTGGCTGTGGCTGATCCATTGGCGGTCCAACCGGCAAACTCCAGCCGGTAGTCCGGACAGTGCCAAGTACCGCGCGCCTGCGGCGAGGCCATGGGATCCAGCACCAGATCCTCCAATTCCGTGGACAGGGCAAAGGGACCTTCCAGGGGCAAACTGCGGCCGTTGAAGCGGCTTTGGTACCATTGTCCTTTGCTGTCCAACTGCGCCTGCAACAAGCCATCGGCCATGCTTCCGCGGGCACTGGCGGCTGTTACATCCAGCCGCAGCTCGGTGCTGGCCTGCAAATCCGTCCAGCTTACGGCCACATCGCGGAGTTCGAGCCTTTCCAGGTCGAGCTTCAAGGGCCCTTTGGCGCTGCTGTCCGGGGCGTTCCAGAAGCGGAAATTGGCCGTGCCGTCGGCCCGGCGAAGGCCTTGCACGTGGCCTTTTTCCAAGCGCAGTTCCCGGATGCGGTAGCGGCCCCGGAGCAGATCCAGCGGCGAAAAGCGCAGCGCCAGGCGCTCGAGGACCACAAAATCGGCCGTTTCAGCCGCTGTACTGCCGGGACTTTGCGGCAGGGAGCTGGGAATGCGGAGGCCGTGAAAGGACAGCGAAGCGTCCGGGAAATCGCGCCAAAGGCTGAAGCGCACGCCATCGGGCTCCAGCTCCACCGGTACGGCCAGCTGTTTGTTGAGGCTTTCCACGGCAGCCAGCGCAACGCGGTCGCCGAAGGCGGCCGTGAGGATCAAGGGCAGGACCACCAGCACAAGACCAAGGGTGGCAGCCGTATATGCCAAACGCCGCAGCCATCGCCTGTTTTTGGAGCCGGCTTGGTCTGAAGTGGGGTGCTCGGTGGAGGGGTGGGCTGTGCGCATGGGCGCGGGCTGCTCCGAAAGGGGCGTGGGGTGGAGGGAAGGGCGCATGGAGGGCTTATCCATAGCAACGCCGTATGGCCTGAAAAATTAGGTGTCCCGCTGGATAAAACGCACCCATAGAATTACCTTTGCGCTCCCCGGGCAGTTAGCTCAGTTGGTTCAGAGCATCTGGTTTACACCCAGAGGGTCGGGAGTTCGAGTCTCTCACTGCCCACCACGGCTGCACCAACCACGCAGCTTCCCCGCTTGCCGGGACTTCGGGCGATTAGCTCAGTTGGTTTAGAGCGCTTGCTTCACACGCAAGAGGTCACTGGTTCGAATCCAGTATCGCCCACCAGACCTGCCTTCGGCCGAAGGCAGGTTTTTTTATGCCCGCAAGCCTGCCCCGGCATATGACGCCGCTGCCGTACTTTCGCGGTGTTTAGACACAGTCTAAATACCCGGTTTGCATCCGGCCTGGCCCGATGCCGTTTGTCGATCGAGCTCCTTCCCATCGCTTTACCCATCGCCCCCGTTTTGCCATGCCCATCATCGACGTATTGATCGCCGATTCCCAGTATCTGGTCCGGGAAGGCCTCAAGGCCATCCTCTCGGACGAACAGGATGTCCGCATAGTCGGGGAAGTGGAGCGCGCCGACCAATTGCCGGCGGCCATGGACCGCTGGCAGCCGGATCTGGTGATCCTGGACCATGATGCGCCCGAGTTCTTTCGCGACGAAGACCTGGGTATCTTTTCGGAACTCAACCGCCGCACCAACATCCTGATCATCTCCCAGGAACACGACCAGTCGCGGATCAAGCGGGTGCTGGAACAGGGCGTCAATGCGTTTTTGACCAAATACTGCGACCGCTCGGAGATCATTTCCGCCATCCGTGCATCGGTGCGCAACGAGAAGTATTTCTGTTCCAAGGTGCTGGACATCCTCATCGACAATGTCCGGGTGGACAATGTCGAATCTTGCGTGCCGTCCACCCTTACGGCCCGTGAAGTGGAAATCGTCCGCCTGATTGCTCAGGGCAGCAAGACCCGCGAAGTGGCCGAAACGCTGCACCTCAGCCCGCATACGGTCAATACCCACCGCAAGAACATCTTCAAGAAGCTGGGCATCCGATCGGGCCCCGAACTGGTCCTCTATGCGGTCAATACCGGCATTGTGGAGCCCACTCCGATGCGGGTGGCTGAACGCTGAAGGGCATGATGCCCGATCCGGTGTTCAGGACGGGATCCGGAAATTTGAAACGCTAAAAACAAAGGGTTCGCCGGTACCGGCGAACCCTTTGTATATGCATTGGACCTTTTTGATGTCCAGGCTGTGCGCCTTTAAGCACAATACGCGTCGAAGGCGGCTTTGAGGTTGTCGGCAATCATTTGTGCCGGACGGCCTTCGATGTGGTGGCGTTCGATGAAATGGACCAGTTTGCCGTCCTTGAACAAGGCAATGGACGGGGAGGAGGGGGGATAGGGCTGCAGGTGTTGACGGGCCATTTGGGTGGCTTCGCGGTCCACACCGGCAAAAACGGTCAACAAGCGGTCCGGCTTGGTACCGTGCTGGATGGCGGCTTTGACCGCTGGCCGGGCATTGCCAGCTGCACAACCGCAAACCGAGTTAACCACCAAAAGGGCGGTGCCTTCGCCTTGCAAGGCGGCATCCACCAAAGCGGGGTCCTGCAATTCCTGGAATCCGACCTCCGTTAGGTCGGCTTTCATCGGGGCTACAAGATCAGGGGGGTACATGGGCAGTATGGTCAGGGACGCTGGAGGGCGTCCGGGTTTGATGTTCTGAATTGGCGTTGTGCAAAGCTAGCATCGGAAAGCCCTTCAACGGCCTTCGCCCACAGGCGAAGGCCCCGGCCTTGGGCCGTTCCGCAGTTGTGATCAGCGGGGCGAATGGGTACCTTTGCACGACCAATTTCGGGTACGCCAAAGGCAGGGAGAAGCCGCATCGTGGCTTCGTACGCAGCAGGCCTTTTTCATCAAACCAAAAGGTCCTTGCCGTGTTTCATCCTTGCTTTTGCCTGGTGGAAACTTCCGCCATCTGAGAAAACTACCCCCGTAAAACCAACGACCCATGCTCCAGGTAGACGTGAAACTGCCGTATAAAGTCAAGGACATCAGCCTCGCCGATTGGGGCCGTAAGGAAATCCGTCTGGCCGAGGCCGAAATGCCCGGCTTGATGGCGCTGCGCGAAGAGTACGGCAAGGAGAAACCCCTGGCCGGTGCCCGCATTGCCGGTTGCCTGCACATGACCATTCAGACCGCTGTGCTCATCGAGACGCTGGTGGAACTCGGCGCTGAAGTGCGTTGGTCTTCCTGCAACATCTTCTCCACCCAGGACCATGCTGCTGCGGCTGTTGCCGCTGCCGGTGTACCCGTTTTTGCCTGGAAAGGCCTCACGGAAGCGGAATACGAATGGTGCATTGAGCAGACCCTGTTCTTCGGCGACGAATCCAAGCCTTTGAACATGATTCTGGACGATGGCGGCGACCTGACCGCCATGATCCTGAACAAGTTCCCGGAACTTGCCGAAGGCATTAAGGGCATTTCCGAAGAAACCACAACCGGCGTTCTGCGACTGGTTCAGCTTGCTGCCGAAGGCAAGCTGCCGATCCCGGCCATCAACGTCAACGACTCAGTCACCAAGAGCAAGTTCGACAACCTGTACGGCTGCCGCGAGTCCCTCGCCGACGGAATCAAACGAGCCACTGACATCATGGTTGCCGGCAAAGTCGTCGTCATCTGCGGGTATGGCGATGTCGGAAAAGGTTGTGCAGCCGCCATGAAAGGACTCGGCGCTCGAGTCATCATCACGGAAATCGACCCAATCAACGCTTTGCAGGCCGCGATGGAAGGCTTCCAGGTCACCACACTCGAAGAAGTCGCCAATCTGGGAGACATCTTCGTCACGACGACCGGCAACACCGACATCATTCGTGGAGAACACCTCGACGAAATGAAGAACAACGCCATCGTCTGCAACATCGGCCACTTTGACGACGAAATTAACGTGGCATATCTCAACAACCGAGCCGACATTGAGAAGGTGTCGATCAAAACTGACGACATGGAAGGCGGCCCGGTCGACAAATTCGTCTATCCGTGCGGCAAGGCGATCATCGTTCTGGCCGAAGGACGACTGGTGAACCTCGGATGCGCGACCGGCCACCCGTCGTTCGTCATGAGCAACAGTTTCACAAACCAGACCGTCGCTCAGATGGCTCTTTGGAACCCAGCATCACTCGGTTTTGAAGAAGGACACTTCACGCTCGGCGTCCACATGCTGCCCAAGCGGCTCGACGAAGAAGTCGCTCGTCTGCACCTGGAAAAGCTCGGCGTCAAACTGACAGTCCTGACCGAAAAACAGGCCGCCTACATCGGCGTCCCCGTCGAAGGCCCTTACAAGCCGGAACACTACCGCTACTAAGAAAAGCTTCACGCAGGAGGCGTCTTAACGCACCCCTGCGAGCTGACCGACCAGGCCGCCGTAGAGTGAACCAGTCACTTTGCGGCGGCTTTTTTCAGGTTGATCATTGGATGGCCTACAAAGCTTGCAGAAACTCGACGAGGCTCTTTCGTTCTGCTTCAGAAAGAGCCGCTCCCTTCGGATGCTCAAACCGAATCAGCACGTCTTCGATGGAGTTTGCCCGACCGTCGTGAAAGAGTCGGTCGCGCTGACTGACTCCGCTGAGTGATGGCGGGTTGAACCGCGAGTTTCCGTGATCGTCCCGCAACCCGACATCAAACACGTCGTCGGTCGTGTAGCTGGTGAATCCGTTGTGGCAGGCCGAGCAGCCGGCTGCTTCAAACACCTCCCGTGACTGATACTCGATCGTCGGATGTGGCCCTGCTCCGCGAGCAACCGCGACGGATGGCGGTCTTTCCAGCTTCGTAACGTAGGCCGTCAGGTCGGTCACGAGTTCGTCACCGATTTCAGCAGCGTGCAACGTTGACGTCAGCGACTTTTGAATCTGACCGTGCAACTGGTGCTGTGAACCGTTCCACGCCCACGGCCCGGTGGACCAGACACCGCGGAGTGTCGGGACTCGTTTCGCGTCTCCGAAGTCGCCATCTCCGAGCGTGTCTGCAAGGCCGTTGTTCGTGTGCCCGTCCGTGTGGCAACTGTGGCAACTCATCCAGCTTTCGTGCGACAGCTTCGCGCTGAAGAAGGCCGCCTCGCCCCGTTCAACCATGCCCGAAGGTGGACTCGGTCCAAGGCTGATGGTGTCGATCAGCCGGTTCCCATTCAGGTCGACGATGGAAACCGAATCCGACAGCGAATTCACCACGAACACGCGATTAGAGACTTCATCCTGGATGACGTCCAGCGGTCGACCGCCGGTTGCAACACGGCTTTCTCGAACTCCAACTCGTTCGACGATGGCCAGCTCGCCGGTGCCGGCCAGAGTTACCACAAGTTTTTCCGGAGTCACCAGAACGGCTTCGGGATCCCCTGCTCCCTCGCCCGGCCCACCCAGCGCAATCCGCTCCGGGTTTAACGCTCGTTGTCCAGCCCCCCCAATCAGCAAAGCAACGTCGACTGCCAGGATCTCATTCTCCATGAAAATCCCCCAGTGAATGTCCTCGCGGTCGGCGTACCCTTTCGGATTGAGCCGCTGGCAAGTCAGGTAGAGACGCTCGTCATTTCCGACAGTCATGTCACGCACGTTGTGGATGGGGAGCCTGTACTCGGCGGTCTTCGATCCGGCGACGCAGTCGACGACAGCCAATCGGCCACCGAAAGAATCCGCAACGACAACTCGCGTCGAATCAACAAACGCCATCGCTCGCGGAGCAAATGGCAGGTCGAGCTGGTGGATTTTTTTCAGGTCAGAGTCGTTCGATTCATCAGACAAATCGCGAGCGAGAATTGTCAGCC
This sequence comes from Bacteroidia bacterium, assembly GCA_030432405.1. Taxonomy (GTDB): domain Bacteria; phylum Bacteroidota; class Bacteroidia; order Chitinophagales; family BACL12; genus WGOA01. The sequence goes on along the minus strand of JAUIHG010000108.1, from coordinate 419 downwards.
GGCGTGACCACAACGAAGCCACACAGACCAGATCGCCATTCGCGTTGACGGTAATCGCTTCCGGTGACGACGGCACATCGACACGATCGACGACGTGTAGCCCGTCCGCCAAATGTCTGACAACGACCACCGTGCCACCAGCGAAGTCGGTTACCAGCAGAAGATCGCTGCCGGGCAACGCAGCGATGTCAGAAATCTGTTGACCAATCTGCTTCTCAGAGACGCTTCGTGCGGCGACATCCACAACGCTCACCGTTCCGCTGCGTCGATTAGCAACGCAAAGCCTGCGTCCACCGTCAAGCAGAACTGCGGCAGACGGGCGGCGATGCTGAACTCGCAGTCCCAGCTCACCGCCGGCAGACAACGATGACAACAGAAGAAGTGTGAAAAGTGTCAAACTGACCGGTTTCATTCATCGC
>JAUIHG010000318.1 GCA_030432405.1 Bacteroidia bacterium | reverse complement strand
GCATTGGCCCAAACCGTCGTGGTTGGGCCGGCCGACCAATACGCCTTTCAATGGGACAACGGTTCCGGGCCCACACCGCTCGGCCTGTTTTTCAACGCCTCCGCTTCCCAATACGAGTTCAGGGACATCGCCGGGGACGCCGAGTTCAGCATCAACCCGCAGGCCGGCTCTTCGCGTTTTCGCACCCGTTTGGGCGTGGGCATGACCACCCCACCCCTCAACATCCTGCATGTCAACGGCAGCGCCCGCTTTGGCAATGGCACGGATTACGCCGTGTTCGACGACGATTTTGATTTGGTGTTCAGCGGGAGCGCGGATTACCTGGTGGGCAACAACCGTTATGCCTTCCGTGCCCGAAGCAACGAGCAATACGGCTTGTTTTTCAATGCATCCAGCCTGCGCTACGAATTCCGGGACGGCAGCGCTGCTCCGACCTTTCACGTGGGCGCCGATTCCGGCGAAGGCTGGTTCAAAGGGGGCGTAACCATCGGCAACAGCAGCGCCACTGCGCCCGGCACGCTGCGCTACAACGCCGGCAACTTTGAAGGCTACAACGGCAGCAGCTGGGTTGGCCTGAATGGTGGAGGGATCGGTGACAGCGATTGGACGCCGGGCAGCAACAGCTTCGGGGCCACCTACAGCAATACGGGGGCGCGTTTCGCCATAGGCGAAAGCGATCCACAAGGCCACCGCTTCAAAGCCAAGATGCTGCTCAGCGATCACGCTGCCGTTGTAGGCGTGGAAGAAAGCACCGGCGGCGTTTTTGGCGACGTGCTGTACAGCGAAGGCCGCCTGGGCTGGTGGAACGACAACAACCTGCTGGGCTTGCCGGTGGACGTGGACAACATCGGCGTGTTTGGCCGCAAAACGGTCAGCGGCAATCCCGGTGCCGGGGTGTATGGATGGACCAGCGACGACGCCACCGACAACTACGGCGGCATTTTTGCGGCCACCGGAAGCGGCACCAACAACTATGCCGTGTACGCCGAATCCACTGGGGGCACCAACAATTACGCCGGTTATTTCAACGGGCAGGTGCGCACCGGATACCTGAACGCCGTTGGCGACGCGAGCGTGGCGGCCTCCCTCGACGTAGGCCTGGACATCACCACGCCCCGGATCATCGGCGATGGCGGCATATTGAACCTCACCGGAACGGTGGCTGTGAGCAATCAGCTGTCCACGGTCGGCGACGCGGCCATAGGCGGTTCAGTGCTTGCGGACGGCTTCATTTCGTCCGACGACTACATCGAAGCGGAAGCCAGTTTGTACCTCAATTCGGCGGTCAATTCGGGAAGGACCAGCATCATCCATACCGGCTTCGACGATACCTGGATCTGGAACGAAGATGGCGGCGACATTGTCCTGTGGACCACCACCACGTCCGGGGCCATCGAAGACCAGATGCGGCTTCAGGCCGGAGGTCAGGTGATGATCGGACCCGGATCCCCGGCCGCGGGCTTCAAGCTCTCCGTGTCCGGCAAAATCATGGCCGAAGAGTTGCACATCCAGCAAACCGCCGATTGGCCGGATTACGTCTTTACGCCGGAGCACCGGCGTCCCGCGCTGCCGGAGCTCGAGGCCCAGATTCAAACCCTGGGGCATCTGCCCGGCATGCCGTCTGCCGCCACGGTGGCAGAAGAGGGGTTCGCCTCCGGCGAAATGTTCCGGCTGCTGCTGGAAAAAGTGGAGGAACTGACCCTGTATACCATCGAACAACAGGCCGAAATCGACGCCCTGCGCGCGGCCCTCACCCCTGCAAATCCCGAATGATGTGCCCGCAACCACAACCCGCAAGGTGGATGCGGAGCACCCGTTCCTTCGCATTTGGAGCGGCACTTTTAGCCCTGGTACCGGTGCAGATCCTCTGTGGCCAAGCAGGCCAGCAGGGCTTGGCCGGGGCAGGCCATGATGCAGCGGCAACCCGGACCCACCTGGAAGCAACACCGGTGCAGCCCAGTGCATCCCAGGCCCGGACCCTGGGCGCATTGTTCCAAAACTATGTCCTGTACCAATTGCCCATTGAGGACCTCCACCACGCCGTGGAGCAGGGTCGGGAAGGCTTGAGCCGCTTTGCACTGACCCTGCCGGGGACAGGGCGGGTGACCCTGGAGCTGACCGAAAACGAACTCCGGGCCCCTGGCTATCGTGCGGATGTCCGAAGCAAGGAGGGACTGCGCTATGCGCTGCCATCCCCTTGCATGACCTTCAAGGGCCAGGTTTCCGGTGGCGGATGGACGCGGGTTTCGATCCATGCGGGCAGTTTTGAAGGCTTGTTCAAGATGCCGGGTGGACGGGACTTGGTTTTGGAACGATTGTTCCGCCACGACCAA
>JAUIHG010000317.1 GCA_030432405.1 Bacteroidia bacterium | reverse complement strand
GTTGCCCTTTTCTGGGATCTGGTTGAAGATGCGTTTGTACACCACCCCGTCCGAGGCCGTCAGCAGGATATAGGTCTGGCCGTCCTGCAGGTCCGACCAGTCGGTGATGTATTCGCCCACCACGATGCTGCCGGGCTGCACGGGCAGCATGGAGTCGCCCGCAATCTCAAAGGCCCGGTAGGTGCCGGCCGGAAGGAAGGGCAGCTGCAGGCGCGGCAGGTCGGCCACAAATTCCGGGTCGGCATAACCGGCCGTATAGCCTGCACGGGCCTTTTCGCCCACCAGTACGATCTGCTCGCGGTCCTTGCGGTCCACGGCGATGGACAGCACGCGGATGTTGCCCGCCTGCACACCGGGCTGTTGCTCTTCCTGATCGGGAAGCCCGAAGCGCTCCAGGTCCACCTGTACCAGCTGGTCCAGGGAAAGGCCAAAGCGTTTGGTCATGGCCAATTGCACGGTCAGGTTGGGCCGCGCCCGGCCTTCTTCATAGGCGCCCAAGAGGGAACGCTTGATGCCGAGTTCCTCGGCGAAGGCCGCTTGGGTGAGGCCTTCGCGCTTGCGCAGGTATTTGATGTTGCGGTTGATCAGCGGCAGCGTGGAAGGATCGACAGGCGACATGGGATGGGTGTTTGGTCCAACAAAGGGCCAGGGGCGTCCAGCTAGCGCGCGCTTGGCTGCCTCCGGAAGCAGAGGGCCTTGGGCGCCGGCCAATACCCTTGGCAAAAGGCTGCATGCGTTTGAATATGCCAACAAAATTAGCAATCACGGACCGGTTTGGCCCTTTGGTTATCCACCGGGATACCGTGCACCTACCCTCTGTGCCTGAAATCCGTGGAAAAGGAACCTACTTGTCGACCCAGAACCGATCCGTTGCCGTGCATGCCGGGCGGCTGGTGTAGTTTCCAACTGCAACCTGCGCGGCGCCGTCCAGCCCCTGGCCGTATCGCGGACCGGATGCCCCCTGTTGCCTTCATTGCTCATGCGCAAAACCATCCGTGTGCTGTTGTTGCTTTCCGTCCTGCTGGCGGTCTGCTATGCGGTGGGGCCGAGGCCTGATTTTCGCCCCATGGGCGAAGGCCTTGAACAGCCCCAGGCCGAATGGGTGGCCGGTCCATTGAAGCAGCTGCCCTTTGCGCTGGAGCAGCGCGAACGCAGCATCGGCGTGCCCGCCCACACCGCGGCGCGCATTGTGCCGGCAGACGGTCCGGCCGATTCCCTGCGCCGCACACCATGGGCCATCGTTTACCTGCCCGGATTTTCCGCCTCACACGGCGAAGGCGCACCCCTGCACCGCGAACTGGCCCGGCGCTACCACGCCAACCTGGTCCTGGGCCGCATGGCCGGGCACGGCTTTGTGGACGACCCGGAATCCTTTGCCAGGCTGCAACCCACCGACTGGCTGGCCTCGGCGGCCGAAGCCGTGGCCCTGGGTCGCAGGCTAGGCGATTCGGTGCTGGTGATGGCCACCTCCACGGGCGTCACCCTGGCCCTGGCCCTGGCGGCCATGCGGCCGGAATCCATCGATGCGTTGATCGGGTATTCGCCCAACATCGCCGTGGCCGACGCCAAGGCCAGCATGCTCACCGCCCCCTGGGGTCTGCCCATTGCGCGTGCCGTGTCCGGAGGCAAATACCGGGATTGGTCGGACGAGGCCAACGACAGCACCAAGCGCTACTGGACCACGCGCTACCGGCTGGAGGGTGCACAGGCCATGCAGGCCATGCTGGACGAAAGCATGCACCCCGAGACCTTTGCGCAGGTGCGCCAACCCTGCCTTTTTGGCGTCTGGTACGGTGGCCCGGACAACCAGGATCCGGTCATCAGTGTGGTAGCAGCCCGGAAGGCTTTCGCCCAACTGGGCACCCCCGAGGAAAACAAGCGCTGGGTGGAATGGCCGGATGTGGGCAGCCATGCCCTGGCTTCGGGCTACGGCAGCCAGGACCTCGAGTCCGTGCGCCGGGATACGGAGGCGTTTGTCGAGGAGGTGCTCGGCTGGATGCCGATGGCCACGCCGCTGGTCCGCAACGGGGAAGGTCCTTGACCGCAACAGGGTACGGGATCGGACATGCGCTTGAGGCCGTGGGGCTTTGCGCTACCGCGCCGTGCTCATCAGCTTGCTGTCCACAAAGCGGCCTTCGGCATTGACCAGTTCCACCTGATAGGCGTAGGGTTGCACGGGCAGACCCAGGGCTTCGAGATCCAGTTCAAGGCGGTGTTCGCCGGAGGCGAAAACGCCGTAGGCCTTGCGGTGCACTTCCCGGCCCTGCAGGTCGAACAGGCGCAGCGTGAGCGCCCCGGACTGGTGGAGCAACAGGGGAATGGCGGTGTGTCCGCGGTGGGGGTTGGGCATGTTTTGGCCCAGGGCAAACTGCCGCGCCAA
>JAUIHG010000107.1 GCA_030432405.1 Bacteroidia bacterium | reverse complement strand
CACGATGACCCCGGCCGGCTGCGGTCCGGCTTCGCGCGCCACGGCGACCTCGAGCGGGGCACGACGTCGCAGGCGAACGTCCCACACCTCCAGGGCGGGTCGGTGGGAGGCGACCGCTCCCGGGCCGCGCGCATTGCCGCCTACCTGATCGACCACCCCAAAGAGAATCCGCTGGTGCTGATTCTGGGCAGCCTGTATACGCTGTTCCAGAAGCTCTACCTGACCCACTTCGTGGGCCAGGCGAACGACCGCGAGCTGGCCTCCACGCTCAAGGTGCCGCCCTTTGCCGTGCGCGATTACCGCGAGGGCGCGCGCTTTTATCCCATCGAGCGCATCGAACGGATTTTTGCCTACCTCCAGCAGGCGGACCTGCGCAGCAAGGGGGTCAACAACGGCAGTGCCGACCATCCTGCCCTGATGCGCGAGCTGGTGATCAAGCTGGCGCCGTAGCACTACCGTACAAGCATCAGCTGCTCCCGCTGGAAAAGTCGGCCATCAGCCGTCAAGGCTTCCACCACATAACAGCCTTCGGCCAAACCTGCGAGGTCGAGCACCGCAGTATTGGACTGGAACGTTTGTTCCAGCACCAAGCGGCCGGTGGCGTCGTAGAGGCGGACCGTGCGGCTTGCCCTGGCGACGGATTCGCCGGAGGCGGAAGGCAACCATGCGCCATCCTCCGGGTGCATCAGCCCCGGGTTTTTCAATTCAATAAGGACTTGACCGGACGCCGGGTTCGGCGAAAGCCGCATGCCTGAACCGGAGGGCTCGGTGGAAGGCGGCAGGGCTCCTGGGGCTTCGCGCAACAGCGCGGGCACCCGAACCGTATCGCCGAAGGCGGAAAAACTGCTGGTGTCCAGCGGACTCGAACTGCAGGCGCAGCGCACGCGCCAGGCAATATCGGATCCTGCGGGCAGGCCAGCATACCCCAGCTCGAGGCTGTTGATCTCCCCGCCCAGCAGGGTGCGGGTGCGGCTGGGACCGGAAGGCACTTTTTTCAACTGCACCTGGCAGGCGATGGCATCCGGCATGGGATCCCAATGCAATTCCACATAGGCGGGCCTGCTTTGGTGGCTTTGGTTGCGCGGCTCGATCATGGAGTTGCAAAGGGCTTGCGGGAAATCGTCGCCGCTAAAGCCCACGTTGCGGAGGAAGAAGTAGTCCACCGGGGCTACGTCGCTTCCCGTTGGAACGCCCACCACCGTAGGGATGGCCCAGTCCACCGTGGTATCGCCTTGCATGATTTCCGGGGCTACGGTAGGGAACCAAGCGTTGCCATCCAGTACGCTGCCCACGGTGGGGGAGTATGCATTGGTGTAGATGCGATCGTCCACATTGTACCCACGCATCCAAACGTTGGGGGCGTCGTTGGGACTACCCAGGGGGCCGGCGCTGGCCGACCAGGTGAAAAACACCCGGCTGCCGTCCTGGGAGCGGCTCAATTGCACGCGGTTGGGTTGCTCCACGTTTCCCAGGCTTCCCGGGCTGTTGCGCAGGCTGTCCACCAGTACTACATCCCATTGGGCGCCGTCGCGGGTGATGAGGTGGAACAGGCCGCCATCGCCCGGCGTTTCATGCAGCAGCGCAGTGGAATCCAAATCCGAAGAAAGCCGGGAGCGCACGCGGGCAAAAAGATGCAGGCGATCGTCCCGGTCAACGGCCATGTCAAAGCCGTCAAAAAGCGGAAGCTTCTCGCCGGCATTGGTGGGCTGCAGGTAGGCCCCCATGCTGCTGTCTTCGCCAAAGGCGTAGCCAGGCAATTCCTCCCAGGTCAGCCCGGCGTCCAGGCTACGGTATACAATGGGCGTAGGTGTGCGCTGGGGGTCGCCCACCCGTGCACCCATGGTCACGATGTAGCCGACCTGCTTATCCGGGCCAAAGGCCATGTTGGGCACGCCGCCGGCACTGACCATTGCCGCGCCGTTGTTGAGCCGGAAATAGTTGGGCACAAGCTGGCCGCCTAGGGCCCAGCGAACCCGCATCAAGGCGGTATCCAACCCGCCGATGTGGACCTGCATGCGGTCAAAATCGGCCAGCGGGTCATCTCTGAAACGCGTGGAAACGCTGATCAGCCGTCCGTTGTTCAGGGCGGTCAGGCCCATGGGGTGGTAATCCTCGTCAACGCCCGGAAAGGAGTTGGCATAACGTTCGTCTACATGGCTGCCGTTGTTCAACGCCGCCGAGTGGCTGAATACTTTGCCCCAGGAGTAGGCTGTATTGGTGGTCAGTGCAGGTCCCTGCAGATAGGCCAATGCGCGGCTTGGATCGGCATTCCCGTCCAGGTTGGCGATGGCTGCATTCGGGTATCGCCCACCGATGATGTCGGGCACGCTGCCGCTCAAATAGGCAGGAGAGACGTCGTTGTTCACGCTCCAGTTCAGTCCGCCGTCCAGCGAGCGGTCATAGGCAATGCCGCCTGTGCCGCCGGGTGATCCAAAGCCTTCGCGGTGTCCGAAGACCAGGGCGTTGAGGTCGGCGTTGTAGGCCACCTGGTTTTGCTGCTCCAGCAGGATGCTGTAGATGTTCAGAGATCGGCCGAGGGGCACAATCTGGTCGCCGCCCAATGGACTGTGCTGCGCCTGTGCGGAGCACAGCGGAAGCAGCAGAAGGGCAAGGATGCCCGCATGGCGGGCGAAGGCGGCGAGCGACGGCATACGCGGGGATTTTGCACAATATCCACGATGCCGGGCAGCTTTGGAAGTTCGCGCGGGTTTGATGCGCAAGCGTAGGTGTTCGGGGAGCAAGCGCAAGGGCGCGTTCGCGCGAAGCGCACCTCCACGAAGCGCCATTCAAAGGGCCACGACAGCCTCCGGCATATGCTCCGCCAAAAACCGCAAGCTGTTCTCCCGGTCCTGATCCATGGCCGCCACCAGGGCCTCGGTGCTGTCAAAATGCGCCTCCCCACGCAACCAGGCCAAAAAGCGCAGCTCCACGGGTGCTCCGTAGAGGTCGCCGTCAAAACCGAACACATGGGCTTCAATGCGCCGGTCCTGACCGGCGAAGGTGGGCCGCATGCCGATGGAGGCCATGCCCCCGTGCAGCACGGTTTCCCCGCCCATGTGGTCTTCGGCCGCCGGCCGTTCCACGGCCACCACATAGACCCCGTCGGCGGGGATCAGCTTGCTGGTGTCGGCCACGTGCAGGTTGGCGGTAGGGTAGCCCAAGGTCCGGCCGATCTGGTCTCCGCGCACCACGATCCCGCGCAACGCATAAGGACGGCCGAGCAATTGCCCGGCTTCTTCCACGCAGCCTTTGGCCAAGGCTTTTCGGATGCGCGTGGAGCTGACGGCCATGGCCTCGACTTCCTGTTTGCCGATTTCCTCCACGCGCAGGTCCCCGGCCAGTTGGCGCAGCAGGTCAATGTCCCCGCTGCGGTCGTGGCCAAAGCGGTGGTCGTAGCCGATCACCGCCGTGTGCGGGCGGAGCTTGCCGAGCAAAAACTCGCGTACGTAGGCTTCTGCGCTCAGGTTGGAAAAGGCGCGGGTAAAGGGCACCACCACCACGGCGTCCAGGCCTTCGCCCGCCAGGGCCTCCAGTTTTTCTTCCAGACTCTGCAGCATGGCCACTTCGGCATCCGGCTGGATGACCGTGCGCGGATGGGGATGGAAGGTCACCAGCACGGCCGTGCCTTTGCAGGCCCTGGCCATCGAGCAGACCTTGGCAATCAGCGCCTGATGCCCCTTGTGCACGCCGTCAAAGGTCCCGATCGTGATCACCGGGTTGGGCCATTCCGGCAGTGCATCGGGGTCTCGGTATATCTGCATGCGTTCGGAAATCGGGTCGGCGCAGCGGGTGCCGGGTCGCGCGGAAAGCGCTTGGGAAGCGCAAAACTACGGCGTCCCCGGGCCTTGGCCGTTATCCATGGTGCCCAGCCCCAAGGATGGAGCGGGTGCCTGCTGGATGGCTTCCATGAGCGTGTCCAGCGGCCAGGCATCTTCAAGCCGGTAAGGGCCAATCGCCGTACGGCGAAGGCTGTACAGATACGCGCCCACGCCGGGGGGCGGACCCAGCCGGTCGCCCATATCCCGCGCCAGGCTGCGGATGTAAGTGCCCTTGCTGCAGGCCACTTCAAAACCGCACAAGATCCCGGGCCAGGCAGCGCCCGTGGCACCGGCCGGCGCGGGCTCCGGGGTGCCGATGGCAAAACGCTCCACCAGCACCGGCCGCGGTTCGGGTTCCACGGCCTTGCCTTGCCGGGCCAGGCGGTAGGCGCGCTTGCCGTCCACTTTGACGGCGGAAAAGGCCGGGGGACGTTGCCCGAAAGCGCCGGTCAGGGTGTTGGCGGCTGCCTGGATGGCGGCCTGGTCGAGCGGGTCGCCGTTTGGTCCGGCGGAGGCCGGGTCCAGGCCCGGTTCCGGCTCGGATTCGGTATCGGCGCTGGCCGTGCGGGCACCCAGCACCAAGCTGCCGTCGTAGACTTTGTCCATGCCCTGCAGTTCGGCCAGGCGTTTGGTAGCCTTGCCCGTCCCGATGAGCAGCAGCCCTGTAGCCCGCGGGTCCAACGTTCCTGCATGCCCCACCTTCATGCGCTTGGCCTGGCCCTGAAAACCCCGCGCTTTGAGCGCGTAGCGGATCTTGTTGACCACGTCAAACGAGGTCCAATCCAGCGGCTTGTCCACCAGCAGGATTTCGCCTCCGGCGAAATCAAAACCGCGGTCTGGAGCAGTGGAGGACATGGGGTGAAAACGCGGCAATGGCCGGCCGCAAGCACAGCATAAAGCGTCAACCCAGCACCAGGGCCAGTACCCCGGCGATGGCGCAATAGACGGCAAAATACCAGAGCTTGCCCCGGCGCACAATCCGGATCATCGCCTGGCAGGCGAACAGCCCCGCCAGAAAAGCGGCTGCAAAGCCGGCCAGCAGGATGCCTGCGGGCAAGCCTTCGCCGGCAGGCGCTTCGGCCATGTCCTTGAGGTCCACGAGGGTGGCCCCGAGGATCAGCGGGATGACCATCAAAAAGGAAAAGCGCGTGGCTTTGGTCTTGTCCACGCCCAGGTAAAGCGCGGTGGAGATGGTGGAACCGGAGCGGGAAATGCCGGGCAGAATGGCAATGGCCTGGGCGATGCCGATCAAAGCGGCGCGGCCAAAGCTGAGGTCCTTACCGCCGGCCGGCGCAATGCTGGTCAGCATCAGCAGCGCGGCGGTTACCAACAGGCAGACGCCCACAATGGTGAGGTCTTCGCCGAACAGGCCTTCGAGCTGTTCTTCAAAACCCAGGCCCACCACCACGGCGGGGATCATGCTGAGGACCACCATGCCGGCAAAGCGCCAGGAGTCGCGGTCGCGTTGAAAGAGGCCCTGGAAAATGCCCGCGATGTCGGTGCGGAAGATGACGATGGTGCTCAGCACCGTGGCCGCATGCACGATCACGGTGAAAGACAGGCTTTCGGTGGTTTCGACACCGAGCACCGCTTCGCCCAACTGGATATGGCCGCTGGAGGAGACGGGCAGAAACTCGGTCAGGCCCTGGATGATGCCCAAAAGGATCGCTTGCAGGTAGGTCATGCGGTGCCGACGGTTTGGCTGGGGGGTACCGGGAGCCTATACGGAATACAGCGCGTCCGGTTGGGAGGCTGTGCCAGGGGCATGGACGCGGATCAAGCGCTACGGAAAGCGGCCTGGACGGTTCAGGCCTTTTTGGGCTTGCGGAAAATGGCTGCGATTTCGATCGCGAAGCCGAGCATGACCACGGCAGGGGCGATGGTGATGCGGCGCGGGCTGTAGATGGCCTTGTAATTGAACACGTCCGGATCGTCGCTGCCGCCACCGGCCATGAGCACAAAGCCCAGGATGATGACCAGCACGCCGGCAATCATCCAGATGAAGTTTTCGCGGTGCAGGACCGAACCGGTGCCGTTGGTGGAGGAAGTGTCTTGCGCCATGGCCAAATAGGGATAGTAGCGGTAGGTAGGCAGCGGTCAGTAGAGGTCATCCAGCCGCATGCTGAGGTACTTGCTCACCGAGCGTTGCGTACTCCAAACGGAGATGGCCATGCCCAGCAGCAAAACCACGCCAAAAAGTGCGGCAAAACTAAGGTATTCCTCCTGGATGGGGATGGAGGAGACCATCTGCTCCAGGGCCACCAAAAGGCCTATGAGCACCGCCACGGCCAGGATGCCGGCAATCAGGCCATTGAGCATGCCGCGCCGCAGGTATGGGGCCACTATGAAGCGCCGTGTGGCCCCGACCAACTGCATGGAGCGGATCAGAAAGCGGTTGCTGTACATGGCCAGCCGGATGGTCTTGTCGATCAGCGTGACGGCAATCAGGGCGACCAACAGGCCCAGCACACCGGCCACGATGCCGATGGTGCGCAGCGAAGCGTTCAGGCGGCTGACCACATCCTGGTGGGCCTTGACGTTGCGGACCTCACGGTAGGCTTCCAGCCGTTCGGCAATGGCCTGCATGCTGTCCGGGCGTACCCAGCCGGCTTCCAGGCCAAGTTCGTAGGAGGCGGGGAAGGGGTTGTAGTCACCGAGGATTTCGGAGGCGTCTTCGCCGAAACGGCGCTCATAAATGGTCTTGGCATCCTCCTTGCCAATGAAGGATGTGCTGCGCACAAAAGGCTCGGTTTCAATCTTTTTGCGCACCTGCAGCTGCTCCACCTCGTTGAGGTCGTCGCGCAGGTAAACCGAAATGCGGATGCTTTCTTTCAGCGAACGCGTGAAGACCTGGGCATTGAGGACAATCATGCCGGTGACCCCAACCAAGATGAGCACCAGGGTGATCATCATGATGGCGTTCAGGTAGGTTGGGTTGCGGCGCTTGCGCACCGGGGCTTTTCCGATGGGAGTGTCGGCCATGGCGATGCACAAAGGTAGGTCCGGCCCCGACGCGGGAAAGCGCGGTTATCCGCCGTCGGTTTGTGGATGAAGCATGGGCCGTAAAGCGAGTGTAAAGCTTGAACCTTAGCGTGTTAAGGATGGTTAATCGCTTGGCTGGTGAACGCATTGATCCGTATCCTGTACCGCGCTACCCTTCTGTCATCCGCTTTTTACCCATTCATGAAGCAACATTCGACCTCCCGGAATTCGGCTTTCTACTTCCCTGCGCTCCGTTGGCCGGTGATGGGCCTGCTGGGCCTGTTATTGGCGTTCGCCTCCGGCGAAAACGCCCTGCTGGCCCAGAACCTGGACCTTGTAGGCAGCCTCAGCTACAGCAATGACCTCAACGACATCTGGGGCTGGACCGACGGCTCCGGCCATGAATACGCCCTGGTCGGCGTGCGCGATGGCCTGTCCATCGTGGATGTGAGCTCCGATCCGGCCAGTCCCACGGAGTTGCATTTCATCGGCGGTCCTTCGTCCACCTGGCGGGACATCAAAACCTGGGGCAATTACGCCTATGTCATCCACGACAATGTGGATCCGGGTAGCCCCGGTGCACCGGGTTCGGGCATCGTGATTGTGGACCTGAGCAACCTGCCGGGCTCCATTGATACGGTCACCAAGCGCTTTTTCAGTGGGCTGAACCTCAGCCACAGCCACAACATCTACCTGGATGAAAACGGCGTGCTCTACGTCTGCGGCTATATGGGCGTGGGCGGAGTGGCCATGCTGGACCTGACCGTGGATCCTGAAGATCCACAGCTGGTCGGCGAGTACCCGGCCCCTTATGTGCACGACCTTTTTGTCCGCGGCGATACCATGTGGACAGCGGAGATCTACAACGGGGAGTTCGGTGTGGTGGACGTCAGCAATAAGGCAGCGCCGGTGGTGCTCAACCGCGCCACCACACCCACGGCCTTTGCACACAACCTCTGGCTGAGCGACGACGGCGCCACCCTGTTCACCACCGATGAGGTGCCCAACGGCTACATCGGAGCCTTTGATGTGAGCGACGTGTCGGACATCTCCGAAATCGACCGCTACAAGTCTTCGCCCGGTACGGGCGTCATTCCCCACAACGCTTTTGTCTATGGGGACCACCTGGTCACGAGCTACTACCGCGACGGGGTCATCCTGCACGACATCAGCCGTCCGGGCAATATGGTGGAAGTGGGCCGATACGATACCAGCCCGCTGACTGGACCCGGTTTTGACGGGTGCTGGGGCGTGTATCCGTATACCCCTTCGGGCTTGATTTACGCTTCAGATGTAGTGACCGGCTTGTTCATTTTGCAGCCGACCTATGTGTCCGCCGCCTGGTTGGAAGGTACAGTCAGCTCCAGTGCGGGTGGTCCCATTTTTGGTGCTACCGTGGAAATTGTCGGCCTTCCGGCCGAAGAAAGCTCCGACCTGTTTGGCGCATATGGGACCGGTGTGGATTCCGCCGGCACCTACGACGTACGGGTAAGCGCCGTGGGCTACGTGACCAAATTGGAAACCGGCATCAGCCTGTCGCCCGGTGTGGTCACCAACCTGGACGTGGTCTTGGATCCGCTGCCGGTAACCTCCGTTTCCGGAACGGTCTACAATGCGGATGGCAGTGCTCCGGTGCCCAATGCGGAGGTGCGCTTCACCCATCCTGATTTTGAATTTGAAACCACGGCGGGGCCTGACGGCACATATTCCATTGATTCGGTTTTTGAAGTGGAGTACGATGTGTTGGCGGGTGCCTGGAATTGGGTGACCGCACAACAAACGGTGGACCTGGGCAGCGCTTCGTCGGTGGTGGATTTCAATTTGGAGGCCGGCATTTACGACGGCTTTGATTTTGAATTCGGCTGGACACCGCTCGGTGGCACCTGGCTGGGCGGATTTTGGGAGCGCGCTGAGCCTCTGGGCTTTGATCCCGGGTACGGCTTTCTCATAACACCTGTGGAGGATGCCGACGATGTTGGCGCAACCTGCTATGTGACCGGCAACGACAACGCCAACGACTTTGTGCATGCCGGCAGTGCCAGCCTGCGTTCGCCGGCCTTCGATCCCAGGGACCTCACCCGGCCAACCTTGCGCTTTTCGGCCTGGGTCTTCAACCGGGATTTTGTCCTGGCCAACAGCAACGACTTCCTCCTGGTCCGCATTTCAGGAGGAGGCGATGTGGCCACCCTGGATACCATCCGTCCGGGAGCTTCCCTTCTTCCCATGTGGCGGGAGTTCGAATACGAGATCGGAGATTTTAGTGGCCTGGGCCCGGATACGCGCGTGCTTTTTGTGGCCTCCGCCGATGGCACCCCGGGCGACCCGGGTTCGATCATCGATGTGTTGGAAGTTGGTCTTGATCACTTCCGCGTGGAGGAGTTTGAGCAGCCCAGCTGGGTAGAGGCTCCGGTGCTGGCCGCGCCCAAGCTCTTTCCCAACCCCAACCCGGGTGCGGCCACCATTCGCCTGAAAGGTGTGGCGGATGGCCCGGCCGAAATGCAGGTCTACGGCCTGACCGGCCGCGAACACGGCAGCTATCGGGTGGATGTTCGAAACGGCGAATTCCAATTTGCCGACCGCAACCTGCACGAAGGCATATTCCTCTACGAATTGCGCCGCAGCGGAACGGTTTTGGCGCATGGCCGCTTCCAGGTGGCGCGCTGATCCAGCCTCCTGCAATCCGACCCGGCCTTCGGCAGAAGGCCCTGAACGCCGGTTTCCACTTGTTGGAGGCCGGCGTTTGGTTTTGGGGCCTTAGCGCTAGTGGCCAGTTTTGGACCGGAGACAGGCTGCGGGTCAAGCATGCCGTGCCCGGTGTTCGGCATTCGCCGGAGGCGGCCGTATTTTGGCCCTTTCATGGTGTTTCCTGCCGATTTTCCCAATGGGTTATCGCAGGTCGACCGCTGGCTGACCGCCTGTTCACCCGCCCGTTTTACCGCCTTTAGGAGGCCTTTCTGAGCACGCTCCCATGGACGCCAAAGCCCCATCCAGTTCCAGCCCTTCCCGCAGCACTGCGCCTGCCTACGATTTCACCACCCTGGAAGCCCATTGGCAAAAGCGTTGGGCGGATGAGGAGGCCTATAGGGTCACCGAGGACCCGGACAAGCCAAAGTGCTATGTCCTGGACATGTTTCCCTATCCCTCCGGGGCTGGCCTGCACGTCGGCCACCCGATGGGCTACATCGCCACGGACGTGTACAGCCGCTTCAAGCGCCATACCGGGCATGCGGTGCTGCACCCCATGGGTTTTGACGCTTTCGGCCTGCCGGCCGAACAATACGCCATCGAGACGGGGCATCATCCGGCCGTGACCACGGCGCGCAACATCGAGACGTTTATTGCGCAACTCCGGCGCATCGGTTTTGACTACGACTGGAGCCGTTCGGTAAAGACCTGCGACCCGGGCTATTACCGTTGGACGCAGTGGATTTTCAGCCGCCTGTTTGAACACTGGTTCGACCCTGGCCAGCAAAAGGCGCGTCCCATCACCGAACTGGAAGCGCATTTTGCCGAAAACGGAGGTCCGGGTTTCACCAACCTCGAGTGGCAAGCCATGGACCATCCGGCCCAGCAGGCCGTGTTGATGGACTACCGCCTGGCCTACGTGAGCCATGCGGATGTGAACTGGTGCCCGGCCCTTGGGACTGTGCTGGCCAACGATGAAGTCAAGGACGGCCTTTCAGAACGCGGCGGCCACCCGGTGGTCCGCAAGCGGATGCGGCAGTGGTTTTTGCGCATTACTGCTTATGCCGAAAGGCTCTTGACCAGCCTGGAAGACCTGGACTGGACGCATGCTCTCAAAGAGCAGCAACGCAACTGGATCGGCCGTTCCGAGGGGGCCCGATGCACGTTCCACACGGTGGACGCCGACGGGGTGGGGGAGCACCCTATCGAGGTGTTCACCACCCGGCCGGACACCATGTTCGGGGCCACCTTCATGGTGCTGGCGCCGGAACATGAATTGGTGGAGCGTATTACCACCGCCGGGCAAAAGGAAGCCGTGGACGCGTACCGCGAACAGGCCGCCCGCCGCTCGGAGCGTGAACGCATGGCCGATGCCAAGAGCATCAGCGGCTGCTTCACGGGTGCTCATGCGCGCAACCCGGTCACCGGCCAGGACATCCCCATCTGGATTGCCGAATACGTGCTGGCCGGATACGGGACGGGTGCCATCATGGCCGTGCCCTCAGACGATGATCGCGACCACGCCTTTGCCCTTCATTTTGATTTGCCCATCATCGAGGTGGTGGACCGCTCCGAAAATGGAACGATCGATCCGCAATCGGTGGAGCGCGGGGACAAAAGCAAAGGCATCCTCCAGCACAGCGGCTTTTTGAACGGGAAGCGTATCCCCGAGGCTATTGAGGCCATGCTGGCGCATTTGGAAAAGGAAGGCATCGGCAAACGCGAAATCAACTACCGCCTCCGCGATGCTGGGTTCAGCCGCCAGCGCTATTGGGGGGAGCCTTTTCCCATCGTCTACCGCGATGGGGTGGCCGAGCTGTTGCCTGACGAGGCTTTGCCGCTCGAATTGCCGGAGGTGGATTCCTACCAACCCACCGGAGACGGGCGTTCGCCGGTAGCGGCGGCCCTGGATTGGGTCAACCTGCCGGACGGCAGCACCCGCGAAACGGACACCATGCCCGGCTATGCGGGCAGTTCCTGGTACTGGTTGCGCTACATGGACCCGGGCAATGCCGAGGCCTTTGTCGCGCCTGCGCGCGAACGCTACTGGGGCCAGGTGGACCTGTATGTGGGCGGCACCGAGCACGCCGTGGGGCACCTGATGTACAGCCGGTTCACCAACCACGTGCTCTACGACATGGGCTACGTCAGCCAGCCGGAGCCTTTCCGCAAGCTGGTCAACCAGGGCATGATCCAGGGCCGTTCAAGCCTGGTCTACCGCATCAACGGCACCAACACCTTTGTCAGCCACGGCTTGCGCAAGGACCACGACACCACCACGCTGCACGTGGACATCAAGCTGGTGGAAAACGATGTGCTGGATGTGGAGGCGTTTTGCGCGTGGCGCGAAGAATACCGGGATGCGGAGTTCCTGCTGGAGACCGTGGACGGCCAGGAGGTCTACCGCTGCGGCCACGAGGTCGAGAAGATGTCCAAACGCTGGTACAACGTGGTTAATCCGGATGACGTTTGTGCCGAGTATGGCGCGGACACGCTGCGCCTGTACGAGCTGTTCCTGGGGCCCTTCGACCAACCCAAACCCTGGGACACCCGCGGCATCGACGGCGCGCACCGCTTCCTCAAAAAACTGTGGCGCTTTGTGTTGGACGGGCCGCCCGCCGAAGGTGAGGCTTCGCCGGAGGCGCTCAAGGTCCTCCACGGGATGATCGAGAAAGTGCGCAGCGACATCGAACGCATGGCCTTCAATACGGCTATTGCTGCCATGATGAGCGCCTTGAACGAGTTGGCCAAAATGGAGGCGCGCCAGCGCGAAGTCCTCGAAGCTTTTGTGGTGCTGGTGGCCCCCTTTGCGCCCCACCTGGCCGAGGCCTGTTGGGAGGGGCTGGGCAAGGAGGGTTTTGTGGTGCATGCGGCCTATCCCGAAGCCGATCCCCAATACCTGGTGGAGGACAGCTTTGAGTACCCCATTTCGGTCAACGGCAAACTCAGGGACAAGCTGGAACTGCCCTTGAGCCTGGACCGTGCGGCAGTGGAAAAGGCTGCCCTGGAGCGGCCTGCGGTGCAGAAATGGCTGGACGGCAAGCCGCCCAAAAAGGTCATCGTGGTGCCCGGTAAAATTGTGAACGTGGTGGTGTAGTCATGCTTGAGCGATTGCTGACGTATGGGGTATGAAACCAAATTCTGCGTGGTAACGCGTAGGGTCGGATTGCGGTTTGGGTGCACTGTTTCGTATTTTGGATCACCCATTATATACCAGGATACACGCCTTTCCTCCAACGCCTTTTTAACCACTTCCATGAAACACCTTTCCGCTCTGGCGCTTGGCGCCGCTTTGCTTGCAGGCCCTGCGCTTCAAGCCCAAACCACCCTGACCGAAGCGGTCGACTTCACGGTCACCGATACGCACGGGGAGACCCACAACATGCAGGATATCCTGGATGGAGGGC
>JAUIHG010000106.1 GCA_030432405.1 Bacteroidia bacterium | reverse complement strand
TTTCTGACCGATCGTTCCGGGATTCTTCATCGCGGCGGGATTCCGACTTTTTGGAACGTTCGTTCCGCGGTCCGCCATCACGGCCTCGTCCTCCCCTGCCTCGTCCACGCTGTTGCGGTTCGGCAGGTTCGGGAATGCTGCCGTCGTCCGGCCAGGGATGGCCGTCGATGATGGGCAGTTGCTGCTTGATCAGCTTCTGGATGTCCTTGAGGTAGGCCCGCTCTTCGCCGTCGCAGAAGGAGATGGCTGTACCGCTGGCCTGCGCACGACCGGTCCGACCGATGCGGTGCACGTAGGTTTCGGGGATATTGGGGAGGTCGTAGTTGATGACCCAGGCCAAATCATCCACATCAATGCCGCGCGCGGCGATGTCGGTGGCCACCAGGGCCGTGAGCTTGCCTTTGCGGAAATCGCCGAGGGCCTGTTCCCGTGCCGGTTGGCTTTTGTTGCCGTGAATGGCCGCCGCTTTGATGCCCGCCTGCTCCAGCTTGCGCACAATCTTGTTGGCGCCGTGTTTGGTGCGGGAAAAGACCAGCACATGGTCCATATCCTTTTCCACGATCAGGTGGGCCAGCAGTTTGGGTTTGTTTTTCTTGGAAACGTAATAGATGGACTGCTCCACCTTTTCGGCCGTAGTCTGCTCCGGCTTGATGCTCACCTGCCGCGTATCGGCGCCGAGCATCTGCTTGGAGAGCTTGACTATGTCCGGTGGCATGGTGGCCGAGAAAAAAAGCGACTGCCGCTTGGGCGGGAGGGCCTTGATGATCTTTTTGACGTCGTGGATGAAGCCCATGTCCAGCATGCGGTCGGCTTCGTCCAAAACGGCATACTCCACGTCTTCGAGCCGGATATAACCCTGGTCCATGAGGTCCAGCAGGCGGCCGGGCGTGGCCACCAGAATGTCTACCCCGCGCTTGAGCGCGTCGACCTGCTTGCCCTGTTTGACCCCGCCAAAAATGACGGTATTGGTCCAGTTCAGGTAGCGGCCATAGGCCGTGAAGGAGTCGCCGATCTGTATGGCCAGCTCCCGTGTGGGAGCCACCACCAGGGCGCGGATGGGGCGTTTACCCTTTTGCGCCGTTTCCGCCCCGCGCCGCTGTTCGAGCAGGTGCAGGATGGGCAAGGCAAAGGATGCGGTTTTTCCGGTGCCGGTTTGGGCGGCACCGAGCAGGTCATGCCCCTCCAGCAGGATGGGGATGGATTGTTCCTGAATGGGGGTCGGCGCGGTGTAGCCTTCGTCGGCCACCGCCCGGCACAAGGGCTCCAGAAGGCCCAGTTCGGTAAAGGTCAAAGCGGAAACGCTTGAAAAGGTGTCGGATAAGGCGCGATGCGGGAGGGAAAGGGGTTGGCAACCGAAAAAAGCGCCCTTGGAATACAGGCCATGAAGGTACGCCTATTTTGGCCTGCTGCGGCAAATCCCATCCATGGGAACGGCCGGAATCAACGCCTGCCCGGCCAACCAAATTCTGCGAGCACCGGCAAATGATCGGATGGGTGCCGCCCGTTGGGACGCAAGGCGTCCAGGTGCGCCTGCCGGCGAACGCTGAGCTGATGGGCAAACATGTAGTCGATGCGTTCGAGCGCCGGGGTTTCCGGATCAAAACCCCAAAAGGTGCCTTCCGGGCCTTCGGGCTGCCGCATGGCCCGCCGGGAATCGTCAAACACACCCGTCAGGATGCGGATGGGCGCCTGGTCCGGGGTGGCGTTGAAGTCGCCCATGAGGATCATGGGCTGGTCGCCAGCCAGGGCCAGCAACGTGTCCACCAACAGGCGGGCGGAGGCTTCGCGCGCTTGCGCGCCCCGGTGGTCAAAATGGGTATTGGCCACCCAGAAGCGCTGACCGCTGGCCTTGTCTTCCAGGCGCAGCACGGTGGCAATCCGGGGCAACGCCGCGTCCCAGCCGGTGGAGGGCTGGCCCGGCTTCTCCGACAACCAAAACGTGCGTTCCGAAACCAAATCAAAACGGAAGCGGTCGTAAAAAATGGCGCACCATTCGCCGGCCAGGCGGCCGTCTTCCCGTCCGGCGCCGGCATGGGCATAGCCGGGCATGAAGCGGTCGAGGTCGCGGACCTGATCCACCAGCGCTTCCTGGACGCCCAAAATGTCCGGGCTGGCGGCCTGCAACAGGGCTGCCAGGTCCGCGCCGCGTTCCGACCACGCATCCGGGCCATCGTCGGGATTGGCGTAGCGGATGTTGGCCGACACCACACGGATGGGTTCTGGCAGTCCGCTGGTGCGCGGAGGCGTTGCCGGTGCATCGGGCTCGTCCACCGCTGAACCACCTGTTTGCGGCCCCTCGAGCTGACCTTGGGGGCCCGGTCCTCCGCCTGCGGCCCGGACTTTTTGCGGTGCTTCATCGCAGCGCACCCGAACCGTTCCGCCCTTTTCTTCGAGTTTGGCTTTGCGGCCCACTGCCAACCGGCTGCCCGGACGCAAATCCAGCAGCCCTTCCTGCCGCACGCGGATGCGGGCCTTTTTGCCCAGCACCAGCGTGGCCCCGGAGTCCACGATCAGCCGCGATCCGTTCAAAAGGCTGATGTCGGCTTTGTCCCCGAGCTCCATGCGGGACCCCGGCAGCAGGCGCAGCACCGTGGTATCGGAAAAAACGGCCTGGCCGTTGTGCTTGAGTGGGTCCACAGGCCGCGTAGGCATCAGGCCCAAATCCAATTCCAACGAAGCCCGATCGGCCAGCCGAAGCGGCTCGCGCAGGTACAGGGGCCCGCACCAGCGCTGCCGCCCTTCCACCGGCTGCCCCTTCCAGGCTACGCCCAACAACACCCGCCCGCGCGCATCGGTGTCGAGCACCTTCACCACGATGCCGTTGAGCGGAATGTGGCGGTTGTCGTCCGGCTGGGGGGCGGCATAAGGTGCCACCTCGTTGATGCCGGGCTGCTCCCAGGTCAGCCAGGGCGTCGGGGCCGGGTTTTCGCCTACGGCGAAGGTCCTACCCACCCCAAAACCATCATAGGCCGTGCCCAGCACCGGGTGGTTGCTGTACACAAAATCGGAAGCCGGCATTTCCGCGCCAAAGGCCTGCACACCCTTTAGGTACAAGGTTTCTTCCCGCTGTATCACCCGCCGGCGCACATAGGCGGTATCGCCGCGGCCGTTGACTTTTATGTTGGGCTCGATGCGGTTCACCGCCGGTATAACGTTCAGATGCAATCCGGTAAAGGGATTGGCCAGCCCTCTTTTGATGCTCACCCGCTCGGAAACAGGATCCATGATCAAATCAAAATGCCCCAGCCCATGGAGGGGCACCGTGTACAAACCCGGTCCGCCAAAACTGCTGGTATCGTCTTTTCCAATTTGCGCAAACGCATAAATGCCGCGCGGCATCGGCGCCTCATGGTCGATGCGCCCCGGCCGCCGCTGGTGGTTTTCAAACCAGAGGTATTGATTTCTGGCCGCCGGATTGTGCGCCTGCACATAGGGCAGCTTGATGCGGAGGGCATCGCCGCTTTGGGAAAAATCGTCCAACCAGAAACGCATGCCCGGGCATACCGTGCTGTCGCGGTAGGCCAAATCCGTGGAAACCTCCTGCCCGGTGGAAGCACAGGTGGCCGAAATGAAAAACGATTTGTTTTTCGGTTTCCAGCCCATGCGGTGCCTGTCCCACGCGTTCAGGGAAGGGGAATTGGCACCAAAACTGCTCAGGTTGGAATAGCCGCCCATGGCGTGCATGAAGGTGGCGTTTCCCGCTCCGCGCGAACCCGTATGGAAATTGTTTCCCCCGTACAGGCTGTGGCTGAATTCGTGTTTGAGGATCTGCATGGCCGACGAATGCCGGGCCACAAAACGCGAAAAATCCATGAACCCCTGCTTGCCTTTCAGCGGTGTCCGTTTGATGTTGACGTTCACGCTGCCGCCGTTTTCGGAAGTGGACACCCGGCTGTTGATGCGCCAGACGATCATGCAAAAATCCACCAGGCCGTCCGGCGCCTTGGTTTTCCGAAGGCCCTTGCCATCGGCTGCGGTCCAACGGTCAAAGTCCGTGCCGTTGAGGGTATAGCCGTGGGCGGTGCGGAGGTCTTCGCCCGGAAGGGCGTTGAGGTATTCCAGCACATTGCCGTCCCCATTGCCCTTGCGCTGGGCAGCGGGAATCCGGATCAACTCCGGGTAGTAGTCCCCCAGCACCACATACTGGCCAAAGGAGCCTTCGTGGAAAAAGCGCGTAATCCATCCTTTCGGCGTGCGGCCGGGCGGCAGGGCATGGTCAAAATAGGTATTGGCATTGGGCGGCATTCGGCCGGCAGGCCAGCCCTGGCTTGGCGACTCCCGCGTGGGATCCACGGGGTCGTCCACGATTTCGGCAAAAACCAAAAAGATGCGCAGGGTGTCCCGGTTGGGCATCCAATAGCCGTTGCGGGAAGAGACCGCATCGGACGTCTGGGCCTGCAGCGGTTGCCCAAAGCCGGCCGCAACCAGCAGCAAGGCGCTCAAAAAAGCACGGTACATGCCGGGAAGATAGGCCTGCAGGGACGGCTTGCCGGAACATCCCCCCAACAACCACAGCCGCAAAAACAACAGCCCCGGAACCGCTCGGGTCCGGGGCTGTTTTCCCTTGTTGGGCGGTCAGGCAAAGGGCGCCTGTTCCGCCAAAAGTGGGCTCGCGTGCCCAGTGGTGCCGCCGGAGCGGCACCGGTTGTGTCTATCGGCGGGTCAGGGCCAACGGAAGCACTGCACGGCCTTCGCCGTCCTCGGCGTTGATCCAGTAGCTGCCGGCGGCCATGCCACTGAGGTCCAGGGCAACCTGACGCTGCGTGCCCTGGCCGGAGGCCACCACACGGCCGGTCAAATCGATGATTTCCCAACGCAATTCGCCGGCAGGCGAAACGCCCCAATCGAGGATGCGCTGAGCGTCCTGACCGAGCAGGCGGGCCGGGACGGTGGGCAGTTCAGCCGCCATGCGGGGCGCCGGGGCCGTAAAGGTGTCGTTCGGCGTGGCCTGGCCCAGTTCCAGGGGGAACAGGGAGCATACGCACCGCACGCGCCACATGTAGTCCGTAGACGGCTGCAGCGCGTTGAGGCGAACGCCGCTGACGTGCGGGCCGGGGCCGGTGACCTGCTTGAGGGCCCGGAAACCGGAACCCACTACTTTGCTGCCTTCGGCACGGCAACCCACGGTTTGGGCCGGGGGATCCCAGCTCAGCAGCAGCGAGTCGCTGGTGAAATTGACCTGCAGGTTGGTGGCACGGTCGGTCGCTTCGCAGGTATCGTTGACGGCCTTGTAGAGGTACAGGCGGCGTTCGGGACCGGCGATGGTCCAGAGGTCCGGATCGCCGTCGCCTTCAAAATCGGCCAGCAGGATGCGGTTGGCCTGGTCGATGCTGTCCACCAGTTCTTCTTCCTCGAAGCTGGAGAAGGTACCGCGGCTGGAAGCCAACCAGTAGCTGATCACGCCTTCGGCGGAAGCCACGATGTCGTCTTTGCCGTCAAAGTCCACATCGCCTACGGCCAGGTCAAGCGGGTTAAGCACGTCAACGGCCACAGAACGCCTTTCGGCGAAGGAATCCACGGAGGCCTGCACGTATTGGACCACTTTGTTGGCTTCAAAAGACGTCATGTCCATCAGGCTGTTGCTGTCGATGCTGATGCCGTTGACGTCGCGGGCCACGATGAAGGACACCGAAGTCATGCCGCTGGATAAATCGCCGTTGCCCGGATTCAGGTAACGGGTGATCGTGTTGGGACTGTTGGTCGTGGCCACCACGTCCAGGTCCCCGTCCATCTCCAGGTCGATCAGGGTGATGGTCTGGCCGGTGGCGCTGCGCAGCACGGTATCGGCCACGGGTGCAAAGGCACCAGCGCTGTCGTTGGGGTACCATTGGAACTGGTTGCTGGCCGTTTCGGTGAACAGCAGGTCCAGCAGGCCGTCGCCGTTCATGTCGCCGAGTTCATGGCCGTCGATGGCGGGCGTGGCCACCAGGCCGACGCTCGTAAAGGAGCCGCCGCTGTTGGCCCAGACGTTGATGCCGGTGCTGTCGGCAATGGTCAGGTCGAGGTCGCCGTCGCCGTCGATGTCTCCGGTGCGGAGCTGGAAGCTTTGGGCGCTGGCGGGAATGCTCTGTTTGAGGGTAAATCCAAGGCCTTTGTTCTGGACCACGGCCACATCGCTGGCATGCAGGATGATGATGTCGCCATCGCCGTCGCCGTCCGTATCGGCGATGGCTACGTCACGGATATCCGTCAAAACGGGAACCGGTTGGACGGCCGGATCCCAGGAAAGGGTGGAAACCTGGGCCTGAAGGCCGGTTCCGGGAAGGTTGCCGCAGAGGGCGGCACCAAGACCGAGGGCAAGGAGTCGGGAAGGTCTCAAGTATTGCATCGTGGGAGGTTGGGGAGTGTTGAATGGGTTCGGATGGGATATGCTCCTTCCAAGATAGGGAAGTGCAGTGCAATCCCAAAACCCAAACCCCACAAAAAGCATTGACCCTCAAGGCTTTGTAGTCACAATTAAAGCCAAAACGGTGCAGCGCCAATCGGTATGCGCATGCCCTTGTGGACCAAGCGGTTGTGCCGGTTTGGCGCCGAACTGCACACCGATTTGGACCGCTTGGTGGCCTCAGCGCCCCAAATCCCGCCAGGCCTGCCAGACGATGGCGGCATCGCGCTCCACGGCGTAATCGCGGGCGTAGAGCAGGTTAAGGCGCAGGCGCATGTTGCGGCTCAGTACGGCTCCGCTGAGGGCGTCGCCGGGGTGCAGGATGCCCGGGGCCAGTTTGGGGAGGCCTTCGCCGGAGGCGAAACCCCCACCCGGAATGCCGGCTCCCGAAACGCCCTGCCCTGCTGCAGGCCTAGAATCGGGATCGGAAAGCACGCCATCGGAGGCCCCGGCGGCCACCGCCGCCCGCTCCAGAACCGCCTCCACCTGCCGCGCTTCCACCGCTGCACGGTCCACCGGCGCATAGCCCACCCAGGTCCGCCGGCCCGCCAGGACGGCCAGGGCATTGCGCAGCAATCCGAAAGGCTGGCGCACCGGCAGGGCCAACAGCGGCCAGAGCGGCAACACCAGCAGGGCCAGACCAAGGTCAAAGAGCCGTTTGCCGCGCCGGTGGCGGGCTTCGGCCATGGCCAGGTGGATGTCGATGGAGTACAGGTCCCCGGCGGAGTTCTTGGAATTGGAGCCGATGATGCTGACCGCATCGCGCGGCACGATCTTGTAATCCAGGCCCGTGCCCAGGCGCGTCATCCAGGCGATGATGTCCACCGCCCGCAGGTCGCGGCCGCAGAAGATCACCTCGTCCACGCGGAATACCCCCACGATGTCGGGCAATGCGGCCAGGCCCCCGAGCAGGCGGCCATCCTCAAAGGGGCTTTCGTCCGGACGGACGAAACCGACCAGCTCCACGTCCACTTCGTAGCGGTCCAGCAGGCGCTGCACGCGCAGGGCTTCGGCCTCCCGGCCGACGATCACCAGGCGCTTGGGCCCCTGTTCGCCATAGCGCAGGCTGCCGGTCTGGAAAAAATGCGCCAGGCTGCGCCAGCCCGCCATGGCCACGGTGGCCCAGGCCGCACCGCTCAAAATCATGCCGCGGCTGAAGCGCAGGCCCTCTTCGAGGAAGCCGTAGATGGCCGCGATCAGCACCGTGCCCACCACCAGCCCGCGGACCACGCGGAAGGTGCCCGCGTTGCGGTCGTAGCCGCCGCTGAACCAGACTGCGCCCAACCAGGTGGCGATGTAGATCGGGACGTTGATGTAGAGGTATTCCGGCGGATAGGTGACCCCGTCGAGGCTTTTGATGTTGGCCTCCCAGAAGTCCTTGAGCAGGAACATGCCGCCAAAAATCAGGGCGGCGTCCAGCAGGGGCGCGGATACCCGCGAAAGCCCGCGCCGCAGCAGCGCCAGGCCCGCGCGGAAGTAGATGGCCAGGTTGATCAGGCCCACAAAAAGCCGCTGGTTGCCCCCGGTGAAATGCTTGCGCGCAAAAATTTTCATGGCCGCATAAAACATGCGGACGTAGTTCAGCGAGCCTTTTTTGGTGCTTTCCCCCTTGTAGTGGATGATGGTGGTGTCGGCAAAATAGACGTTGCGGTATCCGGCCTGCACGATGCGGTAGGACAGGTCGATGTCCTCGCCGTACATGAAAAAGGCTTCGTCCAGGCCGCCGATTTCCCGGATCACCGAAGCGCGCAGCATCATGAAGGCGCCGGAAAGCACATCCACATCATGGGTCTCCTCCCGCGGCAGGAAGCCCAGGTGGTAGCGGCCAAACACCTGGCTTTTGGGAAAGAGGCTGGAAAAGCCAAAGGCCTTCCAAAAGGCCACGCCCGGCGACGGAAACCCGCGTTTGCTTTCGGGCAAAAACTCGCCCTTGCCGTCCAGCATCTGCACGCCCAGTCCCCCCACATCTGGATGGGCGTCCAGGTAGGCCACCGTCTTTTCAAAGGTGTCCTCGGCCACCACCGTGTCCGGGTTGAGCAAGAGCCAATAATCGCCTTCGGCGATGGCCATGCCCTGGTTGTTGGCCACCGCAAAACCGGTGTTCTCCGTGTTGCGGATCAGCCGCGCCTGCGGGAAGCGTTCGGCCACCATGTCCGCCGATCCGTCCACCGAGCGGTTGTCCACCACAATCACCTCCGTGTCCACGCGCTCGGCCGCGCGAAAGACCGAGGAGAGCGCCTGCTCCAGGAAGTGGCGCACGTTGTAGTTGACGATGATGACCGAGAGGCGGGGCATGGAAAAGCGCGGAACGGGTAGTGCGAAGGTCGGGATAAGCGCCTCGGCTCAGTTGGTGCTGTTATCGGGGGCCTTCGCCGGAGGCGGAACCGCCTTCCGAAGCGCCTTCCGGGGCGTAGGGCCGCCGGGTGGCGATGGAGCGGGCCAGGGTGAGCTCGTCGACGTACTCGAGGTCGCCGCCGAAGGACACCCCGCGGGCCAGGAGCGTGACGGGAATGCGGTGGGATTCCAGGCGTTTGGCCAGGTAGTGGATGGTGGTGTCGCCCTCGATGGTGGGGGGCAGGGCCATGAGGGCCTCGCGGATTTCGCCCGAACGGGCGCGTTCCTCCAATTCCTCCACGGCCAATTGTTCCGGCCCGATCCCGTCCAACGGCGAAACCACGCCGCCCAGGATGTGGTAGCGGCCGTTGAATTGGCCGGTGTGCTCAATGGCCAGCAGGTCGCGCAGGTTTTCCACCACACAGACAACGCCGGTATTGCGGGCGGGATTGCTGCAGATGCTGCAGGTGTCCTGGTCCGAAGCGTTGCGGCAAATGCGGCAGAAGCGGATCTCGCGCCGCATGCGGGCAATGGCTTCGCCGAAGGCGGAAACCTCCTCCTCCGGACGCCGCAGCAGGTGCAGGACCAGGCGCAGGGCGGTCTTGCGGCCAATGCCGGGCAAGCCGGCGAAGGCCTCCACGGCATCGTCGAGCAGGCGGGAGGGCAGGTTCATATTCCGGCTATTATTGGGTTTCCAGAAGCGGTCAGGAGCGGCGGCACGGCACTGTGAACGCCCCCGAAAGGGTCTCGATCAGCGCACTTCCCGGTATCCGGGCAATCGTTCCGAGGCCGACAAATGCCCCAAAACACCGCTTTATCCGGGCATTTGCCGCGCTTCAAAGGGCAAAAATGCGCCAATTGGAGGCAACGTCGCCGCACGTTGTGCGTAAGAGCAGCCGTAGGCAAGCCCGCAAAAAATCGCCTTCCCGCAGGAGGGAACGGGCAAGAAGCTTTTGGATTCCAGGAGGTATTGTGGCCGAATCCCCTATTTTAGTCCATCTGTCCGCAGCGTTTTGCTGTTGCCCTTCGACGGGCAAACACCGGTGGCCGAACACTAAAGCCTTCCGGCGGCCCGTTTGAGCAGCAAAAGAAAAGACCCTCCGGACCGATCCTGTACGCCTCCCCTCTGCTACGCCCCATGAAACGCATTCTGTTGTCCCTCTTCGTGCTGTTGCCCTTTACCGGCTTTGCGCAGTACGCTGAAATCGGCCTGATCGGCGGCGCCATGACCTACACGGGCGACCTTTCCGAGGTCCCTTACCGCCTGGAACAAACCCACCCGTCGATCTACGGCTTTGTGCAGTACAACACGGGCCCCTGGTTTGCCATGCGCTGGCAAGGGGGCTATGGCCGCATTTCCGGCTCCGATGAGTTCAGCTCCCGCAGCTATGCCAACCTGCGCAACCTGAGCTTCACTTCCGACATCTACGAAGGCTCCATGCTCTTCATCCTCAACTTGAGCGGATTCACCGCCAAGCGGATGCGCAAGCCCTTCAGCCCATACGTCTTTGGCGGCATCAGCGTGTTCAATTTCAACCCGCGCGCCTTTTACCAGGGCCAATGGGTGGAGCTCCAGCCCCTGGGCACGGAAGGCCAGGGCACCTCGGCCTATCCCGAGCGCGACCCCTACGGCCTGACCCAGGTGGGCCTGCCCTTCGGCGGCGGTTTCCGCATTGCGGTGACGGAAAAGTGGACGCTGGGCATCGAGATGAAAATCACCAAGACCTGGACGGATTACCTGGACGACGTCAGCTCCACCTACGTGGCCCAGGAAATCCTCATTGCGGAAAACGGGATCCTGGCCTGGAACCTGTCCAACCGCACCGGCGAATACCTCAACGTCGAACCCCTGGACTGGGACGATACCGTGCAACGCGGCAATCCCGACGCCAAGGACTGGTTCTTCATGACCGGGATCACGGTATCCCGCAACCTCATACGGGGTCCGCGCGGCGGCAAGCAAGTCCGTTGCCCGACCTTCTAAAGGCTGTATTTCTCTCCAACGCTGCTGATATTATAGCACGCAAGAACAGCGGGAAACCGCCCCTTCACCGGGGCGGTTTTCATTTCTGCACGTTGAAAGCGCATCAATGGCGAAGAAGCGGGCCAAGAAGGCTGCGTCGAAGAAGAAGGGCAGCGGGGAACACGTGTTCCGGGCCTGCCCCGCATCCGACCGGCTGGGGTGCTGTTCCCAAGCCGATATCCACAGTGCCGGCGCGTGCAATCCGGCTTCGCCGAAGGCGCCTGGCCCTAGTTTTGCCCTAACGTGCCGTTGCCGGCCAGACCCCACCCCTGCGGCCATGTCCGTGTCGAGCCTCAGTTGAAACGCCCCCGATGTCCCCCTCCCTCATTCTTGCCATTGTCCTGGGCTATTTCGGCCTGATCATGGCCGTGGCCTGGCGCACGGGCAAGGGGGCGGGCAATGCGGACTTTTTCATCGGCGGGCACCGTTCGCCCTGGCTGCTGGTGGCCTTTGGCATGATCGGTACCTCCCTGAGCGGAGTGACCTTTCTGTCCGTACCGGGCGTGGTGGGCAACCTGGCCAGTCCCAACCAGCAGTTTGGCTACATGCAGGTGGTGTTCGGCTACCTGGTGGGGTATGCCTTCATCGCGGGGGTGCTCATGCCGCTGTACTACCGCCTGCGCCTGACGTCCATCTATACCTACCTGGACCAGCGCTTCGGTCCCTCCAGCTACAAGACCGGGGCGGTGTTTTTCCTGATCTCGCGCACCTTGGGGGCCAGCTTCCGCATCTTCCTGGTGACCGGTGTGTTCCAGGCCTTTGTGCTGCAGCCTTTGGGCGTGCCCTACTTCATTACCATCGCGGCTACCCTCCTCCTGATCTGGGTCTATACCCACCAGGGCGGCATCCGCACCATCGTCTACACCGACGCGCTGCAAACCGGCTTCATGCTGGCCGCCGTGGTGCTGACCGTGCTGTTCATCGGCCGTGCACTCGGGCTTTCGCCGTCCGGCTGGGGCGCTGCCATCCGCAGCGAAGGCCTTGGGCAGGTCTTTTTCTGGGATCCCAAAGCACCGGGCTATTTCTGGAAGCAGTTCCTCTCCGGTGCCGCCATCGCCACGGTGATGACGGGCCTGGACCAGGACATGATGCAGAAGAACAATTCCTGCCCGGACATCCGTTCGGCCCAAAAAAACATGCTGGTCTTCAGCATCGTGCTGGTCTTTGTCAATGTGGCTTTCCTGACCCTCGGGGCCCTGTTGTACCGCTATGCCGCCGTACAGGGCATCGCCGTGCCCGAAACCACCGACCACCTCTACCCGATGCTGGCCCTGGAGCATTTTCCCGTGGTTTACGCGGCCATTTTCCTGATCGGCCTCATTGCCGCGGCCTTTTCCAGCGCCGACTCCGCCCTCACCGCCCTGACCACCTCTTTTTGCGTGGACATTCTGGGCATGCCGGCTGAAGAAGTGGCCGAGGCCGAACACCCGGATGCCACGGCGGCGGCGGTTCGACCCGCCACCAAACGCACCCGTTTTGCCATTCACGCCGCCTTTTCCGGCCTCGTGCTGCTGATCTGCTACGCGTTCTACGCCTGGTCCAGCGGCGACGTGCTGGGCAACCTGTTCCGGGCTGCCGGCTTCACCTACGGCCCCCTGCTGGGCCTGTTCTTTTTTGGCCTGTTCAGCACCCGCCGCATCCGCGACGGCTGGGCGCCGCTGGTTTGTGTGGCTTCCGTCCTAATCTGCCTGGCCCTGGCCGGGCAGGGCATCCTGGGACCCTTGTTCGGGCTTTCCGAAAACGCGGTCAATGCCTGGCAGGCCAGCGTGGACCGGCTTTTGCACGGCTACCGCTTCGGCTTCGAAATCCTGATCCTGAACGGAATTTTGACGAGCTTCGGCCTCCTGTTGATTTCGCGTTCCGCGAAAACCTGAGGCTCCTTCAGCGCGTATTCCAGCTCCACAGCCCTGCTCCAGGCCTTTATCCCTTTACCCCCCATCCATACACCATGGACCAAAGCATCGAGGATCGTTTCAAGAAAAAGGAACTCCGCAAGAACAAAAGCTGGATGGAAATCCGCGCCGAGTCCTCCTGGCGCATGTTCAAGATCATGGCCGAGTTTGTCGACGGCTTTGAACGCCTGGACAAAATCGGGCCCTGCGTATCGATCTACGGATCGGCACGCACCAAGCCCGGCCATCCCTACTACGAACTGACCGTCGAAGTGTCCCGCCGCCTGGTGGCCGAAGGCTTCGGCATCATCACCGGAGGCGGTCCCGGCATCATGGAAGCCGCC
>JAUIHG010000105.1 GCA_030432405.1 Bacteroidia bacterium | reverse complement strand
CCCGACACGGGCGATTCCCTGTGGACCAGCCGATTCACCCTCGGCGATCAGTTTTGGATGACCGGTGCCCATATGGAGCGTCTGGACGGTGGTTTTGTCGTGTCTGGATACACCGACGTAGACTTTACCCATACCTACCCCAATTTTTGGTACCTGACGGATTCCATTGGCAGAGGCCGTCAAGCCTTGTTGCGCGGACGGGCCTTCTACGATGCCAACGGTTCCCTGGGATTTGACCCAGCAGATTTTTCCATGGCGCACCGGGTGGTGCACTGGGTTCCCGACTCCACCATGGTGATGACCGACGCCGACGGCCAATTTGTTGTCCCGGTTTTTGATCCCGATACCGGTACGTTGCGGTTGGAGGGTATGGCGGATTACCTGGTCCCGGGTGTTCCTGCTCCGGACCCGGAGCACCTTGTGGAAGTATCCAACCTTGATGCACTGTTCAGCGGACTGGATTTTATGTTGACCGACACCGGCTCAGTGACCGATGTTGTTGTGCATTGCATCGGGGTGAGCGCCATCCGTGCCTTGGACACTTTTGGGGTATACATCATGGTGCAGAATCGAGGCATAACCGCTGCCGACAGCGTTCAATTGTACTACCGCCACGATCCGAACTTTGATTTTCTCGGTTCAGAGCTGGCTTTCGCCAGTTACCTGGATACCACGATGCATTGGGACCTTCCAACGCTGGAGCCCTGGAGCGAATTGGGCTTTATGCTGCGGTTCATCCTCAACGATACCGCCACCTTGGGGGATTCGGTTTTTTACAACCATCAGCTGGAGGCTGTAGCCCTTCCCAATGAAGCCGCTCCAGAGGATAACTTTTTTGCCGGCACGCTCAGTCCTCTGACTTCCTATGATCCGAACGACAAAGTTGTTCGCCCGCAGGGCGAAGGCCCAGAACACCGGGTTGATCCTTCCACACCCTGGCTCTATTACACCATCCGGTTTCAGAACACCGGTACCGATACGGCCTTCAAGGTGCGCCTGGATGACGACATCATGCCAGAGCTTGACCTGACGAGCTTTGAGATGCTGGGCAGCAGCCATGCCTACACCTTGGAACTGGTGGCCAACCATCGCCTACGATGGCGATTCCCGGGCATTGCGCTGCCGGATTCAAGCACCGATTTGATGGGCAGCCAGGGTTTTGTTTCGTTCCGCATGCGGCCAAAGGCAGCATTGCCGGAAGGCACCCGAATCGAAAACACGGCCGCCATTTATTTCGATTTCAATCCGGCAATAATCACGAATACCAGTTTTGTAACCCTTGACCGCAATACCGGGTTGCAAACCGTTCAAGGTTTGGGGGAGCTCCTGTTGGTGCCAAACCCCGCTCAACAGGCAGTGACGGTATGGACACCCGAAACTCTGCTTCCTCAAGGCTCCATATGCAAAGCCCTTTTGTTTGATGTGAACGGCAGGTTGATCCGTCAACACAGCGGGATTGCGCCCATGCGGCTGGACTTGAATGGAACGCCTTCAGGGGTATACATCGTCGTGCTGCAGGACCGTCGCGGTGCGCATATGGGGTATGCAAGGCTGGCGGTGCAGCATTGAGGGTCCACCTAAACAAACGGCAATACAAAAGGCCGCTCCCGAAACGGAGCGGCCTTTTCTGTACCAAACACGAATACACCTGAATCTATTCTACGTAAAACGGAAAATTGGCGCTGACCGCCTTTCCGCTATCGTCGCGGGCGTAGACAAAAAGCCGATAAGGACCCTTGCCGCGCGGCGCGCGAAAACGGAAGCCGCCGCTCTCGCTCGGATCGATGTTGAGGTTCAGTGCCTCAGGCCTTGCTTCGGCATCTCCGCCCGCACGGATGTCTGTGCTTTCGGGGAGCAATTCCCAAGTCAGGTCCACGCCTTTGCCTTCCGGGTCGCGGACGGCCAGGGCCACATCCACCGACGCCCCAGGGCGAACGCGCAGGGAGGCGTAGGGCTCGACGCCGCCGAGGGTAAACGTTTCGATTTTCGGGGCGCGGTTCGCTGGAGGCGAATCCCATGCATCGGCCATGGCGTCCACACGGGCCGTTGGCGTGCCGTCTTCCAGAAACATGCCGTACCAGGTAGGCGTGGTTTCCTGTTTTTGACCCCACAAAAACACGTAGGATCCTACGCATTGCTCCGCGTCCGAAGCGATGTATTCCGCAAAGCGGTCGCGGTAGTCGTTTTCCTTTTGGGTGCCCGTTCGTTCGATGGGCACACCCCAATCGGTTTTGGGGACTTCCCAATGGCCGTCTGTGCCCCATTCGGTAACCATGTAGGGGCCTACCCAACCTGCACGGTCCACCACACGGGAAACAATGCGCACGTCCCCGTAGGTATTGAAACCCATGATGTCCACGGAAGGGGCACGCTCCTGAATAAGCTGGATTTCGGCTTCATCGATGCCGGCGGTCACCACTACGGTGGGGTGGTTGGGATCCTCTTCGTGGATCATGGCACAAACCTCCTCAGTGGCGTCCCACACGTTGAAATCCGAATAAAACAGGTCCACTTCGTTCCCGACGCCGTAGCACAGAATGGCCGGGTGGTCTTTGATCTCCCGGATCTGATCGCGAAACGCCCGCATTTGGTCTTCCACCGCCCAGGGGTCGCTGTAGTCGAATCCCTGGCGTTCCTGGCCCATCCACAAGCCCACCATGACCGTCAGGCCACGGGCATGGGCTTCGTCCAGGATCTTGCGGGCGTCGGCGATGCTCCACGTGCGCACGGAATTGCCACCAGCAGCCACCAGCGCATCCAGGTTGCCGCTGCCGCCAGCACCCTTGACATAATAGGGCTGTCCACCGCGGTAGAGCTGCCAGCTTCCGTTCGCTTCCTGACGGACCTCAACAGGGATCGCCTGGGCGTACAGCATGCTGGAGCTGGCCGTCAGCAGCAGCAGAAAAGCCAGCAATCGATGGGGCAGGGTGGTCAAAAGCATGGGAATTCAATTGGGGTTCACAGGGCGTCATCCTCAGTCAACCAGGATCAGGGATTGCCGCTGGCGAAGGCCTGTTTCGGTCTCCACTTCGATCAGGTAATGTCCGGCGGGAAAGGAGCGCAGATCAATGGCCGAACCTGCTGTGTATCGGAGTTGGCGCAGCACACGCCCGGCTGCATCAAGGACCCGGGTGAGGGCATTTGGCGTGGTCCCCTCCAGGCGCAGCATGCCGCGGCTCGGGTTGGGGTAGATGCGCCACTGAGGCGCTACAACCTGCCCGCCTATCGGCGAAGCCGCGCATGCCGGATCCACCACCGCCAGGTTGTCAAACCAGAAGACATCGTTTGCCGAACTTCCGGGCTGGAAGAGCAGCAGCAATTGGTTGACTTCGCCGTTGCCAACCGTGGGGTCGGGGCTGCCTTCGTGCGTGAAGCGCACCCGTTCCCAGGCATTCTGAACGGAGGTTACCGTGCCGTAAAAGCTGTGGCGGCCGTTGGGGTAGGGGCCAAACGATTCGGCGGTGTTTTCCAAATTCAAAGAAATGCGCGTGCCGGGTGGAGCAATGCTGTACACGTCCATTTCAAACACCAGCTCCCCGGTTTCGAGCTTGCCGGCATCGCTTAAGGCATCCACCACGTAGCGCAGGGCGTCAAAAGAAACACTGCCGTTGCGGGCATAGCGGCCCACAGTAGCCGAAGCATTCACGGTATCGGAATCCGGATTTGGTTCATTGGCCAGATACGTGCCGTCGCTGCCAATTGGAAAAATCAGCGGCGTGTTTTCATGGTCGATCAGGGTTTCGGCACAATCCGGATCCAGGACCTGGATTTCCCGGCTGATGCTGGTGCTGCACGTGGGAGCGTCGATGCTGACCGTGACGGTACCTCCGCCGGAACCCCAGTTGATGTTCGCCTCCGGCGAAGCTCCTCCCGAGGCCACGCTGGCCCCGGCCGGTACCGACCAGGAATACGTGGCACCGTCGACCGACTGCACGTAATACGGTTCTGCATCGGTCTGGGCAAGGACGCTGCCGCGGCCGCTGATGGCGGTTTTGTCGACGTCTTGAAAGATGCGGACATAATCCACTTCCAGGGTATCCGGGAAGCTGGTGCTGCCGTCCGGTGGGCCGGGAAACCAACCGCCCACTGCACAATTCAGCAACAGGTGAAAGTCCCGGTCAAAGCGCCAGGGGTCCGGATACAGTTCGCTGGCGTTCCGTGTGGCGTAGAGTACGCCGTCCAGGTACCAGCGGATTTCATCTTCTTCCCACTCGATGGCGTAGAGGTGAAAACCGTCGTCCAGGCTTCCGGAGGGCAAAAAGTAATTGTCGCCGAGCCACCGGTTGTTCGGGGAAAGCGGACCATAGTGCACCGTGCCGGTCACCTTGTTGGGCGTTTGCCCCACCATCTCCATGATGTCGATCTCACCGCTCAAGGGCCATGTGCCGTAATGGTCTTCTTCGGAAAGCATCCAGAAAGCCGGCCAGTACCCCTGACCACCCGAAGGCATTTTCATGCGTGCTTCAAAGCGGCCATAAGTCCAGGCGGCCTTGTCTTTGGTGCGGATGCGCGCGGAGGTGTAGTCCGATCCGCCGAAGGTTTCGTCGCGCACATGGATTTTCAGGGTACCTCCGGATACCTCGACGTTTTCTTCCCGGTAGTACTGCAATTCGTTGTTGCCCCAGCCGCACAGGGATGGACAACCGTTGCCGATCTGGTACGACCACTTGTCTTCATCCAGGCTTGAACCGTCAAATTCGTCGGCCCAAACCAGGCGGTAACACTGTGCATGAGCAAGGCCGGCGGTGCTGCCCAGAAAAACGAGCAAGGCAATAAAACGGGTGAAATAGGGCATGGTGTCGTTTTGTTCCTGATCCGTGAACAGGCATTACCCGTCCACCAGTTCCACCATGCGGATGCGCTGGATGGTGGCGGAGCCTTTGCCCTGGACGTCCAGGTAAAAGCTCTTGATGTTGCGTTGGTCCGTTCCGGTTTGCTCAAAAGGCAGGGTACGGAGCGGCACAACAAAGCGGCCATCTGCCCGCTTGTAATCCTGGAGGGGCACGGTGGCTACGTTGCGGTTGTAGTCCTGCAAACCGACCAGAAGGGGGCCACTGCCTTCAGCGATCTCGGCTTCAAATTCCATCGCTGCTCGCGGCATGGCGGTATACAGGTCCACGGCCAGCCAGCGGGTTCAACTGAAGCACATTGGGCTCCAGGGACCCTGGGCTGTCCAAACCATTTCGAGCCCATTGCCGGTCAGCCGGAAGTCCCGGCTTTCGTTTTTTTCCAAGCCCCAGGCATTGGGGAGGCTGCCTTCAAAGAGCGGTTGGGGGAGGCGTTCCAGGGCCACAAGGCTCGGCTTGGCTTGTGCATTGGGTCCGCTTTCCGTTTCGGGTAGCGCTACGATTTCAATGTCATCGAGCAACACATCGCCACCGCCTTGCAGCTCTATGACCAACTGCTTGATGTTGCGCATGTTGGTCCCGTCTTGTTTGTAGGAAAACTCGCTTAACGGAATGGTCACCTGGCGCCATTCCTCGTTGAGGGGATAGCTTTCCATATGGCCGGCACGAAGCGGAGCCGCACACATAATGCCCGAGTAATCCTCCAAAAGCAAAATCATAATCGGGATGCGCGATTCGCCTTCGGTGGAGCGCAAGCGGAACCGAAAGGCGGCCTCATCGGTAATGCCCGACAGGTCCTTGGCCGCCCAGGCATCCCAGCCGATGCCCATGCCCACCCAGTCGCAAGCGGCATCCTGTTGCCACTGAATGCGGATGGCGTTGCCTTCCCAGGCACGTTTCTGGTCAAAGGCGAGTTCGCCGCAGGCCTCCGGTCCCCAGACTTCGTCTCCCGTGGTATTGCTGTACACCGTGCGGGCTTTGAAGTCCGGAAAATCCGGTTTGTCTTTCAAATTGGCATATGGGTCTTCCAGGGCCATGGGCACAAAGCGGACGCCGCAGGCGGCGAACAGCACCAGTCCACTGCTCAGCAGGAAAAAGCGGATGGCTTTCGGCATGGTGGTGCGTTGGCTCACGGTTCAAAGGGGGTATTGACAGTGAAAATGGCGTGGTCCAGTCCCAGAGAAACCGCATTGTCGTTTTGCCCGAGCTCCGAAAGCAGAATGAACTGGAGGTTGATGATGCGGTCGATTTCCTTGGCGCCGTTGGCATCGATATTGCCCAAGCCGCCGTTGGTGCTCAAGGTGGTCTCCGACAAGGGGAAGGAAAGCAGGCGCCAGCCGGTCCAATCGATGGGGAAGGTGATGTTGTAGGTGCCTTCCTGCGTCGGCGAATACACGCCATCCAGGTTGTCGTCCTCCTGGAAATCGATCACCAGCGTGGTGCTGGGCTGTCCCGTGCCAAACACGAATACATTGAAATAGACACTGGCGGGGTTCTCATTGTTCAATTCAAACACCGAGGTGCCTTGAGTGGCTTCGGCGGAAGCCAGCAGCCCGCAGACAAAAACACTGCCGTTGTTGTCGCGGCCGTCCATGAACCAGTAGCGTTCGCCGATAGCGGCGGGAAACAGCGAATCCACCCCGTTTTTGGTTTCCTCAAACGAGAATTCGCTGAAGGCTTCCAATCCTGGATTATCCATTTCAAAATCGGCCACCAGCACCCCGCCGGTAGGCAAGGGTCGGGAACCGGTGATGGTGATGGGATCCGACATCATGGAGGCATCCGGAAACTCCGTGAAGCTTAGGGTGGCCTGCACCACATCGCCCTCCATGAAAAGGGGGGCAAAGGTCACGCTGCCGTTCCAACGGGCTACATCGCCGGAGATGTCTTTGGCGTTGCCCTCGATGATCTTGCGCGCACCCGTACTGGCATTGCGGATGACCAGGCGCCATGGGGTACGGATGGAAATCTGCGCCGTGAATTCCACGGATTCACCGATGGAAAAATCCACTTCGGTTTTGTCCTGGCTCAGGGGCTCCAGCACTTCAAACTCGCCGAAGATGTCCTGCAGTTCCGGACCGAGCGGTCCGGATTCGCGGCAGGCGCCCAAAAGCAGGACAACCAGGGCCAAGGGAAAAAGCTTCATGGTCCGCATCAGAAGAACATGTTGTACAGCAACAATACGTTGCGGATGGAGTAATCGGTTTGCGGGCTCAGCGCATCCATGCCGCTCCATTGCTGCATTTGCAGGCTGAGGTTGATGGATTCGTTGAAGCGGTAGCGCAGTCCGGCGCTGCCAAACCATTCGGAGGCATCCACGGTATAAGCGCTGAAAAAGTCGACCTGATTAAAGCCGTCGCGTTCGGCGATGAATTCATTGCCGTCCGCCTGATACCACATCAGGCCAGCCATCAGATCCAGTTGGTCGATCAGTTCCCAGGTCAGGCCGGCTTCGGCAATGACCGAATTCAAGGCAACCTCACTCACGCCGGGGGTTCCGTCGCGGCTGGTGCTCTGGTAGCGGCCGGCCAGATGCAACGACAGGTCCTTTTTCCATCCGATGCTGCGGTTCAGGTGCCAGGCGGCCTGCAGGCGCAGGTCCACAAAGCGCCGCTTTTCGGTGGTGCCTTCGCCGCGCAGCTCCGTTAGGAGCGCGGCCTGCATGCCGGCTTCAAAGCGGCCGGCGGTATCCCCGTTCCACAGCACGTTGAGGTCCAGACCCCGACGGTTCGGTGTGGCCACGCCATAGGGTCGGACGTTGTCCCAGGCGGGGACAAAGGCCTGCAATCCGGGGGTGATGGTGCGCTCGTAGACCAATGGATCGAGCAGGACATCGCGGATGTTGAGGGGGCGCTGGACTTCGCGGTTGGTGTAGAAGCCGAATTGTTGGGCAGGTGCGTCCACATCCAAACGGCGGGATTGCGCCGCTGGCGAACGGAAATCTGCACCGACGTCCACATAGCCCAACTGCAGTTCCAGCCGTGGTTGAAGCAGCTCAACCGTCCCGCGCACATCCACGAAAAAGTCTTCGATGTTATCCACCGGCGCTTCGGGAATGTCGGTAAAGACCACGGATGAAGCACCGCCTTCGCCGTCCAGGCGCCAGCGGATTTTTTCCTTTTCACCGCCCGTACTGCCGCTCAGGCTGATGACGCGGGTGGCGCTTTCTTCGGTATTGAACTGCGCGGACTCGGCCACTTCAAACAGGTTGGTGGCGTTGAGGTGGAAGCGCAGGTTGTTGTTGACATGCAATCCGATCTGGCCCATGGCCATCATGCGGTCCGGCAGTGTAAAGAAGTCCGTCTGCCGGTTTTTGGCGATCATGCCTCGGAAGCGCAGGGCCTGAATGCCGCGGTTGAACTGCAAGCCCCATTCGGCTTCAACACCCTGCTGGCGCCAGGCCGAATCGGCGTAAAAGTTCTCGTAGTCGATGATGTCCCGGAACACATTGAATGCCGGTGTTTGACCAATCCGGAATTCCGACGCATTGTTCCAGAACGTGTAGGGAGTCAGCGCCACATCGATGTCCCCGATGCCGTAGCGCACCGAATTGGCAATCACGCCCTTGGCGGTCAATTGCCGCAATTGGAAAACGATGCCCGCACCCCAGAAGCCGTCGATGTCGTTTTCGACGCGGGTGATGGCGGTGATTTCCGTGTTGTCATCCGGGCGGATGGTGATGCCCAAATCGAACAAGGCGCTGCCGCCCATTTCCCGACGTGCTGTGGTGGTATCGGTTTCTAACAGGGTTCCGTCCAGCTGGGCATTGTCGATGAGCAGTCGCCCGGCACCGCCGAATTGGACCTTGTTTTGCGCGAAAGCCGGGGCAATGGCCCAGGCACAGACCGCGGCGGAAAGAAGGAGTCGGCGCAACATCAGAAGAAGATTTTGATTTCAGCAGTCGTTTCATGGCCCTGGATGTTGTCCAGGGTGAAGCTTTCGCCATTCTGGCGAAAACGCCGGTGACGCAGGTAAATGCCGATGGTTTCAGAGGCCTTGATGTCGAGGCCTGCTCCGAGCAGCCGGCCTCGCTGATCCAGGGGATCGTTTTCAAGTTCACCGAGGGTGCCGGTCACATCGTCGCCCCGGTCGGTGTACTGGTTGCCGCGGATCCGTTCGCGGCCGTAAGTGAGCACGATGGACACCGCGTCCGTTGCGCCGATGTACAGGTCGAGTTCATGGTAATGGGCGCGCAGATAGGCCGAGTCCCCAAAAAGGGGAACAGGGGAAAACCCGTTTTGCACCGAGCCCAGGGTTACGAGGTAGGTGGCATAAATCGGTACCGGGCCTGCATCCACCTTGTAAATGGCTTGTGCCTGCAGGGTATTGAACCCGTTCCGGCCAATAGGCAATCCGGCCGTGTCCACGCGAGTGATGGTGATGTCTTCGGCCACCCCGCGGAAAAAGGAATTCCAGCGTCCGTATGGCCCCACGCCATTGGAGAAGGTGACAAATCGCGAATATGGCAGGGCATTGATCCGGTGACCGAAACTCAGACGGTTGCTGACCCGCTCCAGTTCCTGACTGGCCTGAATGCCTATGTTCATTTTGAATTCGCCAAAGGCAAAATCGGTATTCAGGGCAATGCCTTGCTGGTTGTTGGCGATCTGTCCGACGTCGGTAATGCTGCCGGCAAAGGATGCCGCGGTGCCGGTGGCCACTCCGCTGATGGACTGGGTTTGACCGGAGATGTTGGCGTTGGCGGAAAGGAAGGAGCCGAAGAAGTTGGTGAAGTTTTGGTTCAACCGGTAGACCTCCACGGAGATGGGCAGGCCTGTCACGCGCTTGGGGGATTCCAATCGCAGCCGAATGCCTTCGCCGAACTCGGCATTGCCGGCATTGGCAATCCGGCCGATACCGGCTTCTGCTTTCAGTTTCCAGCCGTCCCAATTGAATTCGCCCTGCAGCGTATGCAGATTGATGGAGCTTTTCAGTTCCGCTACGCTGTCGATGTAATTGACGTAGTTGACCGTGTTGTATCCGATGAAGCCCTTGCCGAAACTCCTGCGCAGATAACCCCCGGTCATGAAGCTGGGCACGTCGGTATTCAGGTTGGCATTGACGGGCGACTTGCCGTACAGCGCGCGAAATTCAAATCCACCGGGCAGGTTGGTGCCGTCAAAAAGAAAGCCTTTGAAGGCCTGACGGCCGAAGCGTTCGTCCACGATCACCCGTCCATTTTCGAACAGGCCGTTGATGCGTTCGATGGAAGTGGAATTGTTGTCCCAGGGGCTGCGCTCAAAAAGACTGAAGCGGAAAATCTCCGGTGCCCCGTAAGTCAACGGGCTGAGCGTGGTCCAGTTGATGCCACCTGCCTGGACCGCGAACCGGCCCACATCCGTATTGAAGGACCCCACCAGGTTGATGCCAAGGTTGAGGTTGATGTTGCGCGGGTTGTCCAGGTCTCCGGTAAAGAAGTTGGGCAGCGCAAAATCCATCCCGATATAGGTGGCCGAGGTAGGCCGTG
This sequence comes from Bacteroidia bacterium, assembly GCA_030432405.1. GTDB lineage: Bacteria > Bacteroidota > Bacteroidia > Chitinophagales > BACL12 > WGOA01. The sequence continues at coordinate 2,828 of JAUIHG010000105.1, read as the reverse complement.
CTCCGATGTTGAGCAGCATCAGGGGCGGATCCCGGTAGACATCGCCCACGCCAAGCACGTAGGGAGGGGTATTGGCAAAGGGATTGCTTGGAATGACCGGAAAGGGATCCTGCAGGTTCCGGTTGTAGCCGAAGAAGCGCACATAACCTCCGACGGTCACGGTTTCCTGCGGCTTGCCCACCTTGCGCGGATCGCGGTATGCGGCCGGAGCCGGATAGCGCCCGGGAAGGGCGTCCGGAAGGAAGATCCAGGCGCTGTCCACCAGGCCGTTCCACAACCCTGAAGCCTGGGAAGTGGGGGCTGTGGATGCCGCCAACGTCGTTCCGGATTCTGCCGCATCAAGAGCGGCAGCCGGATCTCCAAGCCCTGTACCCGGCGCTCCGGCCAGGGCATGGCCTTCGCCGGAGGCCAGTGCGCCTCCGGCGAAACACAAAACCCCAACCCAGAAGCCGGCCAGCCGGCTGAAAAACATGTTCATGGAACAAGGCACCCGATCAACGTTGGTGGGCGATGGCAATGCGCTGTATGGCGCTGCGGGTTCCGCTTTGCCAGAGCACGGTATGCAGGCCGTCTGCCCAGGTGCTGCTGTTCAGTTGGAGGCGCTCTACGCCGTTGGCTCCGCGTTCGTGCACCAGGCGACCAGCCGCATCGTAGACCCGCAGCGTGCCGTCCTGCATGCCCGACGGAACACGGATCATGAATCGCTCGGTTGCGGGGTTGGGCCAGGCCTCGAGCTGTTCGTGCTGTGCCGGTGTGAACAGGCCGTCCGGCGAAGGATTGGTCTGGCGCCAGTTGTCGATGAAGGTGCGGCCGTTGAGGAAGTTGCCGGGCTTGTAGAGCAGCACAAACTTGCTGGCATCGGCGGCCCCGGCTGCGCCGGAGAGGTCATATTCCAGTGTAGTCCAGGTGTTGACGTCCGCCGGTGCAGTGGAGTCGCGGAGGGCCACGATGTCCACCCCGGAGGCGTTTTGAATGGACAGCACATACACGGAAGGTGCGTTGACGTCGTACACATCGATGAACATCTTGCTGCCGTTCACCGCATCGATGGGCGCGGGAAAGTCGCCCAGAATCACATCGTCCATCTCACCGACGTTGCGGTCATAACGCAGGCTGTAGGGGGAGGTATTCATCCCGCTTTGATCCGGGTTCTGGCGGCGGCGAAGGACACCGTGTCGGAAAGTGATGCTCAGATCATGGTCGCACTCGGCGTCCATGTACAACAATGCGGAATCGACGGCGCCGGCACAGAGCGGGCTGCTGGTTTCCGGCAGGGTGAGGTTGTCGAAGTGCCAGGTCTCGTTGACCGCCGTACCCGGGTTGAAGAGGATGACAGCGGCATTGACGCCGGTATTGGATACGCTGGGGTCCGGTTCGTTGACCAGGGAAAAGGTGAGGGTCTCCCAACCACTGCCGGTGGTCACAGCGGTGAATTCCGCGCGGCGTCCGGTGGGGTAATTGGTGGGCTCAGCGGCCACCGAATCTTCCAGGGTGATCTGGACCGTGATGCCTGCCGAAGGAGCCAGCACGTCCATCGACATCTGTTTGGCGCCGCTGATGTAGTCGCTGATGTCCGCCAGGGTACCCGGATTGGTGACGATGACGTCAAAGGTTTCCACGGGATTACGGAAATACTGGGCCACCACGGGGGAACCGTTGACCCCGTCCGGGCTCGGATTGGCGGTGTAGGGGAAAAACTCCCCGTTGATGAAGCCGTAGTCGAGGACGCGGACGTCGTCAAAATTGTCGTACAGGGCTTGTGCGCTCAAGGCAAAACTCAAGCACATCAGGCTGAGCAGGGTAAAGGTTCTCATGGGCTGGAAAGTGTACGTGGATTTAAAGCGCCATGCGGCGCAGCAATCCGGTTTGGACATGGTTTCAAATGTAGCCGCCACAAGCCCGCTGCCCGATCAAAAACCTACATCACGATCTCGTCAAAACGACAATTTCAGCACAACATGGCTACATCATGCTTGCTCAAAATGCTTTAAGTCCTCGTACGTGTCATTTATAGTATTCAGATTATCAATGTGGTAACTCAAATGCGTGCTTTCCCATACACCTCATCGTTGACTGGCGTACCTTAACAGGCGGCTATGCGACCTGTTTGCCGATACGTCTATGCCCTCTTTTTGCTGGGCTGGGCTGGAGCCCTGTTCGCCCGTACGGGCGAAACCTTGATCGGCACCCCTCAAGTGCGCAGTTTCCCCCGGGAGCTCCACGGTGGGGGCACGCAGACCTGGGATTTGGAAGTCGGGCCCGAAGGCTGGATTTACGCGGCCAACAACGACGGGCTGATGGTTTTCGACGGCTTGTCCTGGACCATCCATCCCCAGCCTCGGCACACGGTCATGCGTTCCCTGGCCATCGATGCCCGGGGCAATGTCTACACGGGAGGACAGGGAGAACTGGGGTGCTTTCGGCCCGACGCGGCCGGACGCCTGGTATACCACAACCTGCTGGAGCGCGTGCGCGTGGCCGACCGTGCGTTTGAAGACGTTTGGGACTTGCGCCTGATCGGCGAACACCTGTATTGGCGGGCCTCTGAGCGCCTGTACCGGCTTGCGCTGGATGGCAGCGACAGTGCCCGGGTATATCCCAGCCCGACGCCGGTGCTCTTTTTGGGCCTATGGCAGGGCCAGCTCCTGGTGCAGCTCCAAGGGCTTGGCTTGATGCGTTTCGATCCCGAGGCCTCCACCGGCCGTGCCTTTGAGCCGCTGGACGAGGAAGCGGTGCTGGCCAATGCCCTGCCCACCGCACTGGTGGAAGATGCTTCGGGAGCCGCAGTGATCAGCACCCTGAAATCTGGCCTGTACCGCTGGAGTCCA
>JAUIHG010000316.1 GCA_030432405.1 Bacteroidia bacterium | reverse complement strand
GAGGAGGGCGCCCTGGTGTTTGAAATGATCGGCCAGCAATTTTTCTGGTCATCCCGCTACCCGGGCGCCGACGGCACCCTGGGCCTGCGCGATTACAACTTGATCAGCGCCGAGAATCCCCTCGGTCTGGTCACGCCTGAATTCATCGACCACAAACGCGCCGAATTGCTAGACCAGCTGGAAGGGCTGCGTACACGCGAAGCCGCTCTGCCGGGCATCATCGAAGGCACCGAGGCTTTCATTGCCCACCATCCCAACCCGGGGCCGGTGGACTCGGCCAAACAAAGCCTGAAGGGCTACGTCAAGGAACTGGACCAATTGCCGGCCCAGCAGGCACGCACCCGTGCCCACTACAAGCGCATTGTGCAGAAGTTCACGCCGGAGTACCTGGCCGATCCGGACGTCGCCCCCTTGGTGCAGGCCAGCTACGACGATTTCCAGCCCCAGGAGTTGCACCTGCCCGTCAACCGCGAGGTCCAGGCCCGCATCACGGCCCTGGACGTACTGCATAACTTTTACATCCCCTACATGAGCGTCAAAATGGACGCTGTGCCAGGCATGCCGACCCGATTCAAGTTCACGCCCACCATCACCACGGAAGAAATGCGCGAGCACCTTTCGGAAAATCCCGAGTGGCAGCGCGTGGACGAAGGAGCAGAGGAGCCGCGCTGGAAAAACTTCTTTTATGAAGTGGCGTGTGCCGAAATCTGCGGGAAAGGCCATAACTCCATGCGCTACACCCTGGATGTGGACCCGGAAGAGGAGTTCAACGCCTGGATGACCCAACAAACGCCCTTTTTCGATCTGCAAAAGGAATCCCTGGTCAAACTGGCCGATGCCGACTACGACCGCCTGGAGCAGGAGTTTGTTTTTGTGGATCAAGGCGGTCACGGTGGCCATGGCGATGAGCACCACGATGGCGAGCACCACGAAGAACACGGCGAAGACCACGCCGGCGAGGCGCACGCCGCGCTGAACCGCTAAAACCCAGAGCTGAGACCGGGCCGTTTCACGGCTTGTGCGCCTTACCTTCAAGCTTGTTGAAAAAGGACATAAAACGCTCCAATTCCAACGATTACGCATCGCGACACGTCACCGCCCCCAACGATTCCACGACCGTTTCCAACTACAGCTCAATGGCCGACGCAACCGTATCCACCCGCGCTGCAGCACCGCACCACGACGATCATCACCACGATGATCACCACCACCATGAGCCTGGCTTCATCGGGAAGTACATCTTCAGTACTGACCACAAGACGATTGCCAAGCAGTTCCTGATCACCGGAATCATCTGGGCCATCATCGGTGCGGCCCTGTCCGTGCTTTTCCGCATCCAATTGGGCTATCCCGACGCGGACCTGACCTGGATGAAGCCACTGCTGGGCAAATGGCTGGACGATTCCGGGCACATTCTTCCGGAATTCTACAACGCCCTGATCACCATGCACGGCACCATTCTGGTGTTCTTTGTGCTCACGGCGGGCTTGAGCGGTACCTTCTCCAACCTGCTCATTCCCTTGCAAATCGGTGCGCGGGATATGGCCTCGGGCTTCATCAACATGCTCTCCTACTGGTTTTTCTTCGCCAGCGGCGTGATCATGTTCATTTCCTTTTTTGTGCCTTCCGGTGCCGCATCCGGCGGCTGGACCATGTATCCGCCGCTTTCGGCCCTGCCGCAAGCCAACGTGGGGTCCGGTCTGGGGACGGATTTGTGGATCACCTCCATTGCCGTGTTCATCGTCTCGGTGCTTCTGGGCGGGTTGAATTACGTGACCACGGTCATCAACCTGCGCACCAAGGGCATGAGCATGTTCCGCATGCCGTTGACCATTTGGGCCTTCACGTTCACGGCCATTGTCGGCCTGCTGAGCTTCCCGGCCCTTTTGGCTGCAGGGGTTCTGTTGTTGTTTGACCGCGGTCTGGGCACCAGCTTTTTCCTCTCCGACCTGTACGTGGGCGGTGAGGCGTTGGCCAATGCCGGCGGCAGCCCGATCCTCTACCAGCACTTGTTCTGGTTCCTCGGCCACCCGGAGGTATACATCATCATCCTGCCCGCCATGGGCATCGTGTCCGAAGTGCTTTCCGTGCACAGCCGCAAGCCGATTTTTGGCTACCGCGCCATGATCTATTCGATTCTGGCCATTGTGGTCTTGTCCTTCCTGGTCTGGGCACACCACATGTTTGTCACGGGCCTGAACCCCTTCCTGGGGTCCATCTTCGTGATCTTCACGTTGTTGATCGCCATTCCCTCGGCCATCAAGGTGTTCAACTGGATTGTAACCGTTTATCGGGGCAACATCCGCTTCACCCCGGCCATGCTCTTTGCGATAGGCTTTGTCAGCCTGTTCATCGTCGGGGGCCTGACCGGGATTTTCCTGGGCAACTCCGCCCTGGACATCGACCTGCACGACACCTACTTCGTGGTGGCCCACTTCCACC
>JAUIHG010000104.1 GCA_030432405.1 Bacteroidia bacterium | reverse complement strand
CAACGCCTCGCCCTTTGCGGTGGACGACGAAGCGACGACGCCGGAAGACACGGCGGTCCGGCTCAACGTGCTGGCCAACGACAGCGACCCGGACGATCCCCTGGCCACCATCAACCCGGCCAGCCTCACGGTGCTTTCGCCTCCGGCGAACGGCAGCGCCAGCCTGGGACCCGGAAGCGGCGTGATCACCTATACCCCGGACCCGGGCTTCCTGGGCCTGGACTCCTTTTCCTACCGCGTGTGCGACAACGGCAATCCGCTGCCGCCCATATGCGACACCGCCTGGGTGGTGATTACCGTCTCCGACGAAGCGCCCACGGCCGTGGATGATGCCGCGGCCACGGATGAGGAAATGGCCGTGGTCATCGAGGTGCTGGCCAACGACACCGATCCCCAACCCAACATCGACACGGCCACCCTGACCGTGGTCCTTGCGCCCGCCGACGGGTTGACGGTGGTGGATGGCGTGGCCGGCACCATCACCTACACACCGGACCTGGACTTCAACGGCACAGAGGTGTTTTCCTACCGCATCTGTGACGAAGACGGCTTCTGCGACCAGGCCATCGTCACTGTGACCGTCAACCCGGTCAACGACGCGCCTGTGATCAACCTCGATCTGGCCACAACGCCGGAAGACGTGCCCGTGGTGGTCTTGGTGACCGGCAACGACAGCGATCCCAAGGATCCGCTGGGCAACATCGATCCAACCACCGTGAGCATCCTTTCGCCTCCGGCGAACGGCGGCGTATCCGTGGACCCCGTCACCGGCGCGGTCACCTATACCCCCGACCCGGACTTCAACGGTCTGGATGCCTTCACCTACGGCGTGTGCGACGACGGCAATCCGCTGCCCGCCGAATGCGGCAGCGCCAACGTGCTGGTGACCGTCAATGCGGTCAACGACCTGCCGTTGGTGGTCAACGACACGGCCAGCATGAACGAGGATGCCGTGCTCAACCTGAACATCATCGCCAACGACAGCGATACGGAGGACGGCGGCGTGGATCCGACCAGCCTGAACATTGTCAATCCGCCCGATGACGGGGTTGCTTCGGTGGACCCAGTCACCGGGCTATTGACCTACACGCCCGATCCGGATTACCACGGGCCCGACCTGCTGCGTTACCGCGCCTGCGACACCGATGGCGCCTGCGGCGAAGCCGATGTGGTGCTCACGGTCAACCCGCTCAACGACGCACCCGTAGCCCTGGACGACGCAGCGAGCACCATGGAGGATGCCGCCGTGGTGGTTGCCGTGCTTTCCAACGACAATGACATGGCCGATCCCATGGGCGGTTTGGACGCCACCAGCGTGGTGGTGCTTTCGCCTCCGGCGAACGGCAGCGCCACCGTGGATCCCGTTACCGGCGCCATCACCTTTACCCCGGACCCGGATTTCAACGGTACGGATGTGCTGACCTACCAGGTTTGCGACCTGGGCTTCCCCTTGCCGGCCGCCTGCAGCAGTGCTGAACTGAACCTCACGGTCGGTCCGGTCAATGACGCGCCGGTCGTGCAGGACGATGTGGCCACCACGGCCGAAGACAGCCCGGTGCTGGTGGTGGTTTTGGGCAACGACAACGACGATGCCGACCCGGCCGGAGGTCTGGATGCCGGCTCGGTGGTGGTGCTCACCGCGCCCCTGAACGGCGTCACCAGCGTCGGTGGGGCAGGCGGAGTGACCTACACGCCTGATCCGGGCTTCAACGGCGTGGACAGCTTCCGCTACCAGGTCTGCGACCTGGGTGCGCCACTGCCGGCCCTGTGCGGCGAAGCCTGGGCGGTGGTTACGGTGTCCAACGAAAGCCCGACGGCCGTCAACGACACAGTGGTCCTGGCCGAGGACGGCAGCCTGATCATCGACGTATTGGCCAACGATACCGACCCGCAGAACAACATCGATCCTGCTTCCGTGAGCATTGTCCTGGCTCCCGGTTTTGGAACGGCCGTTCCGGACCCCATCACCGGCGAGGTGGTCTACACGCCTGCGGCCGACTACAACGGCACGGATGCCTTTGATTACCGCGTGTGCGACCTGACGGGATACTGCGACGAGGCCCGCGTGGAGATCACCGTGGACCCGGTCAACGATCCGCCCCAGGCCCTCAACGATTCGGAGACCACCTCCGAAGAAGTGCTGGTCAGCACCACCGTGCTGCTCAACGACGCCGATCCCCAGGACCCGCTGGGCAATGTGGATCCGTTGACGGTGAGCATCATCCTCCCGCCGGCCAACGGGGTGGCCACGGTGCTTTCGCCTTCCGGCGAAATCACCTACCAGCCGGACCTGGATTTCTTTGGCAGCGACAGCTATACCTACCGCGTCTGCGACGACGGCAATCCGCTGCCCGCCCTCTGCGACCAGGCCGTGGTGGTCATCAATGTACTGCCCGTGGACGATCCCCTCATTGCCGTGGACGACGCAGCCACGGTGGGCATCGGCGGCAGCCTGAGTGTACCGGTGCTGGACAACGACATCGACCCCGATGGGGACATCGATCCGGCTTCGGTGACCATTACCCAAGCGCCCCTCAACGGCACGGCCACCCCGGACATGCTGAGCGGGGAGGTCCTGTATGCCCCTGATCCCGGCTTCTTTGGCCTGGACACCTTCCTGTACCGCGTTTGCGATGTGCCGGGCAGTTGCAGCCAGGCGATGGTGGTCATGACGGTGAGTGCTTCGCCACCGGTGGCGGTTCTGGACTCCTTCACGGTGTTGCCCAACAGCAGCAATGCGCTGGAGGTGTTGCCCAACGACCTGCCCGGCTCCGCTCCCCTGGACCCCGCCACCATCAGCGTCACACTGCTGGCGGCCAACGGTACGGCAAGCGCTGATCCGGCCACCGGGCGCATTGATTACAGCCCGGATCCGGACTACTGCGGACCGGATTCGCTGGCCTACGCCATCTGCGACGAAGACGGCCTCTGCGCCTCGGCCATCGTGCGCATCGACGTGACCTGCATCGCGTTTTTTGCGCTCGACGATTCGGTGTCCACGCCTTTCGGCGAAGCCGTTCTGATCCCGATTCTGGCCAACGACGCACCCAATGCCGACCCGGCCTGCATCACCGTTTTTGCCGCGCCCATGAACGGGACGGTGGCTGTCAATACCGACGGCACGCTGAGCTATACGCCGAACGATGGTTTCAGCGGCGTAGATTGTTTTTCCTACCGCGTCTGCGACGACACCGAAAGCGTTGTGGCCGAGGCGGAGGTCTGTGTGACCGTGGAACCGGAAGTGGAGGTGCAGGTCCCTGTGGCCATTTCGCCGAACGGCGACGGCTACAACGAGTTCTGGATCATCCCGGGCCTGGCCGATTGGCCGCGCCACGAACTGGTGGTGTTCAACCGCTGGGAAGACCGGGTCTTCGGCGCTTCGCCCTATACGGGCGATTGGGACGGCCGTTGGGAAGGCAACGGCGAGCCACTGCCGGACGGCGCCTATTTCTACATCCTGCAGCTGGATCCGCTGGATCCGGATGCGCCGGTGCTGACCGGGTCCGTCAACATTACGCGGTGAGGCATTCCAGAACCCATAGCGCATGGCTGGGCCTGTTGCTGCTCGTGCTGTCCGGTACGTTCGGAGCTGGCCGATTGCAGGCCCAGCAGGAAGCGCTGTACACGCAATACCTCTTTTCTCCGCTAACCATCAACCCGGCCTATGCCGGCAGCCGGGACGGCTTTTCGCTGGCCGGCATCTACCGCCGTCAGTGGACCGGCATCGATAATGCCCCGCAGACGGCCAACCTGGCCTTTCATGCGCCTGCCGGCGACCGCATTGGGTGGGGCCTGCAGCTCATCGACGACCGCCTGGGCATCAGCACCGAAACCGGCGCCTGGGGGCAATTTGCCTTCCGCATTCCCGCCGGTACCGGCGAACTGGCCATCGGCCTTTCTGCGGGCGCCTCCTTCTACCAGATCAGCCTCGGCGATGGGATGATCACCGACCCGGACGATCCCGTCTTCCAGGGCGGCCAGCAGCTGTGGCTGCCCAACGTAGGCGCCGGGATATATTACCACACCGAGAAGTTCTATTTGGGCGTGGCGGCACCGCGGCTGATCGACAACCGCCTGCGCGAAAGCTCCACGGCCATGTCCGGTGCCCAGGTGGCCCAGCAGTTCCGGCACTTCAACGCCATGACGGGGTTTGTTTTCCCCCTCGGCGAAAACATCAAGCTGAGGCCCGCCGGCCTGCTGCGCATCCAGCAAAACCAACCCGTGCAGACCGAGGCCAGCCTGGACGCGCTGTTCCTCAACCGCTTCTGGCTAGGGGCGGGATACCGCTCCGGCGGTTCGGTGGACGCGCATTTCGTGCTGCACATCGGTGAGACCCTGCGCCTGGGTTATGCCTACGATTGGGTGGTCAACGAATTGGGCATCCAGACGGGCGGCAGCCATGAGGTGCTGCTGGGTTTGGATTTCGGCAGCCGCCGGGTTCCCGTGTCTTCCCCGCGCCAGTTTGTGCCGCAATACTTTTGAGGTCTGGTCGACTTGTGAGACCGGGCCGCCTTTGGCGAATTCCTTTTGTTGCGTTTTCCGCGTACCGTCGTGAATACCTTTTACCTCCCCGAGCTCGTTGAAGGCGGCATCGCATTGTCCGACGCCGAACGCAAACATTGTACCCAGGTTTTGCGGCACCAGGAGGGGGATACCATCCGGCTGGTGGATGGGAAGGGCCATGCGGCCGAAGCGCGCATCACCGGGGTGGACAAGCGCATGCTGCATCTGCACATCGGTGCGGTGCGCCGTGAGGCCAGGGATCCGGCGGTGTGTTTGCATTTGGCCATAGCGCCGCCCAAAAACACCACGCGCTTTGAGTGGCTGCTCGAAAAGGCCACCGAAATCGGCGTGCGGCGCATCACCCCGCTGGTCAGCCAACGCTCCGAACGGCGCAAGGGCCGTTTTGACCGCTGGGAAAAAGTGCTGGTGGCGGCCATGAAACAAAGCGGCCGCAGTTGGCTTCCGGAGCTGGCCGAGGCCACACCTTTGTCGGCTTTGCTGGAGTCCGCGGAGGAACACGGCCGCTACATTGCCCACTGCGGCGAAGGCCGCCGCGTGCCCCTGTGGCAAGCGCTGGTGCCCAAGATGGACGCCGTGGTCTGCATCGGCCCGGAGGGCGATTTCTCCTCTGAAGAACTGGCCCAGGCCCAGACCGCCCATTTTGTGCCCGTCTCCCTGGGCGACGCGCGCCTGCGCACCGAAACCGCCGGCCTCGTTGCCCTGCAGTGGATGAACCTGGCCCAGGAGGAAGCGTTTCGCAAGGCCTGAACTGCCCATATTCCCGGTAGTTTTACGGCATGTGGAGTCCATTCCGATTTGATGCCCGTCGGCGTTTGAGTGTGCTGTTGCTGGCGGCTTTGCCCTTGCTGTTGTTGGCCTTCGCGCTTCCGCGCGAACCCGCGCCGGCGGCGGACCCTGCGCTGAACGGCAAGCGTATGGCGGCAGCGCCCGGCTTACGGCAACTCGCCTTGTTGCAATACCGTGGGGGAGGGGATTGGTACGCCAACCCGACCAGCCTGCCCAACCTGATCGAGTTCTGCAATTGGAAACTGAATACGGGATTGGACCCCGATCCAGCAACCGTGGAGGTGGGCAGCCCGGAACTGTTCGACCATGCATTTGTGCACATGACCGGACATGGCAACGTGGTCTTCAACGACCAGGAAGCCGACAACTTGCGGCGCTATTTGCAGGCTGGTGGCTTCCTGCACATCGACGACAACTACGGCATGGACCCTTTTGTCCGGGTGGCCATGGCCAAGGTCTTTCCCAATACCGAGCCGGTCGAACTGCCTTTCGGCCATCCCATCTACCACCAGGCCTACGACTTCCCGGAAGGCCTGCCCAAAGTGCACGAGCACGACAACAAGGCACCCCGCGGATTTGCCTGGCTGGTCGAAGACCGCGTGGCCTGTTTTTACAGCGTGGAATCCGACCTCGGCGACGGCTGGGAAGACCCCGCCGTGCACAACGACCCCGAAGACATCCGGGAGCAAGCCCTACAGATGGGGGCGAATTTGGTGCAGTACGCCTTTACGCATTAAGGCATCATAGCCCGCGGAGCATGGTCCGCACCATCCCCGGCCCTTCATAAATAAACCCGGTCCAGACCTGCACCAGGGTTGCGCCGGCATTGAGTTTTTCGCGGGCGTGTTCGGTGGTGCGGATGCCACCGACGCCGATGATGGGGAGGTCGGGGCCAGCGAGGGTACGTATGCGGCGGATGAGTTCCGTGGAGCGATCGCGGACCGGGTCGCCGGAAAGGCCACCGGCGCCGATGGCTTCGAGTTCGGCAGCGGAGGTGCGCAAGCCTTCCCGCGCGATGGTGGTGTTGGAGACGATCAAACCCGCAGTGCCGGTTTCGCGCGTCAGCGCAACGATGTCTTCCAATTGGCCGGCGTTGAGGTCCGGGGCGATTTTGAGCAGGATGGGTTTGGGGCTGCCGGTGGCGGCATTGTCCTCTTGCAGCACCCGCAACAGGCGGGTGAGGGGTTCGCGTTCCTGGAGTTCGCGCAAGCCCGGCGTATTGGGGCTGGACACGTTGACCACAAGGTAGTCGACGACCGGATGCAGGGCGGCAAAGGCCGCGCGGTAATCGGCTTCGGCTTCGTGGTTCGGCGTGGCTTTGTTTTTGCCGATGTTGCCGCCCACGATCACGCGGCAGCGTCCTTTTTCGCGCAACGCGCGAAGGCGTTCGGCGGCTTCCGCCACACCGCCATTGTTGAAGCCCATGCGGTTGATCAGGGCCTTGTCGGAGGGCAGGCGGAACAAGCGCGGCTTGGGGTTGCCGGGTTGCGGCTTTGGCGTGACCGTGCCGATTTCGATGAAGGCAAAGCCGAGATCGGCCAGGCCGTCCACCCATCGCGCGTCCTTGTCGAACCCGGCCGCCAGTCCCACCGGATGCGGGAAGCGCAACCCGAAGGCTTCCATGGCCTGCTCGGGACGCGGCTTGACGCCATACATGGACCGGATCAACGCGGCACCGCCGGGCAGACGACGGGCGCTTTGCAACAGGTCCATCGCCCGGTAATGGGCCTTTTCGGCAGGGAGGCGGAAAAACAGCGGGCGGAGGATCCGTTGGTACAGCATGCGCTGCGAAGATAAATTCGGAGGCCGGCCCGGATCGGCTCCCCGCGCGCGACGAAACGGCGTGGACCTGCCGGGCTTTTGGCTGACGCCGTTCCGCTAGCTTTGCCCGTCCGACCATGCTTTTCCAACCCAGTCACATTCCCCTTCCCGAGCGCTTGCGTCCGCGCAACCTGGACGAATACGCAGGCCAGCGCCACCTGGTCGGTCCCGGTCAGGTGCTGCGCCGCGTGGTGGAGGAAGGCCCGCTGCCTTCGATGATCCTCTGGGGGCCACCGGGGGTGGGCAAAACCACCCTGGCCCGCCTGATCGGCGAAGCCCTGGAGCGGCCGGTTTTCCATTTGAGCGCCATTTCCTCCGGCGTCAAGGAGGTGCGCGAAGTGATCGCCCGGGCCGAAGGCCAGGGCGACGCCATCCTGTTCATCGACGAGATCCACCGCTTTTCCAAAGCGCAGCAGGATTCGCTTTTGGGTGCCGTCGAAAAGGGCATCATCAAGCGGATCGGCGCCACCACGGAGAACCCTTCGTTTGAGGTGATCTCTGCGCTCCTAAGCCGCTGCCAGGTCTATGTGCTCGAAGCGTTGGCTGAAGAAGACCTGCAGTATCTGTTGGACCAGGCCTTCGCGCGCGACGAGTGGCTACAATCCCGCAAGTTGGACGTGGTGGAAACCGAAGCGCTCTTCCGCCTCTCGGGCGGCGACGCGCGCAAAATGCTCAGCCTGCTCGAAATCACCGCACAGGCTTTGCCAGTGGGGGCCACGCTGGACAACGCCGCGGTCCAGAAACAGGCGCAGCAGAAAATTGCGCGCTTTGACAAGGGCGGGGAGCAGCACTACGACATTGTCTCGGCCTTCATCAAATCGATGCGCGGTTCCGATCCCAATGCGGCACTCTATTGGCTGGCCCGCATGGTGGAAGGCGGCGAGGACCCCAAATTCATCGCGCGGCGCATGGTGATCCTGGCCTCCGAGGACATCGGCAACGCCAACCCCACCGCGCTGGTGCTTGCTACCAATGCCTTCCAGGCCATCAACCTGATCGGCTGGCCGGAAGGCCGCATCATCCTGGCCCAATGCGCGGTCTACCTGGCCAATTCGCCCAAAAGCAACGCGAGCTATTTGGGCATCAAGGCCGCCCAGCGCAAGGTCCAGGACACCGGCGACCTGCCCGTGCCTCTCCACCTGCGCAATGCCCCCACCAAGCTTATGAAAGGCCTGGGTTACGGGGCCAATTACCAATACAGCCACGACGGTCCCGGCAATTTTGCGGAACAGGAATTCCTTCCGGATGCCCTTTCGGGCGAACGCTTCTACGAGCCTGGAGACAACCCGCGCGAGCGCAGCGACAGGGAACGCCTGCGCAAGCTCTGGGGCAAGCGCTACGGGTATTGACGCAACGGAACTGTGGGCCGCAGGAGCTGCGGTTGCCAGCGGCTTACGGATAGGAGCTGTGACCCTTTAAGGTTCCATTAACGCATGGACCGCTGCGCACAACGTAACTTGGTGCATAGCCCTCGGCGATCAACCTATGAAACGCAAATCTCCCCACTTCGACGACCCGGAATCCAAACGCTTGTGGAAGCTGGCGCAACAGCGCGCCAACGTCAAGCGCAACCTGACGATGTACGTCATCATCAATGTCGTGTTGATCCTCATTTGGGTCAAGCAGCAGGGCTTTCCCCTGCGCTTCGACAATTTCTGGCCGGGTTGGGTTCTGTTCGGGTGGGGGATCGCCTTGATTTTCAATTTCCGTTCTGCTTATGGCATGGATTTGAAGGCGCAGACCAACGAAGAATACCGGCGTTTGCGGGAAGAGCAGCAACGCGCCTCGGAGGCCTGAGCGGCCAAGCATCTGCTGCAGTACGCTAGGGTGTCCATTACGGCCACCCATCATGCACCTCCACCGTGTTTTTGCACCCGGTGATGGCGCCGATTTATTCCGCACCACCAATCACCCGAAAACTGGTGCGTCGGTTGGCGGCGCGCCCTTCCGCCGTCGAGTTGGCTTCCACCGGACGTCTTTCACCGTAACCGGCGGCTTCCAGCCTTGATGCAGCTACTCCCGCTGCCACCAAAAAAGCCTGTACGGCCTCGGCGCGCCGCTGGCTCAAATCCAGGTTCGCCTCCGGCGAACCCACATTGTCGGTGTGGCCCTCAAGCCGGATGCGCAGCTTCGGGTTGTCGCCAAGCAATTGGACCAATCGTTCCAATTCTTCGCGCGAACGCGCGTCCAGCTCCGCGGAACCCGTTTCAAAGAACACGTTGCGCAAAACCGTTTCCGCGCCTTCGGCGATCGGCTGCAGGGCCACATCCACACGTTGTGGCGTGAGGTATTCGTCCCGCTCCAGCACCACGTTTTCCGAATGGAAGAGGTAGCCTTTGCGGCGGATGTGCAGCAGGTAAGCGCTGCCCGCCGGCAGCAGCACCAGGAAGCGGCCGCTTTGGGGATCGGCGGCATCTCGGTACAGGGGTTTGCCGCTTTCGAGTTCAAGCACTTCCACGGTGGCGGCCATGGGCTTCCCGCTGGCCGCGTCGCTGATGTAGAGCTCCAGCCAACTCACAGGCTCGGGCCGCAGGGCTTCGGGCAATTCAAACCGGTAGAGGTCCAGGGCACCCCGGCTGTCTGCGCGGTCCGAAGCGTAATAGGCCTGGCGGCCGTTTCCGGAAACGATCAGTCCACCTTCGTTGGCGGCCGTATTGATGGGGTAGCCCAGGTTTTCCGGACTGCGCCACACCCCGTCGGGACCGCGCCTGGACAAAAACAAATCGGAACCACCGAGGCTGCCGTGGCGGTCGGAAGTGAAATACAGGGAAGCCCCATCGGCGTGTAGGAAGGGAGCCTGTTCAGCACCGGGGGTGTTGATGGAATCGCCGAGGTTTTCGGGTTTGCCCCAGCGTCCGTCCGGCGCCAGGCGCGTGACCCACAAGTCCCGCGCACCATGGCCGCCTGGACGGTTGGAGGTAAAATACAGGCTCTTGCCGTCCGGTCCCGGGCAGGGTTGCGATTCCCAGGCTTCGGTATTGACCAGCGGTCCGAGATTTCGGGGTTCGGTCCAGGGGGCATTGCGCTCGGGACCGCTGCGGTAGGACGCGTACAGGTCGCAGCTTCCAAAGCCGTCCTGGGCGTGGCAGATGGTGTAAAACAGGGTCCGGCCGTCGGCCGAAAGCTGCTGGGCGCCTTCGTTTAATGGGGTATTGACCGGCGGACCGATGTTGACCGCCGTGTCCCAGTTGGGCGTGGCCGCGCTGTCCGGCACGCGCCGCGCCAGGAAAAAGTCTTCGTTGCGGCCACCGATGCGGCGCGAAAACAGCAGCAGGCTGTCGTCCAGACGCAGGGCCGGCAGGTATTCGGGGTCGGAGCTGTTGATGCCGTCGCCGAGGTTGACCGGGTTGAAGGGTACAGGATCGGCCATGGCCGCCGCCAGGCGGCGAAGCCGGGCGGCTTCCTGCAAAGCGGTTTGTTCGCGTTCGCCGGAGGCGGTACGGGCATAAGCCTCCCAGGCATCCGCTGCGGCAGCGGGTTGTCCGGCATCATCCCGCAATGCGCCCAGGCGCGCCCAGGCCTGGGGCTTGTAATTGGGGGCCAAGGCCACAGCCTGTTCCAGGGCGTCCAGAGCCAGGCTGTCGCGGTCCAGGGCATCCAGCACGTCGGTGGCCAGCAGCCAGGCGTCCACAAAGCCGGGTTCTTTGTCCAGCAGCGCTTCCAATTCCGCCCAGGCGCGGTCCGGCTTTTGGGCCTTGAAGGCGTCCAGCGCGGACTGCCAGCCTTTGGAGGCCGATTTTGAAGCCTCGCTCAAGAACAGCGGAGCCTGGGCCTTCAAAGACCCGGCCCCGATCAGCAGCGCGCACAGGAGCGCCGCGCTCAGCCGGGAGATAAGGATGCGGCAGAGCCACCCGGACAAAGGCCAAACGGGCAAAGGACTGGGGGCGGTATAAAGGGAATTAAAGGGCATGGAAACGCCGGAGCTGGCTGCTGGGGTGGGGGCGCAACGGAGGTGGGGATGGCTGCAGATGGGGTGGGAAACGCTACAGACCGCGGATGTGCCGACACGGCAGCACCGCACACGCGTGAAGGGCGGATCCGCACCAGATTACGGAATCTGCAGGTACTTGTGGGTCTGCAGGCTGATGCGCCAACGCGGATGACGCATGACGTAGTCTACAATCCAGGGGGTAACCTGCTCCTGACGGCCCCATTCGGGCTGCAAATACAGCAGGCAATCGTTTGGAACCGTGGCCGCATGCTGTTCTGCCCAGCGAAAGTCGTGCCGGTTGTAGACAATCACCTTCAATTCCCGGGCCCGGGCGGCCACATCAGGCCGGGGAGCCTTAAACTTTTTGGGGCTGAAAGTGATCCAGTCCCAGGTGCCGGACAGCGGATGCGCCCCGGAGGTTTCGATGTGGGTGGGCAGGCCCTTCGCCCGAAGGGCGGCGGTCAGGGGCCCCAGGTCGTACATGGCCGGTTCCCCGCCCGTAACCACGGTGAAGGCGGGCTTGGCCCGGGCGGCATCAGCAGCAAGATCCTCCACGCGGCGCAGCGGATGGGCATCGGCGTCCCAGGAAGCCTTGACGTCGCACCAGGAACAGCCCACGTCGCAGCCGCCCGTACGGATGAACCATGCCGCGCGGCCGGTATGGTGGCCTTCGCCCTGAAGGGTCGGAAAGGACTCCATCACCGGCAGGGCATGGCCGGTAGGCACCAGGTCGCGCAAGGCGTCCTGTTCGGCGGCGTCGATCGGCGCTTCGGTATCGGGGGGAGCAGGCATCACCGGCAAAACAAACGGCAGGGATTGGGGATTCCTCACACCCGGGCGGTGGCCTGTTGGCGGCGCGCGGCATCAAAGGTGTTCAGCAACAGGCTGACCACGGTCATGGGCCCAACGCCGCCAGGCACGGGGGTGATGGCGGCGCATTTGGCGGCCACGGACTCAAAATCCACATCGCCCTGCAGGCGGTAGCCGCGCTTGCGCGAAGCGTCCTCCACCCGCGTGATGCCCACGTCTATGACCACAGCGCCTTCGCGGACCATGTCCGCGGTCAAAAAGGCCGGACGGCCAAGGGCGGCCACGATGATGTCGGCCTGCCGGCAGAGTTCGGCCAGGTTTTTGGTCCGGCTGTGCGTCAGGGTGACCGTGCAGTTGCCGGGATTCGCGTTCCGCGAAAGCAAAATGCTCATCGGCGTACCGACGATGTTGCTGCGGCCGATGACCACGCAGTGCTTGCCGCTGGTCTCCACGCCGTAGCGGTCCAGGATGCGCATGATGCCGTTGGGCGTGGCAGGCAGATACGCGGGCAGGCCCAGGGTCATCCGCCCGATGTTGGTGGGGTGGAAGCCGTCCACATCTTTAGCCGGCGCGATGGCCAGGGTCACGGCCTCTTCGTCCAGGTGCCCGGGCAGGGGCAGCTGCACGATGTAGCCGTCCACTTCGGCATCGGCGTTGAGTTCGGCCACCAGGGCCATCAATTCCTCCTGGGAGGTCTCGGCGGGCAGCCGGTGCAGGGTGGAGCGGAAGCCGACCTGTTCGCAGGAGCGCACCTTGTTGCCGACGTAGGTCTGGCTGGCGCCGTCGTCGCCGACCAGCACCGCCACGAGGTGGGGCGGCCGGTTGCCTTCGCCGGTAAACCGGCGAACATCTTCTGCAATTTCTTCCTTGATCGTGGCCGCGAGGGCTTTTCCGTCCAACAGGAGCATGGGAGAGGGGAGTGCGGCGGCAGCGGTTCCGCCATGAGGGGACCGGTCCGCGCGTGGGCAACTGCCTTTGCCTGACCGGACCGGATTCAGTCGTTGAGCTTGAGCACGGCCAAAAAGGCTTGCTGCGGCACTTCCACCGAGCCGATCTGGCGCATGCGCTTTTTGCCCTTTTTCTGCTTTTCGAGCAGTTTGCGTTTCCGCGTGATGTCGCCGCCGTAGCATTTGGCGGTCACGTCCTTGCGCAGGGCCGAGATGGTTTCCCGCGCGATGATCTTGGCGCCCACGGCCGCCTGGATGGCGATCATGAACTGCTGGCGGGGCAGCAATTCGCGGAGTTTTTTGCAGAGCCTGCGGCCGAAGTCGTAGGCGTTGTCGCGGTGGATGAGGGCCGAGAGGGCGTCGACCTTCTCGCCGGTGAGCAGCATGTCCAGCGTGACCAGGTCGCCGGGGCGGTA
>JAUIHG010000315.1 GCA_030432405.1 Bacteroidia bacterium | reverse complement strand
ATGCGTACACCGGTGCCCTCCGTAGCGTACATTTGGTACCAGGCCGCTTCCTCGATGGGCGTATCACCTACCCAGTCCCCAATTACATCCGTCAGTTTCAGCGGACAGAGGACCTTACGGATATTGTTGTTTTGGCAAATCGTCCGGATGCATTTTTCGTCCACATGGTCCCGGTGGTCATGACTCAGCAACAGGTAGTCCACGCCCTGAATGTCCTCAAAACTGAAAGGGGGAAACACTCGCCGGGGTACGAAGGGCATGTCCGTCAGTTGAGGATCGGTAAGAAAACGGAGGCCATTCAACTGCAAGAGAAAACACGCATGGCCCAGCCAGACGCACCAGTCCGCTTCCCGGTGCTGCAGGTAATCCGTAGCCGGCACCACTACCGGTGTATACTCATCAGCTTTTTTTTCCGACCGCTGCGGGTTGCTGGAAAAAATCATTTTCAGCACTTTACGCCATTCCGGTCGAAATGGTTCGCGTTCGTATTGAAACTCGCGGTCGGAAAAAGGATTGCCTTGCCAGTGACCTGGTGTGTGGGGATGATGGTGCAAGGCAGGGTTGGTGAGGTAGCGCATGTTTTTTTTGCGTATTGGAGGCGACTGGTCAGTTGTTCGCTCCTTCCTGGTTTGCTAACCCAAAGTGCCTGTCCGGCAAGAAAGTTTGCGCAACGGGCAGGAAATTGACATCCACGTCCTTTGGCGTCTGGCTACCGTCCGGGCAATGCGCCGGTTGGTTGTAGGTGCCCGCCTTCCTACTGGCAAGCGGCCATGCTCACTACAGCCTCTCCGCCAGCACCCCGTACAAAGTCTCCGCGCCCCGGAAGTAATTCTTCAGCAGAATGTTTTCATTCGGGCTGTGCTGGTTGTTGTCCGGATTGACGAGTGGCAGCACTACGGCCGGCACATTGAGGACGTTGATGAAGGGGGCGATGGGGACGGAGCCGCCCATCGTACGGAGGAGCACGGGGTCCTGGTCAAAAGTGTTTTTCAGGGCCCGCTGCAGCCAGCTGCCGGTGGGTCCGTTGAGGTCCGTACGGAAGGCGGCGTAACTGGTTTTGCCGCCGAAACTGGCCAGACGGGGGTATTTGGCGCGCTCCTCATTCGTGGGCTCACGGCCTTCGGGAACGATGTGATAGCCCTGGGCACGGAGGTGCCCACGGACGAGCTCCAGCAGGCGATCGCCGTCGGACTCCTTGACCAGCCGGAGATCCACGTTGACCACGGCCGTGGCGGGGATGATCGTGCGGGCGGCCTGGCCGACCCAGCCACTGCGCATGCCCCTGATGTTGAGGCTGGGGTACTGCAGGGCTTCCTGCAGGTTGCCCCCTACCCCATCGGGTTGGCTGAAGCCGATCTGACCGTGAATCCTGGGCAGGTCATCCGGCACGGCGGCCAGCATGGCCCTGGTCGCGTCGTCCAGTTCGATGCCATCGTAAAAGCCGGGAATGGTCACGCGGCCGGCATCGTTCTTCATACTGGCCAGTAGCTGGGCCAGCCGCAGGGCGGGGTTGGGCGCGTAGTTACCGTAGTGGCCGCTGTGTTGCGGAAGTTTGGGGCCGTACACCGTCAGGCGCGCCGTGGCGATGCCCCGGGCTCCACCGACCAGGGTCGGTTGGTTGGTGGTGTGTACGGGACCGTCCAGGATAATAAGGTGATCGGCCGCCAGGGCTTCGCGGTGGGTGGCTACGGCACCGGGCAGGTCGGGGCTACTGGCCTCTTCCATCGGGTCGACGATGAATTTTACGTGGTAGTTGGGCCGTTTGCCGTCGGCAATCAGCTGGTCCCAGGCTACGAGAAAGAGCATGATGGGCGCCTTGGCGTCGGAGCTGGCGCGGGCGAAAAGGCGCACGTCGGAGTTGGCCGGGTCGGTCGGCAGCTGGTCCACTTTGGTATAGTTCACCGAGCCATCCGCGGCCGCGTGCATGCGGCCGTAAACGGGCTGGAAGGGGGGGCTGAGCACCCATTTGGTGACGTCTACGGCCTGCCCGTCCACGTGGCCGTAGAAGAGGACGGTTTCCGCGGCGGGGTCCGCCGCCGGGTAGCTTAGCAGCAGCAGGTCGATGCCGGCGTTGGGCAGGCGCTGGCTGGTGAAGCCCCGCTTCCCGAATTCCTTTTCGAGCCAGACGAGGTTCGGTTCCAACTGGCCGTCGATCCGGGCATCGTTCGGGAGGGACAAAAATTGCTGGTACGGCTCCAGGCTTTCCAGGGTCCGCTGGTGCAAGCCTTTTTGGGCGCGGACGCTGGTGCAGAGCAAGGTTAGTAAGAGCAGGAAGAGGGGAAAGCGCATGTTTACCGGTATTATCGGCGTAATATACAGCACGGACCGGGCTGCAGCGCGGTCGTCCTTTAAGTTAGCGCCCTTAGCGGACGAGGCAGCTCATTCCCCGGGTTTCCGTCCGGCGTATGCCCCACGGTTCCTCCCTGCACCTGCGGCCGCGCCCCCTACTCCAC
>JAUIHG010000103.1 GCA_030432405.1 Bacteroidia bacterium | reverse complement strand
TGGTGGCCACCGCCGTGTTTTCCGGGGTGGCGTTGGCGTCGTCCTGAACCAACGGCGGATCGTTGACTGCCGAAATGGCCAACTGCACCACCGCATCGTCGCAGGCGACCGGCGTCGGGAAGCCGAGGTCGCAGACCTGGTAGCGGAAGCTGTCCACGCCGTTGAAATCCGGGTCGGGCGTATACGTGGCTACCCCCGTGCCCACGGCAAAGACCACACTGCCGTGCGAGGGCGCCACCAACGTGACCACGGATGCCGGATCAAGGCCACCGGCCGGGTCGGCGTTGTCGTTGTCGTTGGCCAGGATGTTGATGTTCAGCGGCGCGTCTTCGGTGCCGATGGCCACATCGTTTCCGGCCAGGGGCGGGTCATTGAGCGGTTGGATGGTAAGGGTCACCACAGCCGTGCCACAAGCCCCGTCGGCATCGCAGGCCTCGTATGTGAACGCGTCCGGACCGTTGTAGTCGGGATCCGGCGTGTACAGCACCAGCCCGGTCAGCCCATCCGGAACGGCCGTTCCAAAACTGGGTGCTGAGGCGATGCTCACACTGGACGGCAAAGGACTGCCGTCTTCCACATCGCTGTCGTTGGCCAGCACCGGGATCGTCGTACTCCCGTCTTCCGGCAGGGTGGCCGCATCGTCCACCAGCACCGGCGGATCGTTGTCGCCGTTGACGGTGAGGTAGACCATGGCTTCTGCGCACAGCGCAGGAAGGGGGAAACCGAGGTCGCAAACGCGGTAGCGGAAGCTGTCCAGGCCGTTGAAATCCGGGTCGGGCGTATACGTGACCGCGCCGCTGAGCGGATCCACAACCGTGGCACCGTTGACGGCGGCCAGCGTTATGGTCACGCTTGTGGGGTCGAGGCCTCCGGGCGTGGCCCCGGCGTTGTCCGCGGCATCGTTGTCGTTGTCCAAAACGGGCACCAGCACGGGGCTGTCCTCCAGGGTGCTGGTGGCATCATCGACGGCCACCGGCGCGTCGTTGAGCGGGTTGACGAGCAAAAAGACGCTCGCCGTATCGCAGGCCCCGTCCAGGTCGCAGGCTTCGTACACATAGCGGTCCGTGCCGTTGAAATCCGGGTCCGGGGTATAGCTGATCTGTCCGGTCAGGGGCAGGACGCTGGCGTTGCCGTTCGCCGGAGGCGTGAAGATGCTGACCCCTGCAGCGGCCAGGCTGCCGTCTTCCAGGTCCGAGTCGTTGCCCAGCACGGTGGTCACTACCGCGGCGTCTTCCAGGGTGGTGTCGGCGTTGGCCACCACGATGGGCGGATCGTTGACCGGCAGGACGAGCACCTGAACTGTGGCCGTGCCGCAAAGCGCCGGTACCGGCGAACCCGTATCGCAGGCCGTGTAGGTGAAACTGACCAAACCCGAGGCATCGGGCGCAGGCGTGTACTCGATGGCGCCGGAGGGCAACACAACCGCCGAACCGATGGCCGGAGCCGAGGCGATGGCCACCGATGTGCTGTCCATGGCGCCGCCGTCCGGACCAAAGTCCAGCGGATCGGCATCGTTGGCCAGCACCGCTATGAGCACGGGCGTGTCTTCGTCCGTGGACAGGCTGTCGTCGGCCAGGACGGGCGCATCGTTGACCGGCGTGACCTCCACCAGCACCCAAGCCGAATCGCAGGCCCCTTCGCTGTCGCAGGCGCGGTAACGGAAGCTGTCCAGGCCATTGGCATTGGGGTCCGGGGTATAGGTGATCTGTCCGGTCAGGCCGCTGATGCTGATGCCGCCGGCAAGCGGCGCAGCAGATTCAGCCACCGTGCCCGGATCCAGGCTGCCGTCCTCGGGGTCCGAATCGTTGATCAACACGTTGATTACGACGGCTGCGTCTTCGGCCGTGGAGGCCGTATCCGCCAGGACCAGGGGTGGATCGTTGAACGGCAAAACGGTGATTTTGAGTTCGGCCGTGCTGCACAAGGAAGGCAGCGGATTCCCACTGTCGCAGATCCGGTAGCGCAACAGGTCGTTGCCGCTGAAATCCGGGTCCGGCGTGTACTCGATCTGACCGGCCAACACCACTGCCGTGCCGTTGGTGGGCAGGAGCGTCAGCATCAGGGAGTCGGGCACCAGGCCGCCGAGCGGGTCGGCATCGTCTTGGTCGTTGGCCAACACGTCAGCGGTCAAAACGGCGTCCTCGTTGACCGACAGGCTGTCGTCGGTGGCTACAGGCGCATCGTTGACCGGCGTGACCTCCACCAGTACCCAAGCCGAATCGCAGAGGCCCTCGCTGTCGCAGACACGGTAGCGGAAGCTGTCCAGGCCATTGGCGTTCGGGTCCGGTGTGTAGGTGGCTTCGCCGGTCAGGCCGCTGAACACCACACCACCGGCCGCCGGTGCGGCCGAAAGCGCCACGGTGGCCGGGTCCGGGCTGCCGTCTTCGGCATCCGTGTCGTTGGCCAATACGTCGATGGGCAGCGCGCTGTCTTCGGCCGTGGAGGCCGTATCCGCCAACGCCACCGGCACATCGTTGAGGGGCAGGACGGTGATCTCCAGCCAGGCCTCCACGCAGAGGGAAGGCAGCGGGTTGCCGGCGTCGCAGATGCGGTATTGCAGGGAGTCCGGGCCGCTGTAATCCGGGTCCGGGGTGTATTCAATCTGGCCCGCCAGGACCACGGCCGTGCCGTGCATTGGGGCGGTGGTGATCAGCAGGGAATCGGCCACCAGGCCACCCGCCGGATCGAGGGAATCCCCATCGTTGGCCAGCACATCGGCGGTCAACACAGCGTCCTCGTTGACCGATAAACTGTCGTTCAGCGCAGTGGGCGGATCGTTGGCCGGCGCGATGTCGATCAAGGCCCAGGCCGAATCGCAAAAAGCGGTCAAGTCGCAGATCCGGTACATCAGGCTGTCCAGGCCATTGCTGTCCGGATCCGGCGTATAGGCGATATCGAAGTCCACCAGGTCCACGGTGGCTGTGCCTTTCGCCGGCAGGCGGAGCAGGCTCAGGCTGGCCGAATCGATGTTGTCCTGGGGATCGCTGTCGTTGGCCAGCACATCGAGGTCCAGCGCCAGGTCTTCGGTGGCTGAAAAGGTGTCCCCCACCGCTACAGGACTGGCACTCAACACGGTCATCAATACCCAGGCGGTGTCCGCCAGGCCGGGTGCGGGATTGCCGCTGTCTGCGATGCGGTAGCGGAAACTGTCCAGGCCGCTGAAGCTGGGCAGGGATTGGTAGGTGATGCCGCCAATGCTGCCCAGGATGGTCACCGTGCCGCTGCTGGGAAAGGACACAAAGCCGAGGGTGGTGGTATCCAATCCGCCGCCCGGATCAAGGGTGTCGCCGTCGTTGTCCAGAACAAAGAGGGTATCGCGGATGCCCTGGAGGACAGTATACGCATCCAGGAGCACTTGTGGAGGGTCGTTGACCGGCGCGATGTCGACCCGGACCCAGGCCGTGTCGCAGGCACCGAGGGTGTCGCACAGGCGGTAGGCAAAACTGTCCGTACCGTTGGCGTTCGGGTCGGGGGTATAGAGAAACAAGCCGCCCAGGGTATCGGTGAGCACAGCCATACCGGCTGCTGGCGGGACAGCCAGGGCCAGGCTCATGGTGTCCAGATCGCCATCTGGATCGCTGTCGTTGCCCAGCACCGCCACCGAAACAGCCACATCCTCCACGGTGGCCACGGTATCCGCCAGGGCCTCGGGTGTGGCCGCACGCAGCGGGGCGCTTTCGCCGAAGGCGAAAAACGTCAATAGAATGGCGTACAAAACGGTCTGCCTGGGAGCAGGGCAAACCGACAGAAGGCGGTTCATTGGAGGAGGGCAACACGATTTGCCACGGCTTCCGTCGGCATGCCTTGCGGTAGGCCGGAGGTGGAGGGAGTGGGAGCTGGAAGCAGCGGCAAAAGGGCCAAGCTGAAAATACGCAATCGGCTTGGCGACAGGCGCTTTCAAAGCTAGTGTACTGAAACAGAAGTTCCTTACCGTACACAGCCTCCTATGGAGTACAGGGCATAAAAAAAACCCGGTCGGATTGATCCGACCGGGCTCGTTACCGAACTAAAAACCACCTTTCTCCGGCAAGAAAACCGCTATATGTGATGGGTGTACCAACGGCAGCGGCCTCTTTGTGACAGGGTTATGGGTTTCACTCAAGGCACCACCATGAGCGGGGCGTGGTAATCGGGGTTGGCCGCTCCGGCGTCGAGCCAGAGGCGCATGACGTGCAGGCCGGCCACGCTGCTGCCGCCCTGCCAGCTGTTGCGGTAGGGATGGGCATCCAGAATGACGCGGCCACTGGGGTCGATGATTTGCAGGCGGCTGTTGGGGTAGCGCCCAATGCCGCCCAGGTGCAGGGACTGGCCCGAAGAAAGGCTCAAGGCTCCTGGTGCGGAAATCTTGCAGGTTTCGGGATCCAGGAAATCGGCTATGCCATTGTGCTGGCAGTCGCCGGATTCGCGGTAGTCCGAGTCGCGAAGGCCGTCGCCATCGCTGTCCTGGTCTTCGTGGTTGGGCAGTCCGTCCCCATCCAGGTCGCAGGGAAGGTTGGGGCATTCCAGCCCATCGGCCCATCCGTCCTGATCTGCATCGCAGCGGGTGGGGTCCAGCGCTTCGGGCTGCAGGGTCAGGTTGTGTTCCACGTAGCTGCCGTATGGGTCCTCCAGGCGAACACGCACCTTGGGCCATTCGTCCAGACCCAGCGCGGAGTGCGGGTTGACGCGAATGCGCCGCAGGGCAAAACCGAGGTCGGCGTTGTTCAGAAAGGTGCTGCTTAAGGTATTGTTCTCCAGGCGCCAGCTGGCCTGGTCTCCTTGCTCGGTGCTCAGGAAATCCTCCAGGTTCAGGTCTGCGGAAGTGGCCTCCACGGAAATGCGCAGGGGGTCGCCGTCCACATCCCACAGGTTGACGTTCGCCCAGGGGGCAATGGGATCCAGGCAGGTGGTCACGATGCCGGAGGGCAGCGCAATCCAGACCGGTGCGTCGTTGACCGGCACCACTTCAACGTGGTACCAGGCTTCCGTGCACAGGCGGGGCAAGGGATGGCCGGTATCGCAGATGCGGTAGCGCAGCGAATCCCGGCCGTTGAAATCCGGCCTGGGCCGGTACACCAAGGTGCCGGGTACGCTGCCGGCCACCACCTGGCCGTTGCTGAATGAATCCACCACCGACAGCGAGGTCGGATCGACGCCTCCGGCAGGGTCGCGCGGATCGCTGTCGTTGGGGCTGGGGTCGAGGATGGCCATGCCGTCTTCTTCCAGGAAGCTGATGTCCGGCTCGGCAACCGGCGGGTCGTTGACCGGCAGCACGTCGACAAACAGCTGCGCGAAGGCGCACATACCGCTGTTGTCGCAGATGCGGTAGGTGATGGAATCCAGGCCGTTGTAATCGGCCTCGGGCACATAGACAATGCCCCCATTGAGGTTGTCCAGCAGGGCATCGCCATGCGCAAAAGTGCCCGCCAGGGTGATGGTGGTCGGGATCACCGTTCCATCGGGATCGGTATCGTTGGGCACCACGAACGTGTAAACCGATGCGTCTTCCAACGTGGTGTTGTAATCGTCCATCGGCGTGGGCGGCAATCCCATTTGCCCCGCAAGCGGGGCGAAGGACGCGGCCATGCCGAGCAACAAAAGGGCAAAACGTCCATACGCCCGGGCGTATGGCCCGGAGCGGAACGTGTGGGAAATGGACAACATGGGATAAAAGGCAGGTAAAATCGAAATGCCTCCGATTCTACCCGTTCAGGCCGGGGAATGTTTCGCCAAAAGGCGCCATATGCCTGTCCGGCGAAGGCCTGCGTCCTGGTTTCCAGGCTTGCCCTGATGGCGGTGCGGCCCGTCTGCAGGATCACTCGATCCCTGTAGGAGCACCTTTGTCCGGACCTGGTGCCATCGGTGGTGCAAGCCGTGTTGCGCACTCAAGGCATCCGCTTCCCATTGCGGTACTCCACCAGCCGCGCTTCCTGGGCACCGGCCGTACGGGCCTCGCGCAGCACACGCTCCGCTTCGGTTTTGTCCCGGAAATAGCCGAGGACAAAGCGGTAGCGTTCGCCGGAACCGGCCTCCACCTGCAAGGGGGCCAGGCGTTGGTAGCTGGCGTAACGCTCCGCGCGGGCCAGGCTGCCTTCTCCGAGTTCCACGCCATAGGCCCGTCCCTGCCCGAAGGGCATGGCTCCTCCCCCGTCGGCAGCCCCCGGCACGGCTGTACCGGGTGCCGGAAGCTCCGCAGCACTGCCCGGAGTTGTGGGCGGCGGGCCGGCTGAGGGATCCAGGTTGCGCAGTTCCTCTTCCAGAAAGGCCTTCAGGCGGGCGGGTTCCCAGGTATTGACGGGCATGTCCTCCCGGGCTTCGCTTTGCAGATCGATGCCGGCACTGAGCACCTTGAACTCCGTGCGGCGGTTGCGTTGGTGGTCGCGCTCCGTGCAGGTGGGGTCTTCGGAACAGCGCCGCAAAGGCCGGCTTTCGCCGTAGCCCCGGGTTTCGATACGGCCCCGATCTATGCCCCGACGGTCGAGGTAGTTTTCGGCCGCGGCCGCTCGCCGCTCGGACAAGGCCTGGTTGTAGACGGCACTGCCCCGTTCGTCCGTATGGGAGGCCAATTGGATGCGCATGTCCGGATAGCGCTGCATCAACGCCGCCAGGCGGTCCAGGTCCGGCGCGGCATCCTGACGGATGTAGGCCTTGTCCAGGTCGTAATAGATGTGGCGCAGGGAAAGGACCACTTCCTGGGTGGCTTCAACAAGCGGAAACTGGCGTTCCAGATCCAGCACGCCACGCAGCCCGCGGGTGTCGATGCGGAACGTATCGGGATGGTAGCCGGCATACATGGCCTCCACGGTATACACGCGATCCGGTTGGAGCGCGGCCAACACCTGACCGCTGTCGCCAGCCGGCAACCAAATGCGTTCGCCGCTCAGCGAATCGTCCAGGTAGATGTCCGCACCGGCCAGCGGGGTGCCCCGGTAGCGGTCCAGCACCGTGCCTTTCAGGCGAAGACGCGTTTCCGGCTCCAGCGCCAGGACCCGCGGTTTCCCTGCCCCCGAATAAGGATCCGGCCGTGCCACGCGAATGTCCAGGGGACGATACCCCGAGCGCCGGGCCAGCAGGCTGGCCGAATCGCTCCTGCCCAGGGTTTGGGGCCAGTCCAATTCCGCAAAGCCGTCCGGGCCTGTTGTGGCCTGGCTGAGTGCCGCGCCTTGTTCAAGCCGGAGCTGCACACTGTCAAGAACCGCTCCCGTCCGGGCGTCCTGCACGATGCAGGTCAGGCGCGGAAGGAGGATGTCGAGGCGGTAGAGGTCGTCGTTGCCGGCCCCGGAGCGCCGGTCCGACGTCAGATAGCCATGCTGCAAGTCCTCGGTGAGCACCAACCCAAAATCGTCCGCTGGGCTGTTGACAGGCTGGCCGAGGTTGTGGGGTGCTGCCCAGGAGCAGCCGCTTTGCGGTGCTGCAAGGCGTTCGCCGGAGGCGGAACGCGCGTCGGTGGCAAAACAATCCAGGCCGCCCAGGCCGGGCCAGGCATCGGAGGCAAACACCAGTTTGCCGTCAGGCTGCCAGACGGGAAAGAGCTCGTCTCCGGGGGTATTGACGTCCGGTCCAAGGTTTTCGGGTACCGTCCAGTTGCCGTCGGCCGCGCGGAGGCTCATCCACAGGTCGATGCCCCCCTGGCCACCGGGCAGATCGGCGGCAAAAACGAGCACCTGGCCATTGGGGTGCAGGGCCGGATGGGCCAGCGAATGCTCGGATTGATTGAAGGGGAAGCCTTTGCCTTCCGGCGCCGAGGCCCAGGAGCCACCATCGGATTCCCGGACAGCCGTTTCGATGCGCAGGTGTACGCGGCCTTCTCCATCCGGCAAGGCCGCTGTACCCAGGCCCTGACGCTTGGCGCCATTGCGGGTGATGAACAGGGTGGTGGCGGCCGAATCCAGGGCAACCGGGCCGTCGTGGTAAGGGCCTTCCAGCTGGCTGCCGCTGGCCGAAGCGTAGGGTTGGGGATCGCCCAGGCTGCCGTCCGCGTTGCGTGCAGCCCACCAAAGGCGCAGAAATGGCCGGCCGGTCCACAGGTGCTCCCGCGACAGCATGACCGGGCCTTCGCGGTCGCTGGAAAACAGCAGGCCACCGTCGACCAGGGCCGGGCCCAATTCGGCGGCTGCCGTATTGAGGTCCAGACCGATCAAACGTGCCTGCAAGCCGTTTTCGGCCAGGCTATCGGCGGCCCGGATGGCCTGCAAGCCCCAGGCGCCGCGGCGGTCACCGGGGTGGGCCTCCATGAACCGGGCGTACCAGCGTTCGGCCTCCGAAGCCTTGCCGTTGCGGTGCAGGGCCTGGGCATAATACAACACGTCGTTGCCCTCCTGTTGCCCTCCCGCAAGCACCTGGGCATACCAGCGCTCGGCACCCGTCCACAGGCCGGTCAGGCGGTAACTGTCCGCCAGGCGCCTGGCCTGGGCGGTGGGCAAGCCATCATGCCGTTCGGCGGCCGCCTCATAGGCGGCAATGGCCTCGTGAAAAGCGAGGCGTTCGTAGAGCTTGTCCGCCTGGGTCAGGGCGGCTTGCTGGGCGCTCAGGGTCCCGCACCAAACCAGGAGCAGAAGCAGCCCGATCGAGGCCAGGCAGGACCGGCCGCGGACCATGCCCTGCGCACGCACGCCGCTCCCGAACAGCTTCGGAGGCCGTGTTATTCGCCCGTACGGGCGAAGGCAGAAAGCGGTACCAGGTCCCATCAGAAATGCCGGATGTAGCGTGGAGTGATCCAGGCGTCCTTGTTGAAATTCAATTCGTAGCGCAGCATGATCTCATGGCTTCCGCCGTGCTGGTTGCCGAGGTCCGTGGTGCTGAAATCGTAGGCATAGCCGGCCATCAGCTGGTCGTTGATGCGGTATTCGGCCATCAGCCCGGCGGCGGCGTTGAGCCGGTAGGCTGCACCCAGCCACAAGCGGTCCACCAGCAGTATGGACAGGTTCACATCCACATCGATGGGCGCGGCAATGCCATCGCCGCCCACCCATTTGAACAGGGCGGTGGGCCGCAGCTTCAGGTTTGGCGCCAGGTCAAAGACGTAGCCGCCCATGGCGTACAGGTGGCGGTACAGAAAGGCCGTGGCCTCATCGTCAAAGTCGCCGAGCTTGGTGAGGTCGTTTTGCACCACCCGCGGCATGGACACCCCGGCAAAATGGCGCTCGCCGTGCCAATAGAGGCCAAACCCGACATTGGGGAGGATATCGCTGAGGTCCTGTTGCAGCAGCTGGTCGTCCGGATCGCGGGGATTGAGGTCCGTCAGGCCATTGCGGTAGCCGATGAAACCCGCTTGCAGAGCCACCGATAGGTGTTCGGCTTCGCCGGTAGGCAAGCGGTAGGCGGTGGACACAAAAAGCCCGGTCTGCTGACTGACGCCCAGGCGGTCGTTGAACAACAGCGCTCCGATGGAGAGCCGTTGCCGGCCCACCGGACTGTGCAGGGCCAGGCTCATGGTGCGCGGCGCGCCTTCAAAACCCGTCCATTGGTGCCGGTACACGGCCGTGCTGCTGAACATGCCCCGGCTGCCGGCATAGGCCGGATTGAGCGCCAGCTTGTTGAACTGGAACTGGGTGAATTGGTAGTCCTGCTGCGCAAAAACGGCCATGCCCGAGCAGAGCACCACCACAACCGCGGCCAGGCGCAGAAAAGCGCCCCGAACGGGATGCTTCGGGCCGGAGGCTGGGCGATGGAAGGTGGAGCGCTTCATGGTCGGTGGGATTGCGTGCTTATCGGAATACGGCTACAAAACCGGCAATCGGTGCCGATCCGTCGCCCAGCGTAAGCACATAGTAATAGGTTCCGTCGGGCAATTGGCCGCGGTCGCGGTAGGTGCCGCGCCAATCGTTGGCGTAGGGCTGGGCCGCGTAGACCTCATCGCCCCAGCGGTTGTAGATCACCACCGCCGCATTCGGATAGGCCTCCAGGCCATCGATCACCCAGGCGTCGTTGTCCCCATCGCCGTTGGGCGTGATGACGTCCGGCACAAAAAAGTCCCGTTCCAGGCAGATGAAGATCCAGGCCGTATCACAGAGCCCGTCGCCGTCGCAGGCCACATAAGGGATGCTGTCGCCTCCGGCGAAATCCGGCCCCGGCGCATAGGTGACCAGATCGTCCAGTCCCACCGTGGCCGTGCCCTGGGTGCCGGTGCCCAGCAGGCTGAGGAACAACCCATCGCCGTCCGGATCCAGGTCATTGGCCAGTGCATCGATGAGCACGTCCAGGCCCGGCTCGGTGCAGATGGTGTCGTTGATCGCCATCGGTGCCCGGTTGGTATCCACCGGATCGGGGTCCAGCACTGTCCAGACGATCCAGGCCGTGTCGCAGCGCGGCATGCCCAGGCAATCGCTGACCGTATCGCATACCGCGTAGCGGGCCGAATCCAGGCCGACGAAACCGCTGCTCGGCGTGTAGCTCACGCTGCCGTCCGCATTGACCGTCAGGCTGCCGTTGGCCGGGCCGCTGAGCACATCCGGGCCCACCAGATCGTGGCCGTTGGGGTCCACATCGTTGTCCAGCGGAAAGCTGCCCAGGGTGCTGCCCCCCAGCATGCTGTAGGCATCGTCAAAGGCCGCCGGCGGCAGGATGCCGGGCAGTACCCAAATGCGCACGGTGGCCGAAGCGCAGAAACCGTCTGTATCGCAGGCTTCGTAGCCGATGTCCACCACGCCCACAAAGCCATCGGGCGGCAGGTAGACGAGTTTTTTGTCGTCGGTGATCAGGGCTTCGCCGAAGGCGGGCGGAGTGGTGATCCGCGCTTCGAGGCCCAGACCGTAACTGCCCGAGCCAAGGCCGCCACCGAGGTCGGGATCCACGTCGTTGGCCAGCAGGTTGACCACCACCAGGGTACAGGCGAGGGTGCTGGTGCTGTCGTCGAGCACCACCGGCGGGAAGGCCGTAGTGCCAACAGTGATGATCCACCAGGCCGTATCGCATGCACCTTCCGGGTCGCAGATCTGGTATTGGAGGGAGTCGCTGTAATCCGTGCCGGATGGCGTGTAGGTGACGCTGCCGCCTGCACCGATGGACGCCGCGCCAATCGAGGGGCCGGAAAGGATGCTCAGCACCAGCGGATCCCCGTCCGGATCGCTGTCGTTGGCCAGCAGGTTGCGCGTAATGGGGGTGCCGGCATCAGTGTGGCTGTAGTCGCGGACCGCCTCCGGCGAACGGTTGGCCCCAGCGATGGTGACAAACACCGTGGCATCGTCGCAGTTCCCGGTGGCATCGCAATACAGGTAGGAGAAGGCATCGCTGCCGCTGTAACCCGGATCAGGCGTATAGACCATGCTGCCGTCCGGCAAAACCACCACGCTGCCCTGGCTTGGCGGTGTGGCGATCACCGGCAGCAGGCCGTCACCGTCCGGGTCGTTGTCGTTGGCCAGCACCGGAATCCAAACGGGGGTGCCTTCGGCCGTGGAGGCCACATCATCCACCGCCACCGGTGGGTTGTCGGTGCTGCCCACCGTGATGACAATGGTGGCGCTGCTGCAGAAACCGGCCGTATTGCACACCTGGTAGGTGATGGCGTCGGTGCCCGTAAAGCCCGGGTTGGGGATATAGGTGACCACACCCGTTACCGGATCCACACTGAAGCTGCCGTTGGCCGGCATACCGGTGATGGCCACGCTGGTGGGATCGAGCGGGAAACCGCCGCTCAAATCGTTGACCAGGGGATCGATGGTCAGCGCCTCCCCTGCCGCCGTACTGACCGCATCGTCGACGGCCAGCGGTTCGTTGGCCCCCGGACCGTCGATCAGCACTGTCACCGTTGTGCTGTCGCATTGCCCGGCCGGATCGCAGACGGCATAGCCAAAGACCACGCTTCCCACATAGCCCGGCGGCGGCAGATACCATGCCACCCCATCGCCGGCACCGCTGCCGAGTGCCGCCGAACCCAGCGCCGGAGCCTCCGTCAGCACCCAGTTCAGGGGCTGGCCATCGGGATCAAAATCGTTTTCGCCTACGGCGATCAACACGCCCACACCGGGCTCGGTGCTGGCCAGGTCCGGCAGGGCCACCGGGGGATTGTCGCCGATGCCCACATAAATGAGCACCCAGGCCGATCCGCAGCCGTCCGGGTTGCACCAGGTGTACTGCAGGGAGTCCAGTCCGATGAAGCCGGGATCGGGGCTGTAGCCGATGCTGCCGTCCGCCAGGACCGCCGCGCTGCCGTGCACCGGCGCTGTGGTAATGCTCGGCAGGCCGGCTAGCCCGGAGGAATCCGTGTCGTTTTGCAGCACATCGATGACCAGGAAAACGCCTTCATGGGTGGCGACTGTGTCGCGCACCACGGTGGGCGGTCCGGCACAGTCGAAACCGATGGTGAAGCTGTCCATGGCCGTGCACCCGGCGGCATCCGCCACCAGAATGCTGTAGCTGCCGGGCGCCAGACTGTCCACAGCGGTTGTGGTATCGCCGGTGCTCCACAGCACCGTGTAGGGCGGCAGGCCTCCCGCAAGGAGCACCGAGGCGGTGCCGTCTTCGCCGGTGCAGCCGGCGGCGCTTGCCGAAACCACGGCGCTGAAGCCGCTGGAACCGGCCACGTCCACCACCGCGGCATCGCTGCACCCGTTGGCATCCTGCACCAGGACGGTATAGCTGCCCGGGGCCAGGCCGCCGATGCTCGCCGTGCTGTCGCCGGAGCTCCAGGCAAAGGTATAGGGTGCCGTACCGGATGCGGCACTGACTGTGGCGCTCCCGTCGGCACTGCCGCAGGATGCATCCATGACGGAGGTGCTCAAGCCCAAACCGAAGCCGTCCACCACCAGGACGCTGGCCTCAGCAGTACAGCCTTCTGCATCCGTGGCCAAAGCGGTGTAGATGCCCGGTGCCAGGCTGTCGGCAATTGGCCCTGTATCGCCATTGCCCCACACAAGGGTCTAGGGCGGTGTGCCCCCGCTGGGTACCGCATTGGCACTGCCGTCGCTGGCCCCACAACTGCTCGGCGAAAGCACGGCTGTACCCACGCTCAAGGTGCTGGCTTCCCCGACCGTGACGCTGGCCGTGGAGGCACAGCCGTTGCTGTCGGTGACCAATACGCTGTAGGTCCCGGGCAGCAGGCCGCTGATCGTATCGGTTGTTTGCCCGTCGCTCCACAAGACGCTGAAGGGTCCGTCACCCATGGCGTTGACCCATGCAGAACCGATGGCTGCAGCACAATCCGCATCCGTTGTGCCGGTGCTCAGATCGGGCCCGCCGCTGCTGCCCAGCACCAGCGTGGCGCTGACGCTGCACAAGCTGTCCTGGACTGCGACGCTGTAAAACCCGGGATCGAGGCTGTCGATGAAGGGACCATCTTCTGCGGTGCTCCAGGCATAAACCACAGGTCCGGCAGTCCCACTGGGCACCGCCAAAATCTGGCCGTTGGTCTGGCCGCAGGCAGGCTCCACGCCCAGCAGCGAAACGCTCAGGTTGCTCACCGAAGCCAGGGTCCAGGTGCCGGTGGCCGTACACCCGTTGGCATCCTGCACCACGACCCCATAGGTGCCT